>JAFQHE010000065.1 GCA_017398125.1 Bacteroidales bacterium
AGGAAATTACAGAAACATTACAATCTGTAACTTTTTGTAAACTTTTTTCAAAATAAATTGAAGGCATATCTGGGATAATAGAATTCCACTGCCAGGCTCATGAAATCAAATAAATGCTGTTATATCCAAAAGAGGAAAATGAGCCAAGGAAACGGAATAATGAATAGAGATAAAATATAGTTGAGCGAAAAATTATCGGGAGAAAGTAAAATGGAATCTATATGGTAAAGTAAGAACAAAAAAGGGTATTTTGCTCCATTTAGGGTAAATGTTATAAAAATGTTTTTTATCTTTGAAAGTTAAATTACGTATGATTGCATATCGTATATACAGATCGTAGTCTATACACTGTTATCAATTGAGATTTATTTGGCAAGATATGCAGAGTATACGTATATTGAGAAAACTACATATACATATATATATAAGATGTCTGACGCAGTAATTATCATTCCTACCTATAACGAGAAGGAGAATATTGAAAAGATGGTCCGTAAGGTCTTTTCTTTGCCTGAGAAATTTCATATACTCATTATTGATGACGGCTCTCCTGACGGAACCGGACAAATAATCAAAAATCTTCAGAAAGAGTTCACAGAGAGTCTGCACCTATTGGAAAGAAAAGGCAAATTGGGACTGGGAACAGCATACCTTACAGGTTTCAAATGGGCATTGGAGCACAACTATGACTATATATTTGAAATGGATGCAGATTTTTCACACAACCCTGATGATCTGCCCAGGTTATATAATGCATGCGCAAAAGAGGGGGCACACCTGGCTATAGGATCAAGATATTGCAAAGGAATAAGTGTTGTAAACTGGCCTATCGGGAGGGTAATAATGTCATATTATGCATCTACTTATGTAAGGACAGTGCTTGGAATGAAGATATATGACTGCACTGCAGGATATAAATGTTATACAAAGGAGCTTTTAAATGCCATCGACCTCGACAGAATACAGATGAGAGGATATGGGTTCCAGATTGAAATGAAATACAATGCATATAAACTGGGTTACAAGATTCAGGAGGTGCCTATCATTTTCATCGACAGAAGAGAGGGTACTTCCAAAATGAGTTCGGGCATTTTCGGAGAGGCCTTTTGGGGCGTACTAAAGATGAAGTTCAGAAAGATCAGACCACGCAAAGTTGAATAGTCCCGAAACGAAGTGAATTGGACCAAGCAATGAATTTTGGACAAAACGACAAGATCAAAGAGTAAATTCCATTGAAAAACAGTTTATAATGGCAATACTTATAAAAAACGGAACAGTTGTTAATGAGGGGCTATCTTGTAAAGGTAGCCTTTTGATTAATGGTGATATTATTGAAAAGGTGATTCTTACAAGCGAATTTGTCGGTGAAGAGGAGTACAACAAAACTGTTGAAGAGCTGGAGAAGCGCATATCTGAAAGCGGGTGCAGAATTATTGATGCAACGGGGCTACATATACTTCCAGGTGTAATCGATGACCAGGTTCACTTCAGAGAGCCGGGAAATACCGCAAAAGCTACAGTTGAGAGTGAAAGCAAGGCGGCAGTACTCGGCGGTGTAACCTCATTTATGGATATGCCCAACAATAATCCGCCAACTGTAACACTATCGGCTCTAGAAGGCAAATATTCAAATGCCGCCAAAAACTCTTATGCCAACTACTCATTCTATTTGGGAGCTACAAATGACAATCTTCAGGAGATAAAGAGTATTGAAAAAGATAAAATTTGCGGTGTAAAGGTCTTTATGGGATCCTCTACAGGAAATATGCTGGTAAATGATTCCTCGACATTGGAGGCTATATTCAGGGAATCACCCGTACTGATAGCAACTCATTGCGAAGATGAACAGACAATAAAGGAGAACAGCGCGCTTTACACTGAGAGATACGGAGATGAGATTCCTTTTGAAATGCATCCCCTGATAAGGAGCCGCGAGGCATGTATAAAGTGCTCTGCCAAAGCGCTGGATCTGGCTGTAAAAAACTCCTCACAGCTACATATACTTCACTTGAGTACTGCAGATGAGATTGAGATGATAAAAGAGGCTCAAAAAAGCAATCCAAAAATCAGCGGAGAGGTATGCGTCCACTACATGTGGTTCAACAGCAAGGAGTATCCCCAATATGGTTCAAGAATGAAATGCAACCCTGCCATAAAAGAGGAGGCTGACATGTTGGCTATCCGTAAGGCTGTAAAAGATGGAACCATAGATGTTGTGGCCACAGACCATGCCCCACACCTGTTTGAAGAGAAACAACAGCCCTACACAAAGGCTCCAAGCGGTCTGCCATTGGTGCAACATAGCCTTCAGGTAATGCTCGAACTTGCCTCAAAGGGTATCTTCACAATTGAAGATGTAGTCCAGAAGATGAGCCACGGTCCAGCCCGATGCTTCAACATAAGAAAAAGAGGTTTTATCAGAGAGGGATATTACGCAGACCTCGTTCTGGTAGACACGTCTCTTCCCGACAGTACTTCTGCCGCTTCTCCTGCATATAAATGCGGATGGAGTCCATTCTGTGGCCACACATTCACTGCATCAATAATACATACCTTTGTAAATGGATGTCAAGTTGTGAAAAATGGGTGCCTCACAGGAGAGAAAAACAGTATGAGACTTCTTTTTGACAGAAATTAGAATGGCCGGAAAAAAGATATATTCGTCGACCTATCTGGCTGCAACGACTGCAATAGTGCTATGGGGTTTCTCATTTGTATGGACTAACAGTCTTCTTATCAATGACATTCCCGTATTTACATATCTCTTTATAAGACTTGCTATTGCAGGTATTCTACTGCTTACAGTCTCCAAAGCTATCGGAAAATTGCAGAAGGTAACGGCAAAAGATATGGCGTGGATGGGACTTATGGCATTCTGCGAACCCTTCATATACTTTCTTGGAGAGACCTATGGTATGCTCGCAACTGGTTCTGCAACAATTGCTGCAGTAATAATTGCAACAATACCTGTATTTTGCCTGATAGTTGAGCGGATCGTATGGAAAATTCCTTTCAACAAATACAAGGTATCTGGTATCTTGCTTACACTACCCGGTATTGTGATGGTCGTTTCCCAGGAGGGAAACATCAGTATTGAACATGCATACGGAATAGCCCTTTTATTTGTTGCAGTATGCGCCAGCATCGGCTACTCTATGGTGGTGAAGAGACTGACCGGAAAATACAATACAATCACCATTACAACATATCAGTTTGTAATTGGAGCCATACTCTTCCTGCCTTTCTTTCTGATGTTCGGTCTCGAGGGTGTAACTCCAAAGCTATTTACCTATGAAATTCTGTTACCGCTGTTGAGTCTGGCTGTACTCTGTTCATGCCTATGCTTCGGACTGTGGATCTCTTCCATCGGGAAACTCGGTATAACAAGAACAAATATATTCTCGGCACTAATTCCTGCAGTATCAGCTGTAGGGGCATTTGCTTTGGGACAAGAAGAGTTGTCGGGAATAAGGATAGCAGGTATTGCCATAGTAATTGCAGGAGTAATTCTTGCACAAAAGGAGATAAAATAGAGATGGGCAGCATATACCGCCCCATCATAATGCTATAACAACTTCAACTGTATTCTCTGCCTCTTCAAATCCACCTCCAGAACCTTTACCTTAACATGCTGGTGAAGTTTTACAACTTCAGACGGATTTGATATAAATCGGTCACACATATTGGAGATGTGTATAAGGCCATTCTGCTTTATACCAATATCAACGAATGCCCCGAAATTGGTAATATTAGTTATAATTCCTGGAAGTTCCATTCCGGACTTGACATCTTCGATGCTGAAGATCTCGTTTGAAAACTCCAACACCTTAATGCCAGTTCTTGGATCACGGCCAGGCTTGGCAAGTTCCTGAATTATATCATTAAGAGTAGGCAGTCCGACATCATCAGAAACAAATCTCTTTATATCAATAGACTCTACCTTTTCCCTATTTCCAATAAGTTCAGAGAGAGGAACATTTACAGAATCTGCCATCTTTGAGACCAATGCATACCGTTCCGGATGAACAGCGGAGTTATCAAGTGGATTTTCCGCACCTGGAATTCTCAAGAAACCTGCAGCCTGCTCATACACCTTCTCTCCCAGTCTCTTGACCTTAAGCAGCTGGGTTCTTGAAGTAAATGCGCCATTGACATCCCTATAATCAACAATATTCTGCGCAATGGCGGGTCCAATGCCGGATATATACGAGAGCAGATGTTTGCTGGCTGTATTCAAATTTACACCAACACTATTTACACAACTTACAACAACATCATCAAGCTTCTCCTTTAGCAATGACTGGTCTACATCATGCTGGTATTGTCCTATTCCCAATGACTTGGGATCTATCTTTACAAGCTCAGCAAGCGGATCCATCAGGCGACGGCCTATTGAAACAGCACCTCTTACAGTTACGTCATATTGAGGGAACTCCTCACGGGCTACAGATGATGCCGAATATATAGATGCGCCATCTTCACTTACGGAGTACACCTTTACCGGATGTGGAAACGAAAGACGTTTTATAAAAGCCTCAGTCTCTCTACTTGCAGTACCATTACCAATAGCAATAACCTCTATTTTATATGACTCAACCATGTTGGAGAGTTTCTTCATTGCCATTATCTTCTCATTTACAGGAGGATGAGGATATATTGTATCGTTATGTAACAAAGCGCCCTGTTCATCAAGACACACCACCTTACATCCGGTCCTGAACCCTGGATCAAGAGCCAATGTTCTCTTCTGGCCAACCGGAGGTGCAAGAAGCAGCTGTCTGAGATTTTCACCAAAGACCTTTATGGAGTCAAGGTCAGCCTTCTCCTTTGCCATCCTTATTGCCTCATTCTCAATGGATGGATGCAAAAGTCTTTTATACGAATCTGCAATAGCCGCCTGCAACTGCTCATACAATTGGAAAGAACTGCACCTGCTTCCTTTATAAAAAAGTCTTGATATTATTTTGGCCGGTATATCATCATCTACCTCCAGCTTCACCGACAACATTCCCTCCTCTACACCTCTTAAAACAGCAAGAACCCTATGCGAGGGCATTCGTGAAATATCCTCACAGTAATTGAAATAGTTACTGAACTTCTCAGCGTCATCCTCGCTCTTTCCTTTTGCAAGTTTGGCCTGTACCTTTGCGCTCCTGGTATAGTATGTACGCAGCTCTTGTCTCACATCCTGCCTGTCGGCAATAGCTTCTGCAATAATGTCTCTGGCACCTTGCAATGCCTCTTCTGCATCCTTGACCTTGTCATTGACAAAGCCGTTAACAAAGTCAACAAACCTCTCCACATTGAGAGTCATCATCTTTTGGGCAAGAGGCTCGAGCCCCTTCTCTTTAGCTATAGCGGCTCTCGTGCGTCTCTTTGGTTTGTATGGCAGATAAAGATCTTCAAGAGTTTGAAGTTCTACACAATCAGCAACCATTGCCTCAAGTTCTGAAGTAAGTTTTCCCTGCTCGGCAATGCTTGAGAGAACAGACTGCTTTCTTTTGTCCAGATCAAGAAACTTCTGATAATGGAATTTGATTTCTGCAACTTGAACCTCGTCAAGAGCTCCGGTCCTCTCCTTTCTGTATCTGCTTATGAACGGCACCGTAGCACCCTCTTCAAAGAGCTCAACACAATGTTCAACCTGCCACTCCTTTACGCCAATAGCAGATGCTATATAATTGATATATATTGGATTTATCATATAAATTGAAGATTAAATTAAGCCCAAGGCCATTAATCATGAGACACCTGTTGCAGCTGTTCCCTATATGCGGAGAATATTTTTGATTTGGATACAAAACCCAGATACTTTTTCTCTTCAGAAATCACAGGCAGATTCCAGGCTCCGGTATATTCAAACTTCTGCATTACACTCTCCATACTCTCATTATTATAGACAAAATCAGGAGCCTCATGCATATAGGTATATACATAAGTATTGTCATATTTGGCTACATCAAACATAACCTCCCTGATATCATCAAGATAGAGTATACCCTGAACAATATTGTCATCATCCACTACTGGAAAGATATTTCTGTGAGAATGTGCAACAACTTTGGTAAGTTCTCTCAAGGAATCCTCAACCTTTACCGGTGCAAAGTCATTCTCCACCAAATCATTTGTTTTTAGTAGTGTAAGAACCGCCTGGTCAGAATCATGAGTAAGAAGTGCCCCCTGTTTTGCTATACGTTTTGTATAAATTGAGTATGGCTCAAATATCCTGATAGTCGCAAAAGAGATTGCAGAGGTAATAATCAAAGGCATCAGCAACGAATATCCGCCGGTGATCTCCGCAATCAGGAATATTGCAGTCAATGGAGCCTGCATTACACCAGCCATCAGACCTGCCATACCCACAAGCACAAAATTTGTCTCAGGCAATATTATGTATCCTGACACATTTACACACCTTGCAACAACAAAACCCAACAGTCCACCCATAAATAGAGTTGGTCCAAAAGTTCCTCCCACACCGCCTCCTGCATTAGTAAATGACATGGAAAATACTTTGGTAATAAAGACCATAAGGAAAAATAGAGGCATTACCCAAGGTTTGATCAGATACTTGGTAAAAAATGACGTGCCGATTGCATCTACCGCATGATGATTCAAAAGTGAAGTAAGAACGTCATAACCCTCGCCATATAGCGGTGGAAAAATAAAGATGAGCAAACCTAATGATGCCGCACATATGAACCAGCGTTTATACGGACTTACAATTGATTTGATCTTATCCTCCAGCTTCAATGTAGTTCTGGTAAAATATAGAGAACCAAATCCACAAATAATACCGAACATCACATAAAAGGGAAGATTTCCTATTACAAATGGAGAAATTGTATTTGGGAATGCCACAGTCTCTCCAAGGAAAAGGTATGAAACGGTTGTTGCTGTTATTGATGACAAAACAAAAGGCAACAATGATGTCATTGACATATTGAACAGGAGAATCTCAAGAGTAAAGAGGACTCCAGCCATAGGGGCCTTGAAGATGCCGGCCACCGCACCTGCAGCACCACAGCCCAACAGAATTGTCATATTCTTGTATGACAATCCCATGAATCGGGCAACATTAGAGCCGATTGCAGCCCCAGTATAGACAATTGGCGCCTCTGCTCCAACAGAACCTCCAAAACCGATAGTGGCCGAGCTTGCAACTAGTGATGACCACATGTTATGGCTCTTTATCTTGGATTCATTCTTTGAGACAGCCAGCAGTACCTTGGTAACCCCATGACCAATATTATCCTTGATTATATACTTTACAAAGAGCATTGCCATTAGCATACCCAAGCCTGGATAAAGGATGTATAGAATGCTGTCAGCAGGGGTATTGAACCATCCCGTAAGTATCCACTGGAAAAAATGGATCATATTCTTAAGAAAGACAGCGGCAAAACCGCTGCCCAAACCAACTACCACTGCAAGAATCAAAAGGAGTCTGTCCTCCTTCATCCGTCCAGCAGACTTTTTGAGTAGTGATACATATTTGTTTAAAAATGCAATTTTGGGGGATGTTTGCATAACAATCAGCTAAAAATTCTGTGCGAATATACTAAAAAAAACAAAAGAGCAGCCAAAGGGGCTGCTCCATTTATCATGTTCTGTCCAAATTATTCGTCTGAATCATCCTCTGCGGCAAAATTACCTCCATCATTGTCTGGGAATGTATCACCATCGGTACCACCATCAGCATCCACATCTGCATCTCCAAAAATTCCATTCTCCACATCCTCATAATCATCAATCTTCACATCAATCTTTATAAGATATATCGCCTCGGGAATCTCAAGTGAAATTGCATAAAAGAAAGTTCCATCAGGCTTATCAACTTTGAAGATATCTCCCATATAATCTGCATAACCTTTAGGATATTTCTCCTTAAACGCATTTGCCAACTCCGGTGACATATTGGCATAACTGACAACCGCTCTCTTTTTCTGCTGTCTTGCAGCTATTCTGCTTGCTCTGGTTGATTCCTGTGTATTGTTTTTCTTCTCCATAGGTGATTAGATACAATTATTTTCTGTGCAATTATAATACAATTTTTTCAAATACAACCTTTTTTTTTCACTTCTTGAAAAAATATGATTTCTGCAACTTTTTGCCCTGCGGGTTCTTCTCTACAAATATCGGCTGAAGTGTTTTAGGATCCAATCCTGAATAATATGATACTGAGGATTTTGTCATTGGAGTAGGAGTAAAATCCTGCACCTGGTCCATGTACACACCCTTTAAAATGGCTTTTTGAGACAATAGCTCCATCTCCTTGATTGAACAGCCCGGATGCGAAGATATGAAGTACGGAACAAGTTCACACTTGACCCTATTGCTCCTTACAACCTTGTCAAATTCACGTTTCAGAGTCTCGAACAACTTGAATGAGGGCTTGTTCATCTGTTTGAGTACAGAATCCTGCGTATGCTCAGGAGCTACCTTAAGTCTGCCACTTGTATGATTTACTATAAGTTCCTTAAGATACTTTTCTGAAGAGTTATCAAGAAATCCCTTTTCATCAAGAAAAAGGTCATATCTTATTCCACTACCTATATAGGCATGTCTTATACCGTGTATTTTCCTTATCTTTTCGTAGAGCTTCAACAGACGCCAATGGCTGTGTCTGAGGTTAGGACAAACCTTAGGGAAAAGACAAGATTTTCTGAAACACTTTCCGCAGACTGTCTCATCCATACCTCCCATACCATACATATTTGCAGTAGGAGCACCAACATCTGATAGATTGCCGGAAAAACCGGGCATGGCGGCAAGTTTTTCAATCTCCATAAGGATTGACTCCTCACTTCTGCTCTGGATATGTTTGCCCTGATGTGCTGCAATTGTGCAGAAACTGCACCCTCCAACACACCCACGGTGGGTTGTAATGGAGTATTTGATCATCTCGTATGCCGGAATATGCTTATCCTTGTATCTAGGATGAGGCAATTTTGTATATGGCAGAGCATAATATGAGTCCAACTCCTCTGATGTAAGCAGAGGTTGCGGAGGATTCACATAAACATACATTCCGTTATCTACAGGTTCAACAAGTTGGGATGAGTTTACTCTATTTGCCTCAGTCTCTATAATGTTAAAATTCTCGACAAAAGCCTTTTTATCCTTCAACAGTTCCTTGAAAGGACGCAGTATGATCCGTCCTGGCCTCTGTTGCGGTCTGTTGCTGCTGAGCCATGCCACCTGCCTCAACTTCTCGAGTTCAACTTCGGCACTCTCACGTGCAACAGAATCCACACCCTTAAGTGCAGAATGGTGCCTCTTGATAAATGATGCGAGCTCCACTATGCTCTTCTCCCCCATACCGTATATCAAATAGTCTGCCTTGCTATCGACAAGTATTGATGGAAGAAGTTTGTCCTGCCAGTAATCATAATGTGCAAAACGGCGCAAAGAGGCCTCAATTCCTCCTATCACGACTGGAACATCAGGGTACAGCTCCTTAAGAATATTGGTATAAACCTTAACAGCATAGTCAGGCCTTTGTGATGGTGTACCATTAGGAGTATATGCATCATTGCTTCTTAACCTCTTTGCTGCGGTGTAATGGTTAACCATCGAATCCATTGCACCTGAATTCACGCCAAAAAAGAGACGAGGCCTGCCCATCTTCTTGAAATCGCGCAGGTCATCCCTCCAGTTCGGCTGCGGAACAACCGCAACCCTATAACCCTCCCGCTCCAGCACACGCGCAATGACCGCAGTACCAAAAGCGGGATGATCTATATAGGCATCACCAGTGAAAAGGACAATATCAACATTTTGCCATCCCAATGCGGCCATCTCCTTCTGTGAGGTTGGCAAAAACCTGCTCTGTTCCCTGGCCATAAACTACATTCTCTCAGGCAAAGTTATACCCAAAATACCCATAGCCTTAACCAGAACCCTCGCTATGAGGTCTATCAACGCAAGTCTCTGGTCTCTTAGTGATGCATTCTCCTCTTTGAGAATGGTAACATCGTGATAATACTGGTTGAACTCTTTAGCAAGCTCATACGCATAGTTTGCCACAACTGCCGGAGAGTGTGCATCACCGGCCTCCTTGATTATTGTCGGGAAGGTATTGAGTAACTTGATTATCTCTATCTCTTTTGGCAAAAGAGTCTCAGATGTACTGTTTTTAACTGTTTCTGAATCTATTACTCTCTTCTGATACCCCTCAGCCGCAGCCCTTCTCAAAATTGATTTGATACGAGCATGAGTATACTGGATGAAAGGACCTGTATTACCGTTGAAATCAATTGATTCCTTAGGGTCAAAGAGCATGGTCTTTTTAGGATCAACCTTAATGATGAAATACTTCAATGCACCCAAGCCCAACATCTCAAACAATGCCTCCTGCTCATCGGCGCCCATATCTCCCAACTTGCCAAGTTCCAGAGAGGTCTCCTTAGCAGTCTGATACATCTTCTCAACAAGATCATCGGCATCCACCACAGTACCCTCACGTGACTTCATCTTTCCCTCAGGCAACTCTACCATTCCATATGAAAGATGGTAAATTGAATCTGACCAGTCAAAGCCAAGTTTCTTGAGTATAAGCTTCAAAACCTGGAAATGGTAATTCTGCTCATTTCCTACCACATAGATATGCTCGTCAAGTTTGTACTCAGAGAACCTCTGGTGGGCAGTTCCCAAATCCTGGGTCATATATACAGATGTACCGTCACCCCTCAACAAAAGTTTCTTGTCAAGACCATCACCCTCAAGATCACACCATACTGAATTATCTTCATGAGTTTCAAAGATATTGTTCTTCAACCCCTCCTGAACAAGTGCTTTTCCCAAAAGATATGTCTGTGATTCATAATATGTTCTGTCAAACTCAATTCCAAGTCTTTTGTAGGTCTGTGCAAATCCGTCATATACCCATCCGTTCATCTTCTCCCACAAAGCTACAACCTCTTTATCTCCATTCTCCCATTTTAGAAGCATAGCCTGAGCCTCTTTGAGGATAGGTGCCTTTTTCTCAGCCTCATCCTCAGAAATATTCTCCTGGGCAGCAATCTCTTTTGTCTGACGTTTGAGTTCATTGCTGAATGCCACATAATATTTGCCGACAAGATGGTCACCCTTCATGCCTGAACTCTCCGGAGTCTCACCGTTACCCATAAGCAACCATGCCAACATCGACTTGCAAATGTGGATACCTCTGTCATTTACAAGATTAACCTTTAATACTTTGTGACCATTTGCCTCAAGAAGCTTTGAGACAGACCAGCCCAACAGGTTGTTTCTGATATGGCCAAGATGGAGCGGTTTGTTTGTATTTGGAGATGAGTACTCAACCATTATTGTTTTTCCCGACGGAGCAAGCTGGCCAAAATCCTCAGCAGTTTCCATCTCAATAAATACACCCTGCCAGAACCACTGTGAAAACTTTATGTTAAGAAAACCTTTGATCACATTGAATGACTCAATCTCAACCGAATTCGCCTTCAACCACTCTCCAATCTCCTGAGCAGTAATTTCAGGAGATTTCTTGCTTGTCTTCAACAATGGAAAAGTAACCAGTGTTATATCACCTACAAACTCCTTCCTTGTGGCCTGAGTCTGTATCATCTTTTCATTCACATCCGCACCATAAAGCTCCTTTATTGCAGCTTTGGCCTTTTCAAATATAAAAATTTCAGGATTCATCTGACTAATCTCAATAAACTGTAATCAATCTGTTAAACAACTATTTTTCTTTTGCAAAATAGACCTTCATTGCAGCCTTAACCTTAGGTGCAAGAATAAACAATGTAATCATTGTAGGGAAAGCCATAAGGGCATAAGCCAGGTCAATCAAACCCACAGCAGCCTTAAGCGGAATCATGGCAGCAACAACCAGCATTATAAGGAAGAAGAAGTTATAATATTTTGAATACTTCGCTCCAAACAAAAATCCAGTACACTTCTGTCCATAATATGAATATGAGAACATTGTTGAAAATGCAAAGAAGAAGAGCATAATAAGCAAGAAATACTTGCCCAAACCAGGGATTGAAGCATCAAAAGCCTGAAGTGCAACACTCAAACCGGCGATTGATCCGCTAATACCGTCACCCAAAGGCAATACATCCCTTTGGATAAGAATTGCAATTGCTGTCAAAGTACATACAAGTCCTGAATCAATTGATGGACCAATCATGGCAACAAGACCCTCTTTAACCGGCTCATTATTCTTTGATGCACCATGCATCATTGAAGCGGTACCAACACCTGCCTCATTAACCAATGCCGCACGTCTGATACCAATAAGTGCAATTGATACCAATGCTCCAATACCGCCACCAACACCTGCCTTCACAGTAAAGGCATCGGTAAAGATTGCAGAAAATACACCAGGAACCTCACCAAGGTTGGTAAAAATAATGTAGAGCACCAAAAGGAAATACATTATGACCATAGCAGGTACAACCTTTGTCGCAACCTTTGATATTCTCTTTATACCGCCCAAAATGACACAAGCAACAATTACACATATAATCACTCCAATAATAAATCTTAGTGTGAGCGTATTCTGCTCAGGTGTGAAAAATACTGTTGTAATAGCCTCTGTAAACTGGTTTGCCTGCATTATACAAAGAGTACCTATAAGACCGAATATAGAGAAAAATACAGCCATAGGCTTCCATTTAGGGCCTAATCCCGACAATATCATATACATTGGGCCACCTTGAACCTCGCCGGTATCATCCTTGCCCTTATACATAACAGCAAGTGTACCCTCAAAGAACTTTGTAGCCATACCCAAAACAGAACTTACCCACATCCAGAAAATGGCACCGGGACCACCTATAGACAAGGCAATTGCAACACCGGCAATGTTACCCATACCGACAGTTGCAGCAATGGCACTTGCCAAAGCTTCAAAGGAACTTATCTGTCCCTCAGCTTTATCATCCTCTGATTTCAACGACTTTATAGCCCTTCCATAATATCTCAAAGGGACAAAGCCAGAATATAACAGGAAGAACAATCCTCCACCTACAAGCAGTGTAAAGAGTGGATACCCACATACAAAATCACTTACTGCAGTTATGCCATTGGATATGGCAAGAAGTATATCACCCATAATTATCTATTTTAACCAATTATTATTTCAAACCTCTATTCTTCAAAAGTGGCTCAATACCCGGCTCCTGACCTCTGAAATTGACATAAAGTGTCATAGCATCATCTTCACCGGCACGTTTGAGCAGCTCATTTAAATATTTTGCAGCAACCTCCTGGTTAAAGATGTCACCTGTATTCTTGAAAGCTTCAAAGGCATCAGCATCAAGAACCTCAGCCCAGATGTAGCTGTAGTATCCTGCAGTGTATCCACCTCCGAAGGTATGGTTGAAGTACTGGCTCTTGTACCTTGACGGAATCTGTCTGATGAGTCCTCTCTCCGAGAGAGTTCTGGTCTCAAATTCAGATATGTTCAAATTCTCTGGAATAGACTTGAGAACATGGAAATCCATATCAAGATATGAAGCGGCAAGATACTCTGTTGTTGCAAAGCCTTGACCATACTTGCCTGATTTATCCATCTTCTCTACCAACTCCGATGGAATCACCTCACCTGTCTTATAATGTTTTGCATAAACCTTTAGAACCTCAGGCTCAAATGCCCAATGCTCATTCAACTGCGAATGAAGCTCAACAAAATCACGCGGATAACCTCTCAATCCGTTATACTTGACATCTTTGGACAAATTGTCAATACCATGACCGAACTCATGGAACATTGTCTCAACCTCATCAATTGAAAGAAGTGCAGGCTCATCCCCTACCGGACGGGTGAAGTTTCCAACAATTGTTACAATCGGTCCTACCCTCTTGCCATCTTCGTAAGTCTGACCCTTGAATGTGCTGCACCATGCACCTCCCCTTTTTGCTCCAGGACGTGCAAACATATCAAAAAATACAACACCCTGCTTTCCGCCATCCCTGTTCAACACCTCATATGCTACAGCCTCACTGCTTGGAAGCGGAACATTCTCCAATTTGTTGAATGAGTAGCCATATAACTTGTTTGCCACATGGAATATACCCTGAAATACATTCTCAAGCTGGAAATATGGAGCCATCGCAGCCTCATCAAGATTGTAAAGTTCAGCCTTCACCTTCTGTGCATAATATCTCCAGTCCCACGCCTTAAGCTCCTCATTCAACCCCTCTCTCTTCATATATTGCTGCATCTGCTCGGCCTCCTGCTTTGCAACCTTCAATGCAGGCTCCCAAATCTGATCCAAAAGATTATACACAGCCTCTTCACTCTTTGCCATTCTGTTGCCAAGAGCAAACTGTGCATAATTCTCACAACCCATAATCTGAGCCTTTTTCAGACGCAATTCAACAAGTTTCCTGATAACCTCATTATTATCTTGAGCATTGCCGTTGTTACCTCTGTTAAGGTATGCCTCAAGGATCTGCTTACGCAACTCCCTGTTATCAGCATTGGCAAGGAATGGCATTACACTCGGATTGTCAAGACCAAATACCCATTTGCCTGCCATACCGGCCTTTTCTGCCCTTGAAGCTGCTTCTGCAATCTGATTTGCTGTAAGACCAGCCAAATCCTCCTCCTTGTCAATGACAAGTTTGAATGCAGCAGTCTCCTGCAAAAGATTCTGTCCGAATGCGAGCTGCAATGCTGCCAACTCTGCATTAACACTCTTCAACTCCTCTTTCTTTTCTGCCGACAAATTTGCACCATTCCTCTCAAATCCTTTATACATCTCAGTAAGAAGACGCATCTGGTCAGCTCTCAAATTCAAAGAATCCCTCTTTTCATATACAGCCTTTACCCTCTGAAACAGTCCGTCATTAAGGCTAATTTCACTGCTGTGGGCACTTGTAAGAGGAGACAACTCCTTTGCAATAGCTCTCAACTGGTCATTTGAGTTTACACCATTGTCGCTGCTGAAGACAGCAGAGATGCGGTTCAACAACTCACCGGCATTATCATACGCAACAATTGTATTCTCAAATGTAGGGGGCTCTGGATTGTTTACAATTGCATCAATTTCAGCCTTTTCCTGTGCCATAGCCTCAAGGAATGCAGGCATGTAATGCTCAGGTTTTATCTGTTCAAAAGGAGGTATTCCATAAGGAGTATTCCACTCTGCCAAAAGTGGATTCTCTGTCTTGGCATTATTGCACGACACAGCACATACCCCTGCCAATAGTAGAGATAATAGTTGTTTTTTCATATTAATAGATTTTTAAGTGATTACTGCCGGAATGGGACTAACCCAAATAGCTCTTGAGCAGCTTGCTCCTTGCACTGTGACGCAAACGTCTGATGGCCTTTTCCTTAATCTGCCTTACCCTCTCTCTTGTAAGACCGAAATACTCGCCAATCTCCTCAAGTGTCATCTCTTGAGTACCAATGCCAAAGAAATATTTTACTATGTCCCTCTCCCTCTCGGTCAAAGTAGACAAAGCACGCTCAATCTCCTTATTCAAGGATTCATTGACAAGGCCCCTATCTGCATTGGGAGAATCAGAGTTTACAAGCACATCAAGAAGGCTGTTGTCCTCGCCGTCAACAAACGGAGCATCTACAGAGACATGTCTGCCTGAGACTCTCAAAGTGTCAGCAATCTTCTCTCTTGGAATGTCCAACAGCTCAGCAAGCTCATCCGGAGATGGCATACGCTCATTCTCCTGCTCAAACTTGCTCAATGCCTTATTGATTTTATTCAAGGAACCAACCTGGTTCAAAGGCAATCTTACAATACGTGACTGCTCCGCCAAAGCCTGAAGAATTGACTGACGGATCCACCACACAGCATAGGAGATGAATTTGAAACCTCTTGTCTCATCAAACTTCTCAGCGGCTTTGATAAGACCCAAGTTTCCCTCATTGATAAGGTCGGGAAGACTCAGACCCTGATTTTGATACTGTTTGGCAACAGAAACCACAAAACGCAGATTTGCCCTGGTGAGTTTCTCCAACGCTTCCTGATCTCCCTTACGGATACGCTGGGCCAATTCCACCTCATCCTCTACTGTTATAAGTTCCTCTCTACCAATTTCTTGAAGATATTTATCCAGAGATGCACTCTCTCTGTTTGTAATTGATTTTGTTATTTTTAATTGTCTCATACGGCCGATTTATCCCGCAAAAATACACTTTTTTTTATATTCCACCAATTAGATGGAATATTTTAAACGCCCACTCCATAATAATATACCGCGCCATTGGGATATACACCCTCAATAAGTACAGATCTTCTTGCCCTGCCAACAAGCTGGACAATCTCATCAGGTGTAGAGACTGGAATCTGATTGACGTGAGTAATGATCAATTTTTCCCTAATGCCGGCCTCTCTGAATTTACCCTTTTCAACAGATGAAACCAATACACCTTGCCTAATCCTTAACCTCTTAAGCATCTCCTGAGGAGCCTTCTCCAACACAGCACCCATAAGTTCGACTTTATCGCCGTTCATAACGGCTTTAACACCACTCTCCCTTCCTTGAAGGATTACATCCTTATCAATCCTTTGTCCTTTTCTGAAAACCGATACCACAATGGAGTCTCCCGGTCTGAAAGCATTTATCTTCTCCTGAATGTCAGATGGACTTGAGACTATTGCGCTGTCAATTGACATAATTACATCGCCTGCCTTTATTCCCGACAAATCGGCAGCTCCACCTCTCTCAGTATCATGAACATAAACACCAAAAAACTCTCCCTTCATTCCAACCTTGTCGGCAATCTTATCAGTCATTTCCAGCATTGAAATGCCAAGAATTGCCCTCTGGACAGAACCGAACTCTTTTATATCAGCCACAACTTTCTGCATAATTGCTGTTGGAACGGCAAACGAATAACCAGTATAAGAACCAGTATTTGAAGCAATTGCTGTATTTATACCAATAAGTTCACCTCTTGTGTTGACCAGTGCGCCACCACTGTTACCAGGATTAACAGCAGCATCGGTCTGAATAAAAGATTCAATTTTGAAGTCACCTGACATATCAGGTAATGACCTTCCCTTTGCACTGACAATTCCCGCTGTGATTGTACTCTTCAAATTGAACGGGCTTCCTATTGCCAGAACCCACTCTCCCAATCTGAGGCTATCTGAGCTTCCCACAGGAATTACCGGAAGATTTTCTCCTTCAACCTTGAGCAAAGCAATGTCTGTCACAGGATCAGCTCCAACAATTTCGGCATTGAAACTCTTGTTGTTGTTCATGGTAACAAGTATCTCGGAAGCACCCTCAACAACATGGTTATTGGTAACTATATAGCCGTCGGGAGCAATAATTACACCTGAACCGGAATTTACACTCTCCCTTGGCAAGGCCTGCGGTACACCATATCCGAAAAAGTGCTGGAGAATAGTTGCCTCACGAGGGGCCTCCTCACGTTTTAGCACCTTCACATGCACAACACCATTCACAGAGTTCTCTGCAGCATAGGTAAAATCGGGGAATACCCCTCCAGAAAAATCCACATTTTTGTATGTGGTCTCTCCCTGATGATATACATACGGACTTTTTGTCATATAATATCTTGATACCAGAACTGCACTTAAAGTGCTGAGCAGGACTGCTATTGCAATACATATCAAATTACGCTTCATAACATTACAATTTTATATACATTTAAATTGGACAAAACTCAAAATATATGCCAAAAAATTGCTACATTTGTAATTCTAAATTATATCATATTATGAAGTTTATTGTATCAAGTACAGACCTATTGCAAGGATTATTGTCTGTTTCAAGAGTTATCGCATCAAAGAATGCACTTCCTATTCTGGATAACTTTCTATTTGTATTGGAGGGCAATTCACTAACGGTTACAGCCTCTGATTCGGAGACTACTCTTAAGACCATAATCAACATTGATGAAGTTTCTGAGGGAGGAGAGATAGCAGTACCTGCAAAACTTCTTACAGACACCCTTAAAGAACTTCCTACACAACCTATAGAGTTCTCTACAGAACCTGAAAAAAGTATTATAAATATTGTGTGGATGAGCGGAAGTGCCCAGATCCCATATCTCTCTACCGAGGATTATCCGCAGATGCCTCAATTGAGCGAGCCAGTGAACCTGACATTCAAGGCTGAAGTGCTGTCAGACGCCATCAACAACACCATTTACGCTACAGCGGATGAAGAGTTGAGACCGGTTATGAACGGTATCTTCTTTGACATCACACCTGAAAGCACAACAATGGTAGCCTCTAATGCGCATAAACTTGTATGTTATACTCGTACAGATGTAAAAGGCAACGGCACTCAGGGATTCATACTTCCAAAAAAGCCTGCCAACATACTCAAAAACAATCTTGCGAAATTGTCGGAAGCAGATGTTGAAATATCATTTGACAAGAAAAACGCATATTTTAAATTTGACAACTCACTGATGGTTTGCCGCCTTGTTGACGGTACATATCCTGCGTACAGGAGCGTTATTCCAAAAAACAATACCAACATTGTTACAATTGGAAGAAGTGAGCTTCTTAATGCCAGCAAACGTGTTGCAGTATGTTCAAACCAGGCTACAGGACAGTTGATATTCAGACTTAGCCAGAACTCAATTGTCATTTCAGCTCAGGATATTGATTTTTCAATGAGCGCACAGGAGAGAATCAGTTGCGAATATGATGGTGCCCCAATGGAAATTGGTTTCAAGGCGGTCTTTTTGAATGAGATCCTGAGCAATCTTCCGTATGACCAGATTTGCATCAAACTGGCAGACCCTAATAGGGCTGCACTCATCCAGCCGGCTGTTCAAAGTGAACCTGATGAGGAGATCTGTGCATTGTTGATGCCAATGCGCATTAGCCAATAGATATAGGAATCAATATTAAATCCGCTATTATGCAGTTGAATCTTAAGAATCCTCTGCTATTCTTTGATATTGAGAGCACTGGATTAAATGTAGCCACCGACAGGATTGTAGAGATATGTGCAGTGAAAGTTATGCCTAACGGTGATCAGGAGATCAAGACAAGAAGACTTAATCCCACCATTCCCATTTCGCCCGAGGCTCAGGCTGTACATGGAATCTCAAACGAAGATGTGAAGGATTGTCCGAAATTCAAGGAGATTGCCAAGAGCCTTGCACAATGGATGTCCGGATGCGACATTGCCGGATATAATTCGCTCAAGTTTGACATACCCCTACTGGCTGAAGAGTTCCTGAGGGCCGGTGTTGAATTTGATTTCAGGAAACGCCATCTGGTTGATGTACAAAATATCTTCCATAAGATGGAGCAGAGGACACTGTCGGCAGCATATAAATTCTATTGCCAAAAGGAGCTTGAAAATGCACATAGTGCAGAGGCCGACACATTGGCAACCTACGAGATACTCAAGGCTCAACTTGACAAATACCCTGAGACCCTCAAGAACGATGTTGCAATGCTTGCAGAGTTCTCTACCCGTACAAGGTTCCTTGACTATGCAGGAAGGATTGTACTCAACGACAAAGAGCAGCCTGTACTCAACTTTGGCAAACACAAGGGCAAACTTGTAGAGGATGTACTCAGAAGTGAGCCAAGTTACTACTCTTGGATGATGAATGGAGATTTTACTCTTGACACTAAAAAAGTGCTCACAGAGATAAAACTAAAAATGAAATAGAACGTTGAATATAACAACAACTACATACAACAGTAATCTCTTCTATGTCCGTCCGGACATATCCTTGAACAGGGATAGTAACGACTATTTCTGCCCGGATGATATAACAGAGATTACTGTTGCTCCATTTTTATATGTAAGAATGGACAAGGCAGGAAAGGCCGTTCAGTCAAAGTTTGCATCAAGGTATTACAGTAGTGTAGGATATGGCATTAATCTTACAGCCAAGTCACTTATAGATGCAGAACACCCTGAAAGTTTTCTGATGGCCAACTCGCTTGACAACTCAACCTTTGTATCACAGCTCTACAAAACCGGCCTATTTCCGCTTGAAATTCTCAAACAGAGCACCATTAAGATAAACGGCAATGCCACAAACGTTGGCGGAGCAGAGTTTGCAGAACCCCAAGACCAGATGGAGAGAGTACTTGAAATGTTCAACCGTAAGATAGAGTCAGTTTCACGCCTCACATCGTTCAAAACAGGAGACTATATTGCAATTGAGACAGCTCCGCACCAACCGGTACAAATTGGCGACACTATTGAGTTTGGAGAATTGAAGTTCCGTATAAAATAGGCTGCCTGAATACAAATCCCACTATAAAATTGCTTTTGCAGCAGATACAGCTGCCAATGCCGCTGTAGAGAAGGCAATCTGCAGATTATATCCTCCGGTATCTCCATCGAGATCAATCACCTCACCGGCAAAATAGAGCCCTTTATGGAATTTTGATTCCATGGTCTTCTGCGATATTTCTGAGAGCGAGACACCACCGGCAGTTACCACACAACGCTCATAACCAACATAAGATGAGATTGGAAAACTCCAGTTTTTAAGTTTTTGCGGAAGAGTTGCAACTGTTATTCCATTGTTGGCAGCGACAAATGGTGCTATAAGTGCTTTGGGCATAAGTTTGGGCAACAGTATTGAAGAGATCGCCTTTACACCCTCTGTATTCAGTCTTGATTTGAGAGCCGGTGCCATCTGATCAATCTCCCTTTTAATTCTACCTGCCAGCTGTTCCAGTGTTACGGCAGGTTTTAGGTCAAGTTTAACCGACACCTTCTGTCCGTTAATGAGGTTATACACCGCTTTACGGCTGATTTTAAAACCAATCGGTCCCTCAATGCCACCATTTGTAAAATCAAGGTCGCCGAACTGGCTCATAACCTCATCACCATTAACAAAGAGTGTAAGCTCCACATTTTTCAATGATATTCCGTGATACTGCTGGGAATAGCTTGTAGGCACAACCGCTGTCAGAGATGGGAAACATCCGGTAACCTTATGACCGAACTCCCTGGCAAACCTGTAGCCGTCGCCTGTTGAACCTGTAACTGGATATGAAAGGCCCCCGGTAGCAATTATTACGGATTGTGAAGCGTATGACCTGCCCTTTTTGTCAACAACAGAAAAAAGAGAAGTGCCCTCTAGATCACCTTCCGTCTTTGAAATGGAATCAACTTCAGCCTCAGTAATGACCTTTACCCCCAAATTTTTGAGATACGCCAAAAGCGCATCAGTAACATCCTGGGCTCTCATGCTCTGGGGAAAGACCCTGTCACCTCTCTCAACTGTCAAAGGAAGACCTATTCTCTCAAAGAACTCCATCACTTTGATGTTGCTCATTGCATAAAAGGCATTTTTGAGGAAAACATTCTTGGGGTGGATATGTGTTGCAAACTCTTCCCAAGGTTTTGTATTGGTCAAATTGCAACGGCCTTTGCCAGTCAGGGCAATTTTACGTCCGCACCTTGCATTCTTTTCCAGTAGAATGACCTTGAGGCCGGCCTCCGCAGCTGTGGCTGCAGCAAACATTCCGGCTGCACCACCTCCGATTACTGTCAGTTGAGTGTAAATCATAATGCAAAGTAAAATAAATTTTCTATTGTCGGGAAGAAAAAATTAATAAAGGAAAAATTTATTGAAAAAAGTGAGAAATAAGTTAGTTTTGCAATGCAAAAAAGAACGCCACTGCATAATAGAGAGTGCAGCAGCGCAAAACGGAAAACCATAGCGTTAAATTTATAACTATAGTTTAAAGGCCGGAATCCGCAGAATCAAAAGCATTTCAAAATATGAAAACAAGAGGCATAAATAATATACTACGCGCATTGCTGCCAATATTGGCTGCTGTTGTTTCAAGTTGTACAAACAATGGAAAAGATGGTGTAAAACCGGTACAAACTATAAATACCAGCATGGATTATGCACAATTTTACGCCATTGAAGATACTCTGGGAGATATAAAAACAATAATCGTCAAGAATCTCTGGAATGGAGCAGAAAAAATTGACAAATACACTCTTGTACCACGGGACTCTCTCTCTCTGCTTGAAGGGGATGAATGGGCAATACCCTATCCCGTAAAAAATGTAGTGTGCATGTCATCTTCACATGTTGCCCTGATGGCCTCTCTAAATGAACATGAGAGCATTTCTGCAATATCAGGAACTGGGTTTATTACAAATGAAAAGGTAAAGGAACTGATTGCAGAGGGTAAAATTGCCGATATAGGAACAGAGGAGTTGCCAAATTATGAAAAAATAATCTCATTGAGACCAGATGTTGTTATTGCATACGGGGTGGCAGGAAACAGCAATTCTTATATAGAAAATTTGAAGAGGTACGGAATTAAGGTGCTTACCATTGGGGAATATCTTGAGAACGATCCTTTAGGAAAACTTGAATATATAAAACTCTTCGGACTGCTTACCGGCAAAGAGGAGATGGCAGATTCCATATACAACTCTGTTTGCAGAGAGTATTTGCAGACCAAAGAGAGGGTTTCAGGCACAATCGGCAACGACGCCGCAAGGACTAAAGTGCTGATCAATGCACCATACAAAGGTATTTGGATGATTCCTGGCCAGGAGAACTACATCAGCAGACTTGTCCGAGATGCAGGTGGTATGATTCTTGGATCTAAAGAGGGAAAAAGCCTATCAAGCCAGATGAGTTTTGAACAGGTGTACCAGATTGCCCTTCAGGCCGACATCTGGTTGCATACGAACGCCATAAATACAATGCATGAACTTGCCAATGAGAATCCGCTATACAAAAACATACCATCATTCCAGCAAGGCAAAGTATACAACAACACCCTCATAACATCAAATGGCGGAAGCGCATTTTGGGAGACAGGTATTGTTGAGCCTCATCTGATATTGCAGGATCTCGCAATACTTCTGCATCCCGAACTCTTTAAGGATACCGGCAAATTGAACTATTATGTACAACTGAAATAAAAAAGAGGGCATCACTTTTAAAGTGATATCCCCCTGTTATATTAAGATACTGCACCGGAATTGAGTATCTCCGGAACTTAATCTTTACGAAACTCTTTAGTACTCTTTTACCTGCTCTTCGCCAGTGAGAACTGCAAGACCGTTGCCGGCCAAAGCTCCCATCTCATCCTCGCCTGCGTAAATCTCAACAGGAGCGATGAATGAAACTTTTGACTTGATCTGCTCCATCAACGGTTTGTTGTAAGCAATACCACCAGTAATGATGATTGCATCAACTTTACCGTCAACTACAGTGGCCATAGCACCAATCTCCTTGCAAAGTTGGTATGCAAATGCATCTGAGATAAGAGTTGCTTTAGGATCTCCTGCTGCAACACCGTTCTCAACATCCTGGAAAGAGTTTGTGCCAAGATAGGCAACAACACCGCCTTTGCCTGAGATCATTTTTCTGATCTCCGCCTCGGTATATTTGCCGCCGAAGCACATGTTTACAATCTGCGCTGCAGGAAGTCCGCCAGAACGCTCAGGAGAGAAAGGTCCCTCACCGTTCAAGGCATCATTCACATCAACAACTTTTCCATGGTTGTGGATACCTACAGATACACCGCCACCCAAATGGGCAACTATAATGTTGAGATCTTCATATCTCTTGCCATGCTCCTTTGCATACAATTTTGCAATTGCCTTCTGGTTAAGGGCGTGGAAAATTGAAATTCTCTGGAACTCAGGATGACCTGCAATTCTTGCAACAGGTGCCAACTCGTCAACAACAACAGGATCTGCAATCAAAGCAGGGATATTGCCTACCTCTGCTGCAAGATCTTTTGCGATAATAGCACCAAGGTTGCTTGCATGCTCACCGTTCTTTCCGCTCTTTATATCATTTATCATGGCATCATTAACCTGATAAACACCAGATGGAATAGGTTTTACCAAACCGCCACGTCCAACAATGACATCCAAAGACTTCAAAGGAATATTGTTCTCCTCCAAAGCTGCCTTGATTGTCCCTTTTCTGAAATCAAGCTGCTCAATGACATTTTTATAGGGAGCCAACTCCTCGTTGGTGTGCCTCAATGTCTTTGTGAACACCTCTTTCTTATCTTCATATACCGAGATCTTTGTTGAAGTAGATCCGGGATTTATTGCAAGTATCAATTTTGCCATATTCTGATAATGTTTGATTATTTTGCAGTAACAGCAGCCAAAGCAATTGAGTTCAACTTGGTATCAACACTGTCGGCACGACTTGAAAGTACACATGGAGCCTTTGCACCAGCCACCATAGCAGCCATTTTGGTACCAGGGATCAACTGTGTATTTGTTTTGTAGAATACGTTTGCAGCCTCGATGCTAGGGAATACAAGACAATCTGCATCACCTGCAACCTCGCTGACAAGTTTCTTGATCTTCACAGCCTCAGCAGATAGGGCAACATCAATAGCCAAAGGACCGTCAACAACACAGCCAGGGATCTGGCCTCTGTCGCTCATCTTTGCAATCATAGCAGCCTCTACACATGCAGGCATACCTTGCAACATCTGCTCAGTTGCAGCAACCATAGCAACTTTTGGTTTCTCGATACCAAATGCTTTAGCAGTGTTTGATACATACTGAACCATAGCAAGTTTCTGTTTGAAATCAGGAGCAGGAATAACTGCGATGTCTGAAACCATCAACAATTTGTGGTAGTTAGGGTTTTGGATAACCACAACGTGGCTCAATACAGCTTTAGGAGGAAGAAGGCCCTTCTCCTTGTTCAATATACCACGCATATATTTGTCGGTGCTGCAAAGGCCCTTCATAAGAATATCAGCCTCACCGTTGTTTACCATCTCAACTGCCTGTGCAATTGATTTCAACTCATTCGGATTGTGAACGATTCTGAAGATAGAAGGATCAATGTTCTCTTTTGCACATACATCCTTAATCATATCCTCATCACCTACAAGTGTACCGTCAACAATACCAGCTTTGATAGCCAAAGCAACAGCACAAATAGTATGGTCATCTACAGCCCAAGCAGCTGCCAATCTTTTTTTAGGTTTTGATCTCAAATGATCAAACAGTTGGTCAAAATTTGTAATCATATCAAATAAATTAATTGTTGTTTTTTGTTATGTCGTTAGGGAAACTGTCTATTTAGCCAATTTCATTGTATCACGTGCAATTACAAGCTCCTCATTTGTTGTGATAGCTGCAATTACAACCTTTGAGCCCTCTTTTGTAAGGATTGCATCCTTGCCTCTCAAACCGTCATTTGCACTCTGGTCAAACTCAGCACCCAAATATGAAATTCTCTCTCCAATATATTGGCGTACCGACGGATCATTCTCTCCAATACCGCCAGTAAATACAATAAGGTCTACACCATTCATAACGGCAGCATATGAGCCTATATATTTCAATACGCTATATTTGAACATCTCCATTGCCAATGCAGCACGTTTGTTGCCCTCTGCAGCAGCACCCTCAATATCACGCGCGTCAGACGATACACCTGAAACACCCAAGAAACCGCTCTTCTTGTTAAGCACTGCATTCACTCCTTTGAAATCAAGGTTCTCCTTATCCTGGATATATGTTACAACACCGGCATCAACACTTCCGCAACGTGTACCCATAACTACACCCTCTACAGGAGTAAAGCCCATTGAAGTATCTACCGACTGGCCATTCTTGATTGCTGTGATTGAACCGCCGTTACCCAAGTGGCATGTAATGATCTTTGAGTTGTTGAAATCCAAGCCTGCCAACTCTGCACCTTTCTGCGCTACAAACTTGTGGCTTGTACCATGGAAACCGTATCTGCGGATTTTATATTTGTCGTAATACTCATAAGGAATAGCGTACATATATGAGTAGTCCGGCATTGTCTGGTGGAATGATGTATCAAATACAGCAACCTGCGGCACATTTGGCATAAGGGTCTCAACCGCTTTGATACCCAAAAGGTTTGCAGGGTTATGAAGAGGAGCAAGTTCGCAGCACTTTTCAATACCCTCAATAACTGAAGCATCGATAAGTTTGCTTGAGTTGAAATACTCGCCGCCATGAGCTACCCTATGGCCGACAGCCTCTATATCAGAGAGCGATTTGAGAACTCCATGCTCAGCATCAACAAGCAGATCCAAAACACCCTTTATACCCTCAGTGTGTGTTGGGATAGGCTGATGCACTTTGTGTTTGTCCTTACCTGTAACACTATGGGTAATGTCACCCATTTCCAAGCCAATTCTCTCTACAAGACCTTTAGCCAACAAAGAAAATTCAGACTCGTTCTTCATATCAAGTACCTGATACTTCAAGGACGAGCTTCCGCAGTTCAAAACCAATACAATCATAGTAAAAATTTATCTTAAGTATATAATTATTTCCAATGTCATACAAAGATAGAAAAATATAGCTCTTTTACACATAAAATTGTGCAAAAAAATTAATGAAGTATGATTAAAGGAACTACAGTTCAGGGATTCTCGGCAACATATCCTTGAGCTGCGGAACTATATACCTTGTAAATGCCAGCAGATCATCATCGGCAGGAACCATAACCTTTACGGCATGCTCCAGAACAGCCACTTCAATATCTTCACCCATAGAGCGGCTTTCGCCGTCAAACTGGATAAGGCCCGGCTTACGACGCCTGATCTTTACCGATTTGGTACGGAAAGTATCAATAAATTCTGAATATTGTATAGTCTTGAAAAGAAGCCCGGCCGCGAGGAGTGGCATGGAGACAAGCGGGGCACGCTTCCAGATTACCATATCTATCATACCATCAGATATGCTTGCCTCAGGCGCTATAAAAACGTTGTTACCCCATTGGGCACTGTTTGCAAATGTAATCAGGAAAGCTTTGGAATCATAAACCTTTCCGCCAATTTCAATTGTATAGCTCTCCCTGACATACTTAACATACTCTTTTGCACATTGCTCCATATATGTGATCAACCCCCTTGTTCCGGCAGTATTGAACTTATCGCCGACAACCGCCTCAAACCCGAGACCTGCAGTGCAAAAGAATATCTCATCATTGATGCGTCCTGCATCAATTTCAACCGTATCACCCTCAAGAATAGTGTCTACTGCCCCATAAAATGAAAGAGGAATCTTAAGATGACGTGCCAGTCCGTTTCCCGACCCGAATGGAATTATGGCCAATTTTGTGTCGGTATACAACAACCCTTTGGCCACCTGGTTTACAGTGCCGTCTCCACCCACAGCCACAACGATGTCATATCCCTGTTCACCGAATCCTTTTGATGCTTCATACGCATCTCCGGCCCCCTTGGTCATGTAGTAGATTGCACTATACCCCTTACCAACAGTAAAGGCCTCATGAAGATATTCAATGAGGTGTTCCTTATTCCCTGTCCCTGAAATGGGGTTTATTATGAAGGCAATCCGTTTCATAGATACAAAGATAATCCAACTTTTATTAACTTTACGCAAAATTTTTGTGGGCAAGCATGAGGGGTGAGATTCTTTTACTGGCATTTATTATCGGCAACATAGCGCTTAAGCCATTGGAGCATAGGGGGTATCCAGACTCATTCTCCCTTATTCTGGCAATATCCATTTTAATAACAGCAACTTATCGGACAGAGTTCAGGCTAAAATGGAAATTTTTCACAATCAACACCGCATATATAATATTTTTTCTGATCGGAATGCTCAATGGTACAAGAACATCCAGCCGGTCAGATTCTACCATAGAGAGCGTTAGCGCAACATACATCAAAGAGGTTTTGCAAAATACAAGAAGACGCTTTACAGAAAGAACAGGCGAAATTATTGATGATGACCAGTCACGGGCAGTTATTCTTGCACTGACAATTGGAGATAAAGAGCATATTGCATCTGAAACAAAAATGGCATACCAAAAATCGGGGGCGATGCATCTGCTCGCGCTGTCGGGACTACATATTGGTACAATTTATGGCATAATGGGCCTGCTGCTTCTCTTTTTGAATTTCAACCATCTCTCCCGACAGTTAAAACATCTTATTACATCATTTGCCATAATCATTTATGCCGCTTTTACAGGATTTGGGCCATCTGTCATGAGAGCCGCAATCATGATAATTACGCACAATATAGTCAAGATGAGTGGAAGAGAAGGCGGCAGATGGAGCAGCTTGATATACTCTGCTACAATTATACTTCTCATATTTCCTGAATCAATTTCTAAAATAGGATTCCAGCTCTCATATTGTGCCGTTGCAGGAATTATTTTTATATACCCCGAACTTGAAAAATCTTTGAATCTCAACAACAGATTTGCAAAAAAAATCATCAAACCGATATGGAATATGCTCTCCATTTCTGTAGCATGCCAGATTGCCACTTTACCCTTGGTCTGGTACTATTTCAAAACCGCTCCACAATACTTTTTAATTACCAATCTGTTTGCAGTCCCTTTAGTTTCCATTGCAATATATGCTTTTGCTGTGGCATATATAACCTACGGAATTCCATATTTGGGAGAAATCTCAACTTTTATTGCCGAAAGAACAATTATGCTCCTAAATGATATAATAACCGCTATAAGCAAAGTGTAGCCAAATTTTATAAACTATTTTTTCTTAAGACAATAGCTTCTTTTTATTATAAAATGAAATTTACCATCACATTTTAATTATAATTTTTTTTGCAGTTACCATTTTTCTACTTATCTTTGAATAGCAACTTTTAAAACGAAACACAAAAAAACAACCTAAACAAATATTACATCGTATGAATATTTTTGTATCAAGCTTAAGTTTCAGAGCAAGAAAGGAAGATCTTATTGCACTATTTTCTCCATACGGAGAGATTACAACTGCCAGAATAATTTTAAGCAAAGAGACTCACAGATCCAAGGGTTATGGCTTTGTAGAAATGGCAAACGAAGGGGAGGCACTAG
Source organism: Bacteroidales bacterium (assembly GCA_017398125.1). GTDB lineage: Bacteria > Bacteroidota > Bacteroidia > Bacteroidales > UBA932 > Egerieousia. The sequence continues at coordinate 28,760 of JAFQHE010000065.1, forward strand.
CAGCCATCAATGCATTGAACGGAACTGAACACATGGGACGCACAATTAATGTTGAGGTTGCCAACGAAAGACCCGAAAAACAATAAAAACTCTTAAATACCTAACTTTAATTCAATTAAAATTCATCAAAAAGGAGTGCCCTATTTGGACACTCCTTTTTATTGTACGGAGAGGATTATCTTATAATCTCCATCTCATCAAGCAGATGCTGGGCTCCGGCAAGTTTGTCAATCAGGAAGAGGGCATATCTTATATCGAGCGCGATGTTTCTGCAAACATCAGGGTCAAAGACCACATCACTCATTGTTCCCTCCCACACTCTGTCAAAGTTTACGCCAATGAGGTTTCCGTTAGCATCAAGTACAGGACTTCCCGAGTTGCCGCCACTTGTGTGGTTTGTAGCAATGAAAGCAACCGGAACAGATCCGTCAACCTCCCATACGCCATAATCTTTTGCAGCATAGAGATCTCTCAATTTCTGAGGTATATTATAGTCATAAATTTGTGGATTGTCCTTCTGCATAATACCCTCAAGTGACGATACAGGTGTGTAATATACTGCATCTGACGGAGAATATCCTTTTACAGAACCGTATGCTACTCTCAATGTTGAATTTGCATCCGGATAGAAGACTCTCGTTCCCCTATTGACCTTATTGTACTCAATCTGCCCCCTCATGTAGGTTCTGTACAAAAGTGCAAGTTCATAGTTTATGCTGTCAATCTGAGGCTTTATATTATCATTGAAATATCTGTTGGTCTCCACATATACTTGTGCAGCCTTTGCAAGAGATTCATCATTGAAGAGATCATCGGCCCACGCCTCTACAGAGCCATATTTTGACAATGTCTCCTTAAAGTAAGGTGCTTTATACTGATCAGAAACCGACTTGTCATACTCTGTGAAAAGAGCAATGAAAATATCCTTGTCAATCGGCTGGAAATAGTCTTTATAGAAAGCTGCAGAATCTTTTTTAGGATTTGCTGCGTATGAAAGGATCTCAACTGCATTGATAGCCTCTTTCTGATAATCAGCCACAAAAGCAAGCGGTTCAAGTGCTGCATAAAGTGCTGTAAACTTCTCAACAAGGCCCTCATATTCAGGTTTTCCCTTTGACCACTCAGTAAATTTGGCTTCGAATTCCTGCTTGTTTTCTATTGCCTTCATTTTATAAATGCCTTTCATCTCTCCTTGCCATTTCTTCCAAGCATTTGAGACATTGGCATTTTTGGATGCATACTGGATTCTTACAGCAGGATCCTTTTCCATCTCACGGTTCTGAATATCAAGACGCAAAGTCCTTAACTTAATCTTATGAGGGTTTGAAAGTTCCGCAGTGTACCTGACAGCATCAGACATCAGGTACTCATTTGTTCTGCCTGGAAATCCGTAAACAAGTGTAAAATCACCCTCTTTAATGCCCGATGCATTAATCTTGAAAGATCGCTTTGGTTTATATGGAACATTGTCCGGAGAATAGGCAGCCGGCTCATTATCCTTGCCGGCATATATTCTGAAAAGGCTGAAGTCTCCGGTATGACGTGGCCACATCCAGTTGTCAGTATCACCACCGAACTTTCCGATTGATGAAGGCGGTGCTCCAACAAGGCGTACATCGGTAAAGACCTTATAAACCCATACAAAATATTGGTTGCCGTAATATAAAGGTGCAACACGCGCCTGAAGTCCCTTACCCTTTGACTCTGCATCTTTTTTGATCTGATCAGAATTTTTCTTTACAAGAGCCTCTCTCTCCTGTTCTGTCATTGCCGGATCGTAACCTGCAAGAACCTTGTCAGTCACATCTTCCATATACTCGAGAAACGAGACTTTAAGATTCTTGTTAGGCAGCTCCTCAGCACGTGACATAGCCCAAAAGCCATCTCTAAGGTAATCATGCTCAACAGAGCTGTGAGACTGAATCTGGCTGTAACCGCAATGGTGGTTTGTAATCAAAAGTCCCTCATTTGAGATAATTTCACCTGTACAACCTCCATTAAAATGGACAATTGCATCTTTTAGTGATGAGTTGTTTACAGAATAGATATCCTCTGCAGTAAGTTTGAATCCTTTGGACTGCATATCAGCAATTCTCTGTGCTATTTGAGAAGGGAGCCACATGCCTTCATCTGCAAATACAAACAGTGAACTGAACAACAAAATTGTTGTAATTAATAATTTTTTAGTCATATAAGTTAATTTAAGTGTTATCATAAAAACTCTACTTTTACAAATGTAAAAAAAGTTTTACTACTTTTGGAGCCAAAACAACAATAGATTTCACCATATTATGAATAAACTTGCAAAATATATCATAATTGCATCAGTTTCTGCGATTATACTATTCCTTGCCTGGTATTTCAGTTCTGTCCTTACATGTATACTTGTATCTGCAGTTCTTGCCCTGATAGGAAAACCACTTGTAGAGTTGCTCACCTCGCTGAAAATAGGAAAATTTTCAATCAGCAACTCTATTGCAGCAGCTATTACCCTGGTTCTGATTGTTGCATTGTGTCTTATCCTCTTCTTCTTTATTGTTCCTCTGGTTGGATCAATTTTCAGCGACCTGAGCAATATTGACTGGGATGGCATAAAGGCGAAACTTGCAGTTCCACTTATGAACTACAACCTAAAATTACATCAGATGTTCCCTACAATGGACAGCGATATTACCATTGAGTCTCTGGTAATGAACAAAATGCGTGAAATAATCAATTTTGGGGCATTTGCAGACACCTTTGGTTCAATAACATCATTCATAATAAATTTCTTCATATCAGCATTTACCGTTGTGTTTGTAACCTTCTTCTTCCTTAAAGACAAAAACACATTCACCAACATGATACTTGCTATTGTACCTACAAAATTCGAGGAGAACACAAAGCGAGCAATGGACAGCGTAAACAGATTGCTTGTGAGGTATTTCAGTGGAATATGCATAGAGGCAATGCTTATTACAGTACTGAACACCATCGGACTCCATTTTATTGGCGGACTATCGTTTCAAATGTCAGTTGTATTGGCATTTCTGTCGGGAATATTGAATGTAATACCATACATCGGTCCTTTGGCTGCAGGTGCTTTTGGAACCATTATGGGCATGATCTCATTGGTAGGCTCATTCAACGAGATGGCTTTGGGCATTTTCGTACTTAAATTTGTTGCCATCTTTGTTGTAACTCATCTTATTGATGTATTTGTTTTCCAGCCTTACATCTACTCAAACAGCGTGAAGGCACACCCTCTTGAAATTTTTATTGTAATCCTTATGGCCGGACACATAGGCGGTATAATAGGAATGCTCGTAGCGATACCTGCATATACAGTATTACGAGTCTTTGCAAAAGAGTTTTTCTCAAATTTCAAGGTAGTACAGAAGCTCACCGACAGAATGGAGTAACCCTAAAAACAATACTTCCAGACCCGATTCATTCAATCGGACAATACTGCATAATTAAAAAAGCTGGCCCTTGGGTCAGCTTTTCTTTTCTTAATCCGAGAAACAAATTATTTCTTTGAATTCTCCTGTACGAATTGGTTATATTTCTCGTAGTTAGCCTGGTTCTGAGGATCCTCATCACGGAATCTGAAATATACGTTCTTTAGAAGCTCAGCAACATAAGACTGAAGCTCAACATCATCAGTTAGAGTAAATGCTTTCTCAAGTGGCTGAAGTGAACTCTTCAAAGTCTCGTCCAACTGTTTTAGCAACTCATTGTATTTTGCATCGTCAGCCTCAAGGTTAGCCTGGTTCTGAATATCAACAGCCCAGTCATAATATGTTTTACCCTCGCTGAATGGAGCCCAGAAATAGTTAGGATCAACCTCTGCAGATTTTTTGTAAGCCTCAATAGCTTTTGGATAATCAGCCAATTTTACATAAACATTACCCTCTGCATAATACAAACTTGCGTTCTCAGGCTCATTGCTCTGAGCTGTCTTCAAAAGCTCAACCAATTTTGAAGGCTCCTCATTTGTCTCCATGTAGATATTGATAAGACCTACCAAGATGCTCTGGCTTAGAGGGTATTTAATGAAACCGTTGTTCAATGTCTCCATTGCCTTTACAGTGTCACCACCTTTCTTGTAGCAATCCGCCAAAGAAGCAAATACATCACCCTCCTGTACATAGTCAATATTTACACACTCCTCAAAGAATTTCTTTGCTCTCTCAGAGTCACCTGCCAAAGAAGCAGTAACAGCAGAATAATAGATCATAGTGCTGTCAACTGAACCTATAAGAGGATGTTTTGCCACCTCAGCAGCCTTCTCAAACATTTTTGAGGCATGAGCATTGTCACCGATAGCGTAGTAAGACATACCCTCACCCATATAGCGACTGTGAATACCTTTCATGCTCTCTACCAATACTTTGTTCTGAGCGCCTTTAGTATCCAACTCATTTGCTTTAGAGAATGCAGCAAATGCCTCCTCCAACAAATTAACACCTTCTACTGCAGGTTTTGTAACAATCCAAGCTGCCAATTGGCCATTTGCATCATAGTAAAGTTTTTTGTCAGCGTACTCATCTACATTATAAACAGTACCGTTAATCTCCTCTTGAGCTGAAGAAAGAATCTGATGATCCTTCAAAAGCATCTTAGCCTCCATCTGAGTCATTCCGCCCCATACACCTTGAACAGGAGCATCATAACAATCAGCATAAGCTGTTCCCAACTTAACCCATGTAGCAGGATTAGCTGATTTTTTCGGATTCTCTGACTCAACTCTTGCCTTTGACAATACCTTGAGTGCATTGGCTACATTCTGTGATTGGGCATTCAATTGTGCTACAAAAAGCACTAATGCCAATGAAATGAATAATTTTCTCATGATTTAAATATTATTGATGTTAATTATTTTCCTGTTCTGCAGTCTGCTCTTCCTGAACTTTGTCTTCACTCTTGTTCACGACACATACAGCTGCAATACTGTCTCCTTCCCTTATATTTATAAGTTTTACACCTTGCGTTGCCCTTCCTGCCACTCTGATTGCAGATACCGCAAGTCTGATTGTAATACCAGATTTGTTTATGATCATCAAGTCATTATCATCATTTACCGACTTGAGTGCAATCAGATTACCAGTCTTTTCAGTAATGTTCAGTGTCTTTACACCTTTACCGCCTCTGTTAGTTATACGGTAATCATCAAGCTCTGATCTCTTGCCGAATCCGTTCTCACTGACTACAAGGATAGTGTTGTTTTTCTGCTCCTCATTTTCAGGATCTACACAAATCATACCAATCACCTCATCCTGCTCAGATAATGTGATACCCCTGACGCCGGCTGCAGTTCTTCCAATAGCCCTGCAATCCTCCTCGTTAAACCTTACACACTTGCCATCACGACCCGCAATAAGTATCTGGCTTGAACCATTTGTAAGCATAGCCTCAAGGAGTTCATCACCCTCTTTAATTGTAATTGCATTGACACCATTGACTCTCGGACGTGAATATGCCTCCAATGATGTCTTCTTTACAACACCCTGTTTGGTGCCCAATACTATATAATTGTTATTTATATAGTCTTCATCATTTAGGGTCTTTACATTGATGTATGCACAAACCTTATCTTCCGGCTCAATATTGATGACATTCTGGATAGCCCTTCCTTTTGAAGTCTTGGTGCCTTCAGGAATTTCATAAACTTTCAACCAGAAACATTTTCCGTTCTTAGTAAAGAAGAGCATTGTGCTGTGCATGTTTGCAACATATATATGCTCGATAAAGTCCTCTTCACGGGTAGTTGAACCTTTTGCACCAACTCCACCCCTATTCTGAAGTTTGTATTCAGAAAGAGGAGTCCTCTTTATGTATCCCAGATGCGAAATTGTAATTACCACATCTTCATTAGGGTAGAAATCCTCAGGATTGAAATCATCGGCAGTGCGCTCAATTGCTGTTCTGCGCGGATCGCCATATTTCTCCTTGAGAGCAGTCAGCTCATCGCAAATAATATCCATCTGTAGTGAATAATTGGCAAGAACCTCCTTCAAATGGTTAATGAGCTGCATAATTTCATCATACTCACTCTGCAACTTTATTCTCTCCAAACCTGCCAACTGACGCAATCTCATCTCAACAATTGCAGATGCCTGGATCTCAGAAAATCCGAAACGATCCATAAGGGCACTCTTGGCTTCGTCAACAGTCTTGGATGCACGAATTATTGCAATTACCTCATCGATAAAGTCAAGTGCCTTAAGCAAACCTTCAAGAATATGAGCTCTCGCCTCTGCCTTCTTCAATTCAAACTGAGCCCTGCGCACCACTACCTCATGTCTGTGGCGGACAAAATATTTGATGAGCTGCTTGAGGTTGAGAAGACGTGGCCTTCCATCTACAAGTGCAATATTGTTTACAGAGAAGCTTGACTGCAACTGTGTATATTTGAACAATGTATTGAGAACAACATTCGCAACGGCACCCATCTTCAGTTTGATGACGATACGCATACCCTTACGGTCACTCTCATCATTCACATAGGATATACCCTCAATTTTCTTGTCCTCCACAAGTTCCGCTATCTTCTCAATCAGCTCCCTCTTGTTCACCATGTAAGGTATCTCAGTAACAACGATGGTCTCCCTACCGCTGTCACTTACCTCTATCTCAGTCTTTGCCCTTACAACAATTCTGCCTCTTCCTGTATCAAAAGCATCCTTGATGCCCTGGGTGCCGAGGATGATGCCGCCTGTAGGAAAATCAGGTCCCTGAACATGCTCCATCAGTTCATCTGTTGTAATGTCATTATTCCTTATATAGGCAATTATGGCATCACTTATTTCCGAAAGATTGTGAGGAGCCATATTTGTTGCCATACCCACAGCAATACCCGACGCACCGTTCAAAAGAAGCAGCGGAGCCTTTGACGGAAGCACGACAGGCTCTTTAAGGGTATCATCAAAGTTGTTCTTGAAATCTACAGTATCCTTGTCAAGATCCATAAGCACCTCTTCTGCCAATGGATTGAATCTTGCCTCGGTATAACGCATGGCCGCAGCCGAATCGCCATCAATGGATCCAAAGTTTCCTTGGCCCTGGACAAGCATGTAGCGCAAGCTCCAGTTCTGGGCCATTCTCACCATTGCTTCATATACACTGGAATCACCGTGAGGGTGATATTTACCCAACACCTCACCCACAATACGGGCGGACTTTTTGAATTGACCTCCAGAAGTCAAACCCAGCTCACTCATACCGAACAATACTCTTCTATGCACAGGCTTCATTCCATCTCTCACATCCGGGAGTGCACGGGCTACAATAACAGACATTGAATAATCAATATAAGCACTCTTCATTTGATCTTCAATGTTTATTTGCTGTATCCTTCCTTTTGTTTCTTCTATTTCCATCTATTAAAATTTTATGTACAAAAATAACAGCCAAAAGTACGCATTTTTTTTGGAATAGTAAAGCTCCATTCGTATTTTCGCAAAAAAATAATCAGATGCAATTACAGTTATCAGAAGAATTGAATGATATTATCACGTATGCCAAGGAAGAGGCCATAAGGCTCGGCAGCTATACGATAACTACTGACCACTTGATTTTGGGCATTTTAAGGCACGGAGAAAATTCGGCATCAGCCTCATTGCACAAATTGGGAATTAATTTGTTTGAGATGAAGAGGAGCATTGAAGAGAAGATTAAAAAGAGCGAAATAATTCCACTTGACAATGCCCACAGGATAGTTTTGTCAAAAGCAAGCGAAAATGCCCTGAAAGTAATGTACCTGGAAGCTCGCGCAATGCGCATTTCACAACCGGAGGCATCACATCTGCTCCTTGCGATATTGAGGGGTCAGGACTGGAGTTTTGCAATTGAGTATCTTGAGAAGAACAATATAACCTACAGCACTTTGAGAAACAAGATAGATGAGAAGATGAAGGATTCGGGTGTAAGCAACAACGGATTTGGAGTTGAGGAGAATTCCGAAGAAGGAAAGGTCAACAGAAGAGAGCCTGAAAAGGAGAACAAGAGAGAAAAAACAGACGAGGTGACCACCAAAAATGGCTCCTCTACCCCTGTATTGGACAGTTTCGGATTTGATCTGACAAAAGCTGCCCTTGAGGATAAGCTTGATCCGGTTGTCGGGAGGGAAAAGGAAATTGAGCGTCTTGCCCAGATACTTGGAAGGAGAAAAAAGAACAATCCTGTACTGATTGGTGAACCTGGTGTAGGAAAATCTGCAATTGCGGAGGGGCTTGCAATCAGAATAGCGAAAAAGAATGTTTCACGTATTCTGATGAACAAAAGAATCATCTCTCTTGATATAGGCTCAATTGTAGCCGGAACAAAATACAGAGGCCAATTTGAAGAGCGAATGAAGGCCATTCTGAATGAAATGGCAAAGAACCCAAACATCATACTCTTCATTGATGAGATGCACACCCTTGTTGGTGCAGGAGGTGCTGCAGGCTCACTTGATGCTGCAAATATGCTCAAGCCTGCCCTGGCCCGCGGTGAGATCCAGTGTATTGGAGCAACTACACTTGATGAGTTCCGCCAGTTTATAGAGAAAGATGGTGCGCTTGAAAGACGCTTCCAGAAAGTTATGGTTGAGGCAACAAATTTTGAAGAGACACTTACCATACTTCAAAACATAAAGGGCCGATACCAGAAACATCATAACGTAATCTATACTGATGATGCGCTCAAAGCATGTATAAGTCTGAGTGAGAGATATATTACAGACCGTTGTCTTCCCGACAAAGCCATTGACATCATGGATGAGGCCGGCAGCCGTGTCCACTTGAAGAACCTCAAGATACCCAAAAAGATCCTTGAGGCTGAGAGCGTTATTGAGACTATAAGGGGAAATAAGCGCAACGCGGTAGCTGAGCACAGATTTGACAGTGCAGCAAGCTACAGGGATCTTGAAAAGAAAAAGTTGCAGGAACTTGAAGAGTTGCAGTCAAAGTGGTCAGAAAAACAGAGCTTGAACCCCAACCGTGTTGACAAGGAGGATATTGCGGAGGTTGTTGGAATGGCTACAAACATTCCGGTCAACAGAATAGCCGAGAGCGAGGGCAACAAACTGATGAACATGGCAAAAATCCTTGGCGAAAAGATTATTGGCCAGGATGATGCTGTTGATAAGGTAACACGTGCAATTCAGAGGAACAGAGCCGGATTGAAAGATCCCAACAAACCTATCGGGACATTCCTTTTCCTTGGTCCTACAGGTGTCGGCAAGACCCAACTGGCCAAGATGCTCGCACAATATATGTTTGACACCCAGGATGCTCTCATAAGAATCGACATGAGTGAATATATGGAGAAACATGCTGTAAGCAGGCTTATTGGTGCGCCTCCGGGATATGTAGGCTATGATGAAGGCGGCCAATTGTCGGAGAGGGTAAGGAGAAAACCTTATTCAGTTGTACTGCTTGACGAAATAGAAAAGGCACACCCCGACATATACAATCTCCTTTTGCAGGTACTTGATGAAGGCAAACTTACAGACAGTAACGGCAGAAGAATCGATTTCAGGAATACAGTTCTCATCCTTACATCAAACATCGGAACAAAAGAGCTCAAGGATTTTGGCAAAGGAATGGGATTTGCCAACTCAAGCAAAAGGGATTTTGCAAACAATAATGGCGAAATTATACAAAAGGCCATTCAAAAGACCTTTACACCTGAGTTCATAAACAGGATTGACGAACAGATTCTCTTCAACTCTCTAACAAAAGAGGATCTTCAAAAAATCATAGATATTGAGCTCAAGGGCCTTTATGAGAGGGTAAAACAGGCCGGATACATGCTGAGACTTACAGAAGGGGCCAAGAAATTTGTTGCAGAAGCGGGCTATGACCCTCAATATGGGGCAAGACCTCTAAAAAGGGCAATTCAGAGATTTGTAGAGGATCCGGTCGCAGAGGCCATCATTTCAAAGAGGGTAAAAACCGGAGGAACAATCACACTTACATTAAGCAAAGACAAAAGTACAACTCAAGTCAAAGAGTAGAATCTGAGAGCCGGTGCAGACCGGCTCTTTTGGTAATGTGGACAAAATCTGACAAACCAATCTTCGAAGCAAAAGGCCGGCTAATGTCCTGGGATGCTGAGTAAGCCATTGAAGGCACTCTCTTTCTATGTGCGAATACTCCGAGCTGTCTATAATCGTGCAGTTGAAAAGGAATTGACCACCAATCGAAACTCTTTCAAACACGTTTATACAGGTATTGATAAGACTATTAAGCGAGCCATTCCATTAAAAGCAATCAAGCAAATTAAGAACCTCGACTTCTCATTGCAATCATCGTTGGATTTTGCAAGGGATATGTTTCTCTTCTCGTTTTATACTCGTAGTATGTCATTTATTGATATGGCATACCTCAAAAAGAAAGACCTTGCGAATGGCATACTCTCATATCGCAGACGCAAAACGGGGCAACAACTTTTTATCCGTTGGGGAAAGTGTATGCAAGAGATTGTAGATAAATACGATACAGATTACTACAGCCCATATTTGCTACCCATTCTCAAATATCCATACGATAGAAGCCAATATAAGAATATGCTTTATCGTACCAATAAATCATTGAA
>JAFQHE010000066.1 GCA_017398125.1 Bacteroidales bacterium
AGTACTTGACCTTTGTATGGTATACCCTTTGGAAGGACAACATCAAATGCAGAAATACGGTCAGTAGCAATCATTACCATATACTTGTTGTCAATGGTGTAAACATCCCTTACTTTGCCAACATATTTGGCGGTCTGTTTAGGAAAATTAAACTCGGTGCGTGTAATTGATTTCATATCTTTTTATTTTGGTTATATCATTTTTATCCCGACAGAACTATATCTTTTCTGCAAAATCAATAAGTTTTTTGCAGAAATTGCTCCAACTTAGCCTCTCTTTTTCTCTCCGTATATTTCCGATCAGTTCCTCTTTAACATTACCTGAAAAGTAATCCCTTATCTTCAATGCGATGGATGTCGGGTCTATCTTTTCAGCGATGAGTCCGGTACCTGTATCTCCAATCATCTGCTGGAGCCCACCTACATTTGTGGTTATCATAGGTATCTCAAAGTGATAAGAAACAGCACTTATACCGCTCTGTGTAGCACTTCTGTATGGCAGTACACATACATCTGATGCCGAGAAGTAGCGGTTTACAAGATTGTCGGGAATATAATTGGTGTTGATGCTGATATTTGCTTTAAGGGGCGAACTCTCTATGAGCCTGCTGTATTTTTCAAAACTGCCGTAAGGCTCTCCGGCTATTATAAGCTGGTAGCTATCATCCAGTTGTGAAAAGGCTTCAAGAAGTATGTCCAGTCCCTTGTATTCTCTGATCAGTCCAAAGAAAAGAATGTTCTTTTTGCCTGATTTCAGGCCAAGCAGCTGCTCCGCCTCATTTCTCTCAAGCTTCTCTCCAAAATGGGAGTATAGCGGATGAGGAGTATTGATGAATCTGGCATCAGGCCTGAACTCAAGCAGATCCCTCTCCACGGCATCACACAGTACAACATATCCGTTCTGCCCCTTCAGAAAATAACTTGTGAAGGGTTTGTCAAAGAAGCGGGGCTCATGTGGAACAACATTGTCAAGGATAGATATTACCTTGCACCTTTTGTCCATATGTTTTGCCACATATCCCAATGAGGGTGCAAAGTAACTCATCCAGTATCTCATAATGAGAATATCTGGATTCCACTCCCTTATTTTTTTTGCAGTGGTAATGTATGAAAAAGGATTTGCCGTATCCAATAGAGCCTCAGACTCTACTGGTACGGCATTATCCTCTTCAGTCACAAATTGAGTTTTACCCGGAAATAGAAAATTGGGGTACTGCCTTTTAAAATTAAAAGCCTTTACAGTATGTTGCTTTGACAACTCATTCAACAAACAGGTGTTGAATTGTGAAATTCCACCCCTGTACGGGTAAAAACAAGATAGTATTGCAATCCTCAATTTACTCTATTTTTTTGATTTGATGTACTCTGCGTTTAGACCTGTTAGAACATCTGCTGTAATGTCCAAAGAAGGGTTGCCTACAATAACAGTGTTTGTAGAAGCTGATGTTGTAAGGATAAGCGCGTAGTTGTGGGTCTTGTTGTATTCGGTAAGGTAAGTCTGGATAGCATCCATCACTTTTCTGATCATAACTGCCTCTTCCTCCTGCATCTCCAATTGTTTCTGTGCAGTAAGGTTTCTTAGAGACTGCTCTCTCTCAATAAGCTCCTGCTGTTGAGTTTCAGCCTGTGATCTTGTAAGAAGACCTTTATTCAACTTGTTCTGGAAATCCTGTACAGATTTCTCAAGAGCATTGCCTTTCTTTCTCAAATCGTCATCAATGGCTTGAACTTTGGCCTCAATCTCTGATTTCAAATCATTGAACATGTCATACTGGTTGATCAATGAATCCATCTGGATGTAAACGATACTTCCTGCAGCAGCAGTCTGGCTTGCTTGTGGAGCCTGCTCTACAGCAGCAGCACCTGCGTTTGCGTTACATGAGGCAAAAAGAACTGTGGCAGCAACCAAAGCTGCCAAAACTGATAGTGTGTTTTTCATTTTTATAACAATTAATTTATAATTTTTTTCTAAAAATTGGAATAAGGGTGCAAATATAATTAAAAATTAGATAATTCCCTTCGGTATGCTGCAATAGTATTTTCCAATCCCATATATAGGGCATCACAAATCAATGCATGGCCAATGGAGACCTCAAGCAATCCTGGAATGGTCTCTGCAAAATATTTGAGGTTGTCCAAGTTGAGATCATGGCCTGCATTAAGTCCAAGTCCGCATTTTACAGCCTCTTGAGCCGCCTTGAAATATGGTTCAATTGCCCTTTCCCTGTTTTGATAATATTCGCGGGCATAAGCTTCTGTGTAGAGTTCTACCCTGTCGCATCCTGTCTCTGCCGCATACTGGATCATTTCCACCACTGGGTCTACGAAGATTGATACCCTTATGCCGGCCTCCTTGAAAACCTTGCATATTCTCTTCAGATAATCCCTGTTGTTTTTTGTATCCCATCCGGCATTGGATGTGAGTACATTTGCGGCATCGGGTACAAGTGTTACCTGTGCAGGTTGAGCCTTGAGAACCAACTCTGTAAATGAATCAATAGGATTGCCTTCAATATTGAATTCTGTTTTAAGAAGGGGTTTGAGATCCATTACGTCCTGGTATCTGATATGTCTTTCATCAGGCCTCGGATGAACTGTTATTCCTTGGGCTCCAAATCTTTCACAATCAGTAGCTGCCTTAAGTACGTCCGGCATATTGCCGCCACGCGCATTTCTGATTGTGGCTATTTTGTTTATATTGACGCTAAGTTTAGTTGTTGTCATCTCTCTTTGCTTTATCGGTCATTGACCTGTTCATATTACAAAAGTATGCATATTTTGTGAAATTTGTATATATTGCACAAATTTTTGTTTATATGAAACTTGCTCTATTTGGACGAAATACAGAGTATCTTGATCAGCAGAACCTTATTTTTCTTATAGGTAAGCTGCGCAGTTATGACGGAGTGAAACTGTATTGCTACAAACCCATTTATGATGGTATTGCCGGAAAATGCGACCTGATTTCTGAGTGCAGTGTATTTTCGTCATATTCAGATCTTCCCGAGGATATAAATATTTTCCTCTCTTTGGGTGGTGACGGAACCTTCCTTGAATCACTTACATTCATCAGAGATAGAGGCATACCGGTTGCAGGTATAAATTTTGGCCGTTTGGGATTCCTTACAACTGCCAGGGCTGGGCAGGATAATGAATGGATTGACAAGCTTCTTGCAGGCAATTATGCTGTCCAGGAGAGGACTTTGCTGCATCTGCAGACGGGGAACCACAATTTGCCCGATAACTTCTATCCCTATGCCCTTAATGAAATCACTCTCCAGAGAAAGAGTCCCATAATGTTGGAAATTACAGTCTATATAGATGGAAAGCCGTTGCCTAACTATATGGCCGATGGTATTCTGATTGGAAGTGCAACAGGGTCTACCGCCTATTCACTGAGTATTGGAGGACCGATTGTAACACCCGATTCAAAGGTACTGATAATAGCACCGATAGCCCCTCACAACCTTAATGTGCGTCCAATAATAGTTCCCGAGACATCTGTGATAGAGATGTCCTATGTGACAAGGGGAGAGGATGCACTGCTTACAGCTGACAACAGATCGGCAATATTGCCTCAGGGAACACGCATAATGATTTCCAAAGCCGGTTTTTCACTTAAAAGCATATCTGTAAACAACAGTTTCATAGAGGCTTTAAGTCAAAAACTTTTATGGGGTGTTGATAAAAGAAATATGCTCAAATAAATAATTTATTATATTTGCAGATTATTCTGCGAAATTTAGATGATGGATTTGGATATAAAAGTACCGCAACACGTTACCATTATAATGGATGGAAACGGCCGTTGGGCCAAAATGCGTGGTCAGGAGCGCCTGTTTGGACATAAGGCCGGGACCGACAGTGTAAGGGCGTGTGTTGAGTATGCTGTAGAAAAGGGTATAAAATATCTTAGCCTTTTTGCATTTTCGGAGGAAAACTGGGACAGACCTGCATCGGAGGTCGAGGGCCTTATGCAACTTATGCTTAAGGCTATTCTGGATGAAACCCCGCTTTTCCAGAAAAATGGTATCAGGTTTAGGGTAATAGGTGATTTTTCAAGACTGTCGGAGAAGCTCAGGGGAGAGATTGACTCATGCATGAAACAGACAGAGAACAATACTACCCTTGAACTTATTATATTTTTGAGCTATAGCGGCAAGTGGGACATATTGCAGGCAGTTAACCGTTATATGGCTGAGAATAAAGATAATATCCATCCTGTTACTGCAGATTCACTCCAGAGTTATCTAAGCACTGCAGGAATACCTGATCCAGATCTGCTTATAAGAACAAGTGGAGAGCAGCGAATAAGCAATTACATGCTGTGGCAAACGGCATATACCGAATATTATTTTACAGAGATACTTTGGCCCGATTTTCGTAAACCTCACTTCCAGGCTGCATTGGAGGCCTTTTCACAGAGGGACAGAAGATATGGTAAGATAAAGTAATTATAAAGCTAAGAGTCTGATTCAAATGAAATTGTTGAGAGCTATCGTTTTTATAGTCATGTTTTTGCCTTTGGGATTGTATGCCCAAAATGCAAATGATATTGTGGTGGACTATAATAATCCAAAGAAATATATTATTGGAGACATCAAGGTTACGGGAACCAAATTTATAAGTCCTGAGCAGATTATCTCCTTTACAGGTCTTGAAAAGGGAATGGAGATTACAGTTCCGAGTGAACTGGTTTCAGAAGTTGTGAAGAGGGTATATGCGCAGCGGTTTTTCTCACATATTGAATTTACCATTGATTCATTGTCTCCAACCAAGGATACCTGTTTCCTTGCGCTGAAACTTCAGGAGCGTCCGCGTGTATCAAGATGGACATTTTCAGGTGTGAAAAAGGGTGAGCAGACCGACCTTATGGAGAGGGTTAAGTTAAGAAGAGGCGGTGAGCTCTCAGACTATGTAATTAAGTCAAGTTCTGACATTATCAAGAAGTATTTCAAGGAAAAGGGTTTTCTTAAAACCAGTGTTACTGTTTCACAAGAGGTGGACTCACTTGTGAAGAATGCGGTAAAAGTGACATTCAACATCAATAAGGGACCAAAGGTAAAGATACAGACCATAACATTTGCAGGTAACCATAATCTCAAGAGTACAAAACTCGCCTCTGCAATGAAAAAGACAAAGGATATGAATATAAGGAATATCCTTAAGAGCAAGAAGTTCAAGGAGGAGGAGTACCAGAATGACAAGAATTTGCTCATTTCGGCATTCAATGAGCAGGGTTACAGGGATGCAAGAATTATCAAGGATACAATTTATTATGTTACTGATGACAGGCTCCAGATTGACTTCACTCTTGAAGAGGGAAAGAAGTATTATTTCAGGGATGTGAATTGGACTGGAAACTCAATCTATACTGCAGATCAATTGAACAGCGTCCTTATGATAGGCAAGGGTGATGTATATGACGTTGTAACTATGGAGAAGCGTCTGTTCGGAGATCCTAAACAGCAGCATATGGATGTAAGGAAGATGTATACCGACAACGGTTATCTGTTCTTTAACCTCCAGCCTGTTGAGGTCAAGATTGATGGTGACTCTGTTGATGTCGAGATGCGTATTTTTGAGGGTAAGCCTGCAACATTCAACAATATTATAATTAATGGTAATACAGTAACCAATGAGAAGATTGCCAGAAGATCTCTCTTTACACGTCCGGGTTATCTCTACAGCCAGTCTGATTTTGAGCGTTCATTGAGGGAGATCTCCTCTATGGGTCACTTTGATCCCGAGGTGGCAATGTCTGAGAAGGGTTACAGTGTCCTTCCAAATCCTGTAAACAACACAGTTGATATAGCATATAATCTTGTAGAGAAACCGAACAGCCAGCTTGAACTTTCAGGCGGTTGGGGTGGAAACACATTTGTGGGTACTGTTGGTGTAAGCTTCAATAACTTCTCATTCAAGCGCATATTTGACAAAAAGGCGTGGAGGCCTGTGCCATTGGGTGACGGACAGACCCTCTCAATCAGGTTCCAGACAAACGGTACGTATTATACAGCTTTGACAGCCAATTTTATGGAGCCTTGGCTCTTTGGCAAGAAGCCTACTTCGTTTAATGTCTCAGTCTATTATACCCGTCAGACAAACTCATATTACTGGTACCAGAATACCGATGAATATATGGAGGTGTTTGGTGCCGCTTTGGGAATTGGAACACGCCTTAAATGGCCTGACAACTACTTTGTTCTGTATAATGAGCTGAGCTGGCAGACATACAGACTCAACAACTGGAATTACAACTTCCTGTTTGATACCGGAAAGTCAAACAACTTCAGCTATAAGGTCTCTTTGAACAGAAACTCAACTGACCAGCCTATATATCCGAGAAAGGGTTCAGACCTGATGTTAAGTCTTCAGTTGACACCTCCTTATTCTCTTTTCAGACCTGATGATACCGACTACAAGAGTATGACAGACCAGGAGAGATATAAATGGATTGAGTATCACAAATGGACATTCAAGGGTACATTGTATACCCAGCTTATCGGTGATCTTGTATTGAAAACATCAGCCAATTTCGGATACCTCGGATATTATAACCGTGATTTGGGATATTCTCCATTTGAGGGATACATACTTGGTGGTGACGGTATGAGCGGTTACAACACTTATGGTTCTGAGATTATTGGTTTAAGAGGTTACCCTAACAACTCACTTACTCCTATTATAGATGGAGCATATGCGGGTAATGTTTATGATAAGTTTACATTGGAGTTGAGATACCCTGTGATATTGCAGCCTCAGTCCACAATTTATGCTCTTGTCTTCCTTGAGGGCGGTAACAGCTGGGCCGATATAAAGGATTTCAATCCTTTCTCAATCAAGAGATCTGTCGGTGCGGGCTTGAGGATTATGTTGCCGGTTGTCGGTATGCTTGGAATAGACTGGGGTTGGGGATTTGACCCTGTACCTAATGAGGGACTTGATAGAGGCGGTAGCCAGTTCCACTTCATGATTGGTCAACAATTCTAGCAGATTGATTGTATAAAGGGTTATAAATTTGTAGGAAATAAGATTTTATGTTTATCTTTGGCCCCACTTTTGAAAGAAACAAATAGTAAAAATCAATTATATTTATGAAAAACATTATTAAGTTGTTGGCAGTTGTAATGGTATGTTTGTCAACACAGGCGTTTGCGCAAAACTTCAAATTCGGACACGTTAATGTTCAGGAGGCTATAGCTTTGATGGCAGAGACAGATTCAGCTAATGTACAG
The DNA here is from genome assembly GCA_017398125.1 of Bacteroidales bacterium. GTDB lineage: Bacteria > Bacteroidota > Bacteroidia > Bacteroidales > UBA932 > Egerieousia. Next base: position 7,238 of record JAFQHE010000066.1, read on the forward strand.
TTGCAGAAATATGCAAAGGAGTTGGATGAGACTCTTCAGGGTATGGATGCTGAGTTCAGAAGAAAATTGGAGGAGTATAACCAGAAGCAGAAAGATTGGTTGCCTGCAGTATTGGAGGCAAAGACTAGAGAGTTGGAGGAACTTCAAGGCAGATTGCAACAATACAGCCAGAATGCTCAAAATGAGTACGGCCAACTTCAGCAGCAACTTTTTGCACCTATTTTCCAAAGAGCAAAAGAGGCTGTAGATAAAGTAGGAAAGGCTAATGGTTTCACATATATCTTCAACACTGCAGAGGGTGTGTTGGTATTTATTGATGAGAATACAAGCCAAAATGTTTTGCCTTTGGTAAAACAGGAGCTTGGTATACCTGCAGACAAGACATTGCCTACAGCACCTGCTGCACAGCCTGCAAGATAAACAACAGATTGAAAAGTGCCGTCATACGGCCTGTTTACAGATAAAAGAGGGGTGACTTTCAAAGTCATCCCTCTTTATTTATTTTTTTTGAAATAAAGTTATAATCAATCAATAAAATGATTACATTTGTAATAAAATTTGAAATATTGAATTTAAATAACACAAAATAAAAAAGCCTTCTTAAGGAATTATTCTTTATGGAACACAAAATTATTGACACACAAGAGGTAGTTATCCGTTTTACAGGTGACTCTGGAGATGGTATGCAATTGACAGGAACATTGTTCGCTGATGCCTCTGCATTGTATGGAAATGAAATTTCTACTTTCCCGGACTATCCGGCAGAAATTAGAGCTCCTCAGGGAACTGTATCCGGCGTATCCGGATTCCAGGTTCATATTGGAGCAACAGAAGTAAAAACCCCAGGAGATTATTGCGACGTTCTTGTTGCTATGAATCCTGCAGCACTCAAAGCCAATGCAAAATGGGCTAAACCTGGTGCAAGTATCATTATCGATACAGACTCATTTGATGAGAAAGGTATTGAAAAGGCCGGTTTTACCACAAACGATCCTATTGCAGAGATGAAATTGGAGGATTACCATATTCTTGCTGCTCCTATTACATCTCTTACAAAAGAGAGTTTGAAGGATAGCGGATTGGACAACAAGGCAATTATCAGAAGCAAGAACATGTTCGTTCTTGGAATGTGCTACTTTATGTTCAATCGTCCTTTGCATTTCACAGAAGAGTATCTTGAGAAAAAATTTGCCAAAAAACCTAATTTGATTGCTCCTAACAAGAAGGTATTGAACGACGGTTACAATTATGCGCACAATATCCACGCAATTCCTAATACATACAGAATTGAGCCTGCAAAACAGGAACCGGGAGTTTACAGAAATATAAACGGTAATCAGGCAACAGCATGGGGCCTTTTGGCTGCCTCTGAAAAATCAGGCAGACCTCTATTCTGCGGTTCTTATCCTATCACTCCTGCTACAGTTATCTTAGAGGAGTTGGCTATCCACAAATCATTGGGAGCAAAGACTGTTCAGTGCGAGGATGAGATTTCAGGTATCTGTACTGCAATCGGTGCAGCTTATGCTGGAAATATGGCGGTTACTACAACTTCAGGTCCTGGTTTGTCTTTGAAGTCTGAGGCTTTGGGACTTGCAATGATAACTGAGTTGCCTTTGGTGATTGTTGATGTTCAGCGTAGTGGCCCTTCTACAGGTATCCCTACCAAAACTGAGCAGACAGACCTTAACCAGGCTTTGTATGGAAGAAACGGTGAATGTCCTATCATGGTTATGGCAGCACGTACACCATCTCACTGCTTCCATTCAGCTTTCTATGCAGCCAAATATGCAATGGAGCATATGATGCCTGTTATTCTATTGACAGAGGGCTTCATCGGTAACGGTTCTGAGCCTTGGAAGATTCCTTCAATGCATGATTATCCTGCAATCAATCCTCCTATCATTGACAAATGTGAGGGCAAGTTCAAACCATTTGAGCGTGATTTGGAGAAATATGCAAGAAGCTGGGCTCTTCCTGGTACACCTGGTCTTGAGCACCGTGTGGGCGGTTTGGAAAAAAATCCTGCTGGAGCAGTATCATCAGATCCTCTAGTTCATGAGCAGATGGTAGCTGCGCGTGCCGAGAAAGTTGCAAGAGTTGCAAACTATATTCCTGATTTGGAGATTATCGGTAACCAGTCAGGCGATGTGCTTCTTGTTGGTTGGGGTGGTACATACGGACACTTGTACACTGCAACAAAACAGTTGTTGGCTGATGGCGCAAATGTAGGCTTTGCCCATTTTGACTACATCAACCCGCTTCCTAAGAACACAGCAGAGGTGTTTGCGAAATTTAAGAAGATTATTGTATGTGAGCTTAACAGTGGTCAGTTTGTTGACTATTTGAGAGCTAAACATCCTGAATTCAAATTTGCCCAATTGAACAAAGTACAGGGACAACCATTCATTGTACAGGAGATTGTTGAGGCAGTTAAAGCTCTATAAGACAGAAATATTATTTTAAATTTCAAAAGAACACAATTATGAAATATACATTACAAGATTTTAAAAGCGATCAAGAGGTAAAATGGTGTCCAGGTTGTGGAGACCACGCAGTATTGGCATCTGTGGTTAGAGCTATGCCTGAGGTTTGCGAGGAGCTTGGCTTTAACAAGGAGCAGTTCGTATTTGTATCTGGTATCGGATGTTCATCACGTTTCCCATACTATATGAATACATATGGTTTCCATTCAATCCATGGTAGGGCAACTGCAATTTCAACTGGAGTGAAAGTTGCAAATCCTGAGTTGTCTGTATGGCAGGCTACCGGTGATGGTGATGCTTTGGCTATTGGTGGTAACCATTTCATCCATGCGCTACGCAGAAATATTGATATAAATATCATATTGTTCAACAACCGTATCTACGGTTTGACAAAGGGTCAGTACTCACCTACATCAAAATTGGGTATTGTTACAAAAACATCACCTTATGGTTCAATAGAGCAGCCGTTTACTCCTGGCCAGTTGGTATTGGGTGCTAGAGGTACTTTCTTTGCCAGAAGCCTTGATTCTGAACTTAAATTGAATCAGGAGATAATGGTTCAGGCAGCAAAACATAAAGGTACTTCAGTTATGGAGATGCTTGTAAACTGTGTAATCTTCAATGACGGTACACACTTGGAGTTCTCAGAGAGATCAGTAAGGGAGGATCGTACAATTGTATTGAAACATGGTGAGCCAATGATCTTCGGCAAGAACAGGGATAAAGGTCTTGTACTTGACGGACACAAATTGAAAGTTGTTACAATTGGCGAGAATGGCATTACTGAAAAGGATATCCTTGTACATGATGCACACACCGACAACATAGGTATTCATAGCCTTCTAGTTGATATGAAATATCCTGAGTATCCTGTTGCATTGGGTGTAATTAGGGATGTTGAGGAAAAATCATACGAGGAGAATGTACATAACCAGGTAAAGGAGGTAAAAGAGAAATCTAAAATCCAGTGCATGGAGGATCTTTTGCACAGCGGTGCTACATGGACAGTAGAATAAGAATAAACATTTAACCTTTTTTATAAAACAAAAAACACTTAAATAGTTATGAAAGTAGCAGAAATAATGGCCAATCTTGAGAAAAAATATGGCCATGAGAAAGAGTATTTACAGGCAGTACGTGAGGTATTGGAGTCAATCGAGGAAGTTTACAACCAACATCCTGAGTTCGAGAAGGCTAAGATCGTTGAGCGTATCGTTGAGCCAGATAGAATCTTCACATTCAGAGTTACTTGGGTAGACGATAACGGTGAGGTTCAGACAAACTTGGGTTACCGTGTACAGTTCAACAGCGCAATTGGACCTTACAAAGGCGGTTTGCGTTTCCACCCAGCTGTAACTCCTTCAATGCTTAAATTCTTGGGTTTTGAGCAGACATTCAAAAATGCTTTGACTACTTTGCCTATGGGCGGTGGTAAAGGTGGTTCAGATTTCAACCCAGTTGGAAAATCTGACGCTGAGATCATGCGTTTCTGCCAGGCATTTATGCTAGAGTTGTGGAGAAACTTGGGTCCTGATACTGACGTTCCTGCTGGTGACGTTGGAGTTGGTGGCCGTGAGATCGGTTTCCTACACGGTATGTATACTAAATTGGCTCGTAAATACAGCACAGGTGTATTGACAGGTAAAGGTGCTATGTGGGGTGGTTCTATCCTACGTCCTGAGGCTACCGGTTTCGGTGCTCTATACTTTACTCAACACCTTCTTCACAAAGCTGGTAAAGATATCGTTGGCAAAACTGTAGCTGTTTCAGGTTTCGGTAACGTTGCTTGGGGTGCTGCTACAAAAGCTACTGAGCTAGGTGCTAAAGTTGTTGCAGTTTCTGGTCCAGATGGTGTTTGCGAGATTCCAGACGGTATCACTAAAGAGATGATCGACTATATGTTGGTTATGCGTGCTTCTAACCGTAACAAAGTTGAGGATATGGCAACTCAGTTCCCTGGTGCTGCTAAATTCACTGCAGGTAAGAAAGCATGGAGCATCAAATGTGATATCGCATTGCCTTGCGCATTCCAGAACGAGCTTAACGGTGACGATGCTAAAGAGTTGATCGCTAACGGTACTTGGTGCTGCTGTGAGGTTTCTAACATGGGTTGTACTCCTGAGGCTATCAAAGCATTCCAGGATGCTAAGATCCTATTTGCTCCTGGTAAAGCAGTAAACGCTGGTGGTGTTGCAACTTCAGGTTTGGAGATGACTCAGAACTGTATGCACCTTGGTTGGGCTGCTTCAGAGGTTGACGCTAAATTGCACTTCATCATGGAGAGCATCCACGAGGCTTGTGTTAAATATGGTCAGCAACCAGACGGTAGCATTGACTACGTTAAAGGTGCTAACATTGCAGGCTTCATGAAAGTTGCTCAGGCTATGTTGGAGCAAGGTATTATCTAATCGGTAATTACTTGAATACAATTGATAGAAGGGGGGGCCAAAATGGGTCGCCCCTTTTTAAATTGTATAAATGATCAATTTATATTAACTTACGAAATATTTAGCAGTATAGCCGATAAAGAGAACATTACTGAGTCTCAGCAAGCGAGAATTATTAAATGCCCCGGTTGTAGTCAAGTTGGAAATTGGAAATATTTGTATTATGAAGATACTGGTGAAGTCTTCATGATAGAATGCAATATATGCGGATATGAGTATTACTACCAATAAAATATTTTACTTTATTGCTGCGCTAATTCTGTTGGTGCGGCCATTCTGCTCAATAGCACAAACTGTCGGCAGTCCGTTGCCCACAATCAATATTGGTGCTGCATTGGACAGTAAACATATTGCACCGCTCAGCAGCATTGCATCAAAGATAGAATACACAACGTTGGGAGAGGGCGAGATATTTTTGGAAGGTGCCAATAAAGCACTGCTCTTCCACGAAGACAAAGAGTTCATATATGTAGCAATACATAATCCAGTTTCAAGTACAGGGTGCTACAAGTTTACAAAAAACGGCAAATTTGTTTCGTCTTTTGCACATAAAGGAAATAGAGGAGATGAGTTCAATTCCTTGATGGATATTTCAGTTGCAGAAGATACCAGAAATGTTGCTATACGTGATATGACCAAAGTTATTGTATATGACATAAATGGTAATTTCATAACATATATTCCCGTATGGGACATCTTCAACCATACTTCCATAGATCATTTAAATAGTAATTTTAATTTTTTAAATGGTGGAAAATTGCTTTTTAGTGCCAGGGATTCCAAGAATAATGATGGATATGCCGTAATATACAATTTGGAGGGAGAGCGCATTGTGCGTAAAAAAATTAATGGGCCGTTGTTTGCTGCAAAAACAGAATTGGCTGGCAGAATTGGAACCCAATATGCAAGACAGGCTTTTTCACATTGGAATAATCAAGTGAAACTCATTACCCAAATGGAAGACATCATATACAGTCTGGACGATCAGATGAATATGAAGCCTGCTTATATGTTGGATTTTGGAAAATACAGGAACTCTTTAAAGGCCGATTGGGAAGAGAATAAAGTGCTGATTTCAGGTGTTCAGTTTCAAGAAAATTCCCGCTTTATAATGTTTCGTATATCTTTAGGCGTCAATAATATATTGCCAGATCAAAACGGGCTTGACGGCCGCATTCTCACCATTGTCTACGACAAATCCAAGCAAACAACTTATGCCCTAAAGTACCATAAAGGGTTGGCAGTTTCTGGATTTGCCAATGATTTGGATAATGGAATGCCGTTCAGGCCAATGGCAATGCTCGGCAATAAAATGTACCAATTTGTTGATGCTGCAGTTTTTATTGCAATGGCATCAAAAACCAATTCCATACGTATGAAAGAGATTGCATCCAAATTGACAGAGGAGAGCAATCCTGTACTTATTGAAATTACTTTAAAATAGTTCTACAGCACAAAACTGAACTATTGTGTTATTCGGTGCATTTTCATAAATTTGCTGTTTGTTTCGAATAATTTTCAAGATATACAGCATATTATGATAGGTGTTTTTGATTCGGGTGTAGGCGGGTTGTCAGTCTTTAAGGAACTTGTGGCTTTGATGCCGGATCAGAGATATATCTATGTCTCAGACAGCGGACATTGTCCGTACGGTCCCAAACCAAAAGAATATATAATTGACAGAGCTTTAAAAATATCCCGCTTCCTGATTGACAGCGGCGTTGATTTGATTGTTGTTGCCTGCAATACTGCAACAGCCGCTGCTATAGAGATATTGCGGAGTTCTTACAGCATTCCGTTTGTAGGAATGGAACCTGCAGTCAAGCCGGCAGCACTAAACACTGAAACTGGGGTAATTGGTGTGCTTGCAACTCAGGGGACACTCAAGGGTGAACTCTATTTGAGGACCCTTCACAAGTTTGCATCCAATACAAAGGTAATTGAGCAAGTTGGTAGCGGGCTCGTTGAATTGGTTGAACAGGGCAATACAGATACTCCCGAGGCAATATCTTTGTTGGAGAGGTATCTCTTGCCTATGATAGAGGCCAATGCCGATCATGTTGTACTTGGATGTACGCACTATCCATTTTTAAGCAACTCAATAAAGTGTATAGCTGGAGACCGGTTGAAGATTGTCAATCCGGCTCCGGCCATTGCCAAGCAGGCACTTTCTCTTCTTGAACTTGAAAATAAGGCTATTGACACCTCTGCAGGCCCCAATCTATTCTATACTACGGGGAACAATCTTTCTCTTTTGAAAAATATGGCAACATCAATAATGGATGCACTATATAATCAGAATTTGTCAGACGTGGCTAAGAGAGAAAATCGTTTTTGCTCCATTGATATTTAATTAGTATCTTAGTAGCTTTGATTTGATATATGAAAAGGGTGCTTTTTTCTATACTGGTTTGTCTGTTTGCCGTAGTATCTCTCTGCGCGCAGAATGAGATTTCATATAGGATAGAGAAGAGTTTTGACAGAATGTTCTATAACAGCAATAATCCGGTTATTGATGTTACGGTCTACAATAAAGATAATTATGAGAAGCATGCTGATACTATACTCTGCAAGGTGCTCTCTGATGATGGCAAACACATTTACAGCTTCAGACAAAGATATTCAGTCTCACCATCTGATTCTGCGCAACTCTCATTTTCATTTCCATTGAAGAGCGGTTTCTATAAAGTATGTATTGAAAGGGAAGATACCGTTATGATGAGCGCCAATATCGGGTATGAGCCTGAAAAACTTCACTCCTTCGCAGATTCAACCTTCTCATTTGATGATACGTGGAGTGGTATCCTAAGTGAACTGAGGGCTACACCTGTAGGAGCTGAAGTCATTAAGGTAAAGAAGCTCAAAACAAAATTTAGAAACATCTATTCTTTGAAGCTTAAATCAATTGGCGGTGGCGTGGTTGAGGGCTTTATTGCCGTTCCCAAAAAGAAAGGAACTTACAAAACGGTAATTACCTGTATTGATAAGGATGAAAATTTGGTTCATCCTTCCGGTGATATTCGCCCGGAAATCATTGATGTTGTAGTCTCGCCACGTAAAGGATGGCTTCATAAGGAGTATTATTACAGAACCTTGTGTCTTGATGTGGTCAGGGCTGTTGATTATGTGTGTGAACGCGAGGATGTTGATCTTAAGAATATATTTCTTCAAGGCAAGGGGCGTGGAGGCGCATTTGTGGTTGCGGCGTGTGCTTTGGACAATAGGGTTGCAGCAGCCGCAGTTTATGCACCGGGACTCTCAAATGAGAGTGCTACAAATGAATTGAAGCCGTATGATATAAAGAATTTGTCGGGAAGAGTGGAGTGTCCAGTGGTTATGGGAGTAGGGTTGGAAGATGATATTTGCTTGCCGAGACAGAATTTTGAGATCTATAATCTCATCAATTCACCGAAGCAGTACTATATTTTTGTAGAGGGACATACACCGCCGGATATATGGGGCGATATTGCCTTGAATTTCTTTAGCAAATATGAACGTTAGAAATTTATGCAAGAAAGAGCTATTAAATATCCTTTAAAATTCAGACCAGTTTTCAGACCTGCCATTTGGGGTGGTGGAAGATTGGTTGCATTTATGGATTGTGGTACAGACCAACTTTCTGGAATTCCATGTGGAGAGGCGATAGGAGAGTGTTGGGGTATATCTGCTGTACCTGGATATGAGTCTGTTGTACTCAATGGCAATCTTAAAGGAATGAGTTTGTCTGAGGTAACTTCAAGCTATGGTGTTGAGTTGATGGGAGAGGAGAATTCCAAAAAATATGGTGCAGATTTCCCATTGCTTGTGAAGTTTATAGATGCGGCAAAAGATTTGTCCGTGCAGGTTCATCCTAATGACGGGATGGCTGCAGAGAGACATGGTTGCAGCGGTAAGACCGAGATGTGGTATGTGATTGATGCTGCCGAGGGCGCCTCTTTGTTGGCAGGCTTTTCATCGGAAGTTGTCAAACAGGAGTTTGAAAAGTTGTCCGGAGAGGAGATAATGGGATTATTGCAGAAGTTTTACATTAAAGAGGGGGATATGTTCTATCTGCCTGCCGGAACAGTACATAGTATTGGTGCCGGTGCGTTCATAGCGGAGATTCAGCAAAGTTCAGATATTACCTACAGAATCTATGACTATGACAGGAGGGATGCTTCCGGCAGAACCAGGGAGTTACACACGCAGCAGGCCCTTGATGCCATTGATTTTTCAATAAGTGGTGATGCTTGTAAAATATCAAATATTGAAGCGGATAAGCTTTCTGACAATATTTGGGAGCGGGCTGTAGGAAATGTAAAGTCGGAATATTTTACAACTTCAATGCTGGAACTCCGCTCAGATGGTGGCAAAGCAAGAAGCTATGATTTTTCGTATGCCCATTTGAAATCATTTGTAATATTGACGTGTGTGGGTGGTTCGATGTCGGTTGTATATGGAAATGAAAGTGTTATGGGGGTCAAGCAGGGCGACGTAGTGCTTCTTCCTGCAGATTTGGAAAGTGTCTCTTTTAAGTTGGCACCATATTCGGAATGTAGATTTTTGGAAACGCATATATAGTATGGCAAAATTTGGTCTTTTTGGGTCTCCCATTTCTCACTCAAAGAGTCCTGCTCTATTCTCCGCAGGTTATGGGGATTCTCTTCACACATATTCATTGTTTGAAACTGCAACAGCAGACGAGGCTATAGAACTTTTCCGGAGTAGTGATATTCTTGGAGCCAATGTTACCTCCCCCTTTAAGGATAAAGTTATGGAGCATGTAACGCTTCCCGACAGAATATCCTCACTTTTGGGAAGTGCCAATGTGCTTATTAAGGATTATTCGGGAGCAGATGGAAAACTGCAGGTCCGCTCATACAATACAGATTATTACGGAGTAAAGAATACAATAGGGGAGTTTCTTTCAAAAAGTGAACTTCTGCCTGATGCTTTGCACTCTGACGGTATAAAAAAGGTTGCTGTGGTGGGTGCAGGTGGCGCAGGAAAGGCGGCAACACTGGCAATGTGTGATGCCGGTCATCAGGTTAGTCTGATTAACCGTTCAGCAGGAAGAGTTGCTGAATTTGCGGCTGCGGTTGGTGCCGTATATGTTCCTCTTGCGGATGTGGCGGAATGTTTGGCCGATGCTGATATTGTAATATACTCACTCTCATTTCTTGTTCCTCAACTTGAAGGATTTGATTTCAGTAAAAAGATTGTTTTTGAGGCGAACTACGCCAATGCGGCCCTCTCTCCTGAGAAGGGGGTAAAGAGCGGTCTGTATATCGATGGCAGGTACTGGCTCTATCATCAGGCAATACCGGCTTTTGAACTCTTTACCGGGTGTTTGCCTAATACTTTGGAAATGAGGAAAGTAATGGGGATTGAGTAAAAAATATCTTTTTTGCTTCAAAATATCATCAGAATATTGTAATTTTGGCCGTTAAAATGTTTTTGATATGTCATTCAATAAGGTCTTATTAATAGGAAATGTTGGAAGGGAGCCTGAGGTCAGGCATCTTGAGTCGGGCGTTGCTGTAGCCTCATTTACTTTGGCTACTACAGAGAGGTACAAGGATAGGAATGGTGTCATGCAGGATCAGACTGAGTGGCATAATATCGTATGTTGGAGAAATCTGGCAGAGCTTTCTGAAAAGTATATCAACAAGGGAAGTCAGATTTTTGTAGAGGGAAAGATCAGAACAAGAAGCTGGTCAGACCAGAGTGGCCAGAAAAGATACACAACAGAGATTGTTGCAGACAATATCCGGTTGTTGGGCAAAAGAGCTGATGGTGCGCAGCAAGGTGGCTATCCTCAATCGTCACAGACCCAAGGTTATCAGCCTCAAAGTCAGGGTTACCAGACATCCGGCTATAACCAGGCAACACCTTATCAGGATCAACGTCCTGTATCACAGCCTCAGATTCCGGATTTTTCACTTGAAGAGGTATCAGATGACCTTCCGTTCTAATCAATTGGCAATAACTTAATAATTCAATATATGAAAGTAGATGTAGTTCTTGGTTTACAATGGGGTGATGAGGGTAAAGGCAAGATTGTAGATGTTCTTGCAAATACCTATCCTGTTATAGCAAGATTCCAAGGTGGTCCGAATGCTGGCCACTCCCTCCATTTTGAAGGGAAAAAATTCGTTTTGCACACAGTTCCGTCGGGAGTGTTCAGAGACAATGCCACAAACTTTATAGGTAATGGCGTGGTTATTGATCCTATCATCTTCAGAGCGGAGTGTGAGGAGATTGAGGCTATGGGTGTTCCTGTGAGGGAGAGAGTAGCAATTGCAAAGAAGGCTCACCTTATTCTTCCTACACACCGTGTACTTGATGCGGCATCAGAGGCCTCTATGGGTGCTGGCAAGATTGGTTCTACCCTTAAAGGCATCGGCCCTACATATATGGATAAGACAGGCCGTAAAGGTTTGAGAGTAGGAGACATCCTTACATCAAATTTTGTTGAGAGATATGAGGCTTTGAAGGCAAAGCACCAGAAGACCCTTGAGCAGTATGCAGGTTTTGAGTACGACATTACTGAGCAGGAGAAGGAGTGGATGAGCGCAATTGAGTATCTCAAGAGCTTCAATATTGTTGACGGAGAGTATGAGATGAACAACTATATCGCTCAGGGCAAGGCTGTATTGGCTGAGGGTGCCCAGGGCTCTATGCTTGACGTCGATTTCGGTTCATATCCATTTGTAACATCATCTTCTACAACTTGTGCAGGTTCTTGCATCGGATTGGGTGTCTCTCCAAGCAAGATTGGCAATGTTTATGGTATCTTCAAGGCATATTGTACAAGAGTGGGTAGCGGTCCGTTCCCAACCGAGTTGTTTGATGCAGATGGTGAGGAGTTGCGTAAGAGAGGTTTTGAGTTTGGTGCAACAACAGGACGTCCAAGAAGAACCGGCTGGCTTGACCTTCCAGCATTGAAATATACAATTATGCTTAATGGCGTTACAGAGCTTATTATGATGAAGGCAGATGTTCTTGATACATTTGATACAATCAAAGTTGCTGTAGGTTATAAGGTTAATGGCGAGGAGTCTGATAGAGTTCCTTACGATACCTATGCAACAATTGAGCCGGTATATAAAGAGTTCAAAGGCTGGAAAAAGGATCTTACATCAATCAAGGATGAGAAGGAACTTCCAGCTGAGTTCATTGAATATATCAAATTCATTGAGGCTGAACTAAATGTTCCAATCAAGATTATCTCATTGGGACCAGACAGGGAGCAGACAATTATCAGATAGATTATAAAACCATATAATCGACATACAGGAGGCTGACTTAGACGGCCTCTCATCAAGGGGATAACCCCTATTAGAGTCTTTTCTAATAGGGGTTTGCTATTGGTAGAGATGGCTATTGAAGCATCCTCTTTTTAGTCTATAAAGAAAAAGGAGATGACTAAATCACTTATTAGTCATCTCCTTCTGTATATTATCACTTGCTGTTTCCTATTTCTGATTGTTAGGAACATCAAGTTTCAATTGAGGATTCTTCTTTGATGAGAAGAATAGCAACAATGAAACTGTGATTGCAACAACACCCAAACCAATGAAAATGTACTCAGCATTGATTGCTGCATTCTCAAGAAGGGCAACATCAGTTACGCCGTCAACTTTTGCAAGGATCTTACCTACAAAGATTGGAACTGTCATCATACCCATGTTCTGGATCCAGTAGATAAGTGAGTATGCTGTACCAAGGTTCTTTTCAGGAACAATTTTAGGTACAGATGGCCACATTGCTGCAGGTACAAGAGAGTAACCTACACCAAGGATTGCAATACCTACATAACCCCAGATTGGATCGCCTGGCGCAAATGCTATAATAATGTGTGCTGCAAATACCATAACAGAACCGGTGATCATCCATGTTGTAGCTTTACCTATTTTGTCAACCAATGTACCGAACAATGGGGTAAACACTACAGTGAAGAATGGAATCATGGATACCATAAGTGATGCGGTCTGAGCAAAGTTCTCAACGTCGTCAGCACCGAATCTTGGGATAAGGATTGCTGTAGCGAACTTCTTGAATGAGATGATACAGCAGTAGAAGAATACGCAAAGAAGAGAGATCAACAAGTAGTGTTTGTTGCCAAGAATCTTGAAGATGTCAGAGAATTTGAATTTGTCCTCCTCTGCAGTCTCAACTTTATCAGTTGTTCCAGCCTGCTTGTCAAATTTTGCATCCATTGCAACAAAGATACCCCATACAACTGCTCCAAGCATCAAAAGGCACAAACCGAAGAATGCTGGTCTGTTTGTTACGTTAAGCGGATAACCTGCCTCTGACTCTGCAACCAAAATTGGTGAAAGAAGAAGGGCAGCTGCTGTACCCAAACGTGCAATTGCCAACTGAAGACCCATAGCCAAAGCCATTGATTTGCCCTTAAACCATTTTGCAATGGAACGAGTAACAGCAACACCTGCAATCTCGCTGCCAAGGCCAAACAGCATACAGCCGACGTATGCAATTGTCAACGAATAACCCGAATCTACAATGGATTTTGATGAAATGGTTACATATACCAATGCTGCACCGACAGCCATAAGGCCTACAAAGATTGAACCGGTAACGCGTACGCCCCATTTGTCAAGAAGCATACCGCAAACAATAAGGCCGCCCCATACACAAAGGAATGAGTAGCCGCCTGCATAGAAACCATAATCTTGTGAATTCCAACCTAGATCCAAAATATCGGGATTCTGGAAAATGTGTGAAATGGTAGAGAACATGTCGTCAAAGAAGTACGACGCAAACATTGGAACTACCAGGCAAGCCCAGGCAATCCAACATGCGCTTTTGCTCTCTTTCAGGGATTTAACTGCGTTTGTCATAAAATTTTAAGTGTTTTGTTATGTTAATATAATTAGTGTATCTATTTGATGTTTGGAAGCTCCATGCCATAACCTTTCTTCTTGTCTTCGCGTTTGAGCAACATACCTATAATAAGTGCAATTACGCCGAATGATGAGAAGATTACCATCGGTAGGGTGTATCCGCCGGTAGCGTCAAGAACCTTGCCTATGATGATTGGAACCAATAGCAAGCCCCAGTTCTGGATCCAGAAAATTACACAGTAGGCAGATCCCAAAATGCGTTCGTCAATAATCTTTGGAACCGATGGCCACAATGCTGCAGGCACCAGCGAGAATGATACTCCAAGTATTACTATGATTGCAATTGCCAAGACTCTTGATGGGAAGAGCGGTAGAAGGAATGCAAAACTCAAGTGGCATGCAACCATGATAAGCGAGCCTATCATAAGCATTGATGCGGCCTTTCCTTTACGGTCTATGAAGGCTCCAAGGAATGGTGTAAGGAACATTGCAAGTATAGGGAAGCAACTGAATAGTTGTGCTCCACTTTCAATGTCAAGAGTCTTGTTCAAGAAATCAGGGGCATAACGCTGGAACGGAAATATCGCAGAGTAGTACAAAACACACAATAGGGCTACCAACCAGAACATCTTGCTTGTAAAAATCTTACCCAAGTCGCTGAATTTGAACTCCTCTTCAGATGACTCCTGGGTAAGTTCACCGGCAGCTTCAAGCTGCTTGTCAAATTTGCTGTCCATAACTACAAATACAGTGTAGAAGATAAGTCCGATCATCAGCAACACTGCACCAAATGCTACCGGAGCCGATACTGAATTGTTGAAACTTTCAGAGACAATTGGTGAAAGCCACATGGCTGCAAATACTCCAAGACGTGCAATTGACATCTCCAAACCCATTGCCATAGCCATCTCCTTACCTTTGAACCATTTTGCAATGGCCTTTGATACAGTGGTACCGGCCATTTCGCAACCGCATCCGAAGATCATGAAACCGAGACATGAAAGTTTTGCAGAACCTGGGAGCGATACCCACCACGAGTTGAGCCATGCCTCAAGAGCAGTACCTGCGAAATATCCGCTCATGGCATAGAACTTGATGCACGCACCGATAACCATTAATGATGCTGACAAAAGACCTGTAAATCTGATGCCCATCTTGTCAAGTATGACACCGGCGAAGATAAGGAAGAAGCAGAAAACATTTAGGAAATATTCAGACGCGGCGTATGTTCCGAATGTACTGCTGTTCCAGTTAAGATTAGTTTCCAAAAGTTCTTTCAACGGAGACAACATGTCTACAAACATGTACGCGAAGAACATCATAAGAGCAATGAGGATTAGTGCAGACCAACGTGCAACAAAACTGTCATTGAGTAGTTTTTTTACTTGATTCATTATTAATAAATTTAAATAGTTTTTTCAGGTGTCTGTAAATAATCAAGCAAGTTACTAATTTTAAATAAAACCTCAAAAAATAATTAAATTTTTTCTAAGTTGTAAATAAGTTGTAAATTGCAAAGATTTTCTTTTGATCATGAATAGGATATTGGATAACATAAATAGCCCCGAAGACCTTAAATCTTTAAATATTAAAGAGTTGGGAGAATTGTGCTCCCAAATAAGGGAGTATATGATTGATTGTTGTTCAAAGAATCCGGGGCATTTGGGCTCCAGTTTGGGTGCAGTGGAACTGGCAGTTGCAATTCATTACGTCTTTGACACACCAAAAGATAAACTTGTTTGGGATGTAGGGCATCAGGCCTATGCACATAAGATAATCACAGGCAGGAGAGAGGCCTTCCTTAACAACAGGAAGTATAATGGCATCAGTGGTTTCCCAAGGATGAGCGAAAGCGAGTATGATGCATTTGGTGCCGGACATACATCCACATCAATATCGGCGGCTTTGGGTTTTGCAGAGTCTGCAAGGCTACGAGGTGAGCAGACAAAATGTATTGCAGTAATAGGTGATGGCGCTTTGACGGGAGGATTGGCATTTGAGGCATTAAATAATGCAGGTGCAATGAAATCTGATATTCTTGTTATATTGAATGACAATCAGATCTCGATAGACAAGAATGTAGGGGCTCTTCACAACTACCTGGTTAAAATATCAACTTCTCCTGTCTATAACAGGCTGAAGAACAGGATATGGAACTTTATTGGCAGCAATAGGCTTAGAAGATTTATCCAAAAAATAACCTTGAGTACAAAGTTGGCTTTTGTAAAGAGCGGCTCTGTATTTGAGGGGTTGGGTTTCAGATACTTTGGTATGATTGACGGGAATGATTTGGGGGAGCTTGTAGCTACGCTACAGAATATGAAGGGAATAAAGGGACCAAAGTTACTTCATGTGCGTACAGTTAAAGGTAAGGGTTACAAGCCTGCAGAGGCACAGCAGAGTGTGTGGCATGCTCCAGGAAAATTTGATGTGTGTACCGGTGAACGTGTAAAGCCGTCGGTGAAGAGATATAAGTATCAGGAAATCTTTGGGGAGACTGTTACTGAACTGGCAAGAAGCAATCCAAAGATTGTGGGGATAACACCGGCAATGGCATCGGGTTGCTCTCTGGATATAATGATGAAGGAGTTTCCTGAGCGTACTTTTGATGTTGGCATAGCTGAGCAGCACGCTGTTACATTTTCGGCAGGACTTGCTGCCGGTGGCATGATCCCATTCTGTAATATATATTCTACATTTATGCAGAGGGCTTATGATGGAATCATACATGATGTGGCACTGCAGAACCTTAAGGTAATATTCTGTATAGACAGGGGTGGACTTGTCGGTGAAGATGGCGCTACTCATCACGGTGCATTTGATCTTGCATATTTCAGGCTTGTGCCAAATATGACTATAGTGGCTCCGATGAATGAGGTTGAGTTGAGGAATATGCTCTATTCTGCGACTTTGCCTGAGTATGGTCCTGTTGCGATAAGGTATCCGAGGGGTGAATGTGAAGGACTTGACTGGAGATGTGATTTTACACCTATTAATATAGGTAAGGCGCGTTTGCTCTCCGATGGAGCCAAGGTGGCTGTATTATCGATTGGTACAATAGGTAACAGAGTGGCAAAGGCTGTTGAGGCATGTGAGGCAAATTGCGGGTGCAGGGCGCTCCATTATGATATGAGATTCCTCAAGCCTATTGATACGGAGGCTATAGAGAGGGCTGCAGAGTTGTGTGATGTCATTATAACAGTTGAGGATGGCACTGTGGTTGGGGGATTGTATAGTGCGGTCTCCGAGTATTTGTCGGAGAGAGGGTATAAAGGCAAAATTTTGAAATCTGGTATTCCCGACAGATTTATTGAGCAGGGTACTATAGATCAGTTAATGTCAGAGTGTCAATATAATGCGAATGATTTGCAAAAAAAGATTGAAAAAAGTTTTAATTTTTTTTGAAAAATATTTGGTAGATAAAAACAAAATACATACCTTTGCAATCCCAAACGAAAAGAAAATCTCTGAAGAGATCTTTTCAGCAGGACTTTGAAATATTGCCGATGTAGCTCAGTTGGCCAGAGCAGCTGATTTGTAATCAGCTGGTCGGGGGTTCGAATCCCTCCATCGGCTCTATTTTTTACATAAGTTTTTTGAATTTTTAAAGAAAAATGGGGAGATACCAAAGTGGCCAACTGGGGCAGACTGTAAATCTGCTGGCGCACGCCTTCGTAGGTTCGAATCCTGCTCTCCCCACTTTTTTTGTATATAGTAAACTAATTGCGGAAGTAGCTCAGTTGGTAG
>JAFQHE010000008.1 GCA_017398125.1 Bacteroidales bacterium
GAAGCATTAGTCTGAAAGATTTTTTAATCATAATAAAATGTTTTTAATAAAGTTTGAATTATTTGTATTTAGTTTTTATTTCCTGTTAAGGCCTGAATCCCCATTTCCTTGAAACGAATTGACTCAGCTTGGTCTACTTTTAATCTCTCCCGTTTAGCTATTTTTACAGTTATTTGGTTAAGTATTTCAATTTCAGTAGTTTATATAGTTATTCCCACATCAAATAATTTCCGTCTCTTGTTAAGAGATGGGAATTGTGTATAATTATTTGATTATTAACTACTTTAGAGAGATGCAAGCCAAATTTTTGAAACACTTGGGCAAGATTGTTTAAATACAAAAAAAGAGGACAACCGATTCGGTTGCCCTCCTGCAAACTTTATCTTTCAATATTTGTATGGATGATTTTAGAACATATCCTGTATATCCTCAAGCATCTCCCAAAGATCATCATCAATATCCATATCGTAACTGCGTGTGTTACATAGGATAACGCCATTTACATTATCATCGCTACGCGCCCAGATAGGACAAACACCTGCCAATGTTCCTCCGTGGTAAGCCTCCCAACTTGGAATGTCGGGATAATTGACACGCCAACCAAGAGCATATCTGTTTCTAACTTTTGATGGTTCATACATTTCATCCAATATTGCACTCTTCAGCAAATCAGGCACCTTTGGCGCATAATCAACCATACTCATAAGTTTCATCAAATCAGGGGCTGATGCAATGATTCCTCCTGCTGCTATACCAACCTCAACATTGTTGCCATAAGCATCTTTACCACCTTGAGCATAGTAAGAAACCTCATTTTTAAATCTGTCTGACGGATCATTTTTACCACCTCTGATATTTGTGATAGGATCTTCTGATTTTGAGTATATCTCCTCTTTAAGGAATGTTTCATAATCTTTTCCGGACACTGCCTCAATAACCAAGCCCAATGCACTGAATCCAAAGTTATTATATGAATGTACAGTACCCGGCTCATTTGCAAGGGACTCATTTGCCAACATATATAGCATACGCTCTTTAAGCGATTTGCCGGAATATCTGCTCAAACCTCCAAAGATACAATCTACGGAGTAACCGCTGGTGTGGTCAAGAAGTTGTCTTACTGTAATATATCTGGCTCTTGAATCCCTGATCTCGTCACCGAGCATTTCTCCCAAGATGGCATCTTTACCAAAGACACGGTCTTCAAGATCAAGTTTTCCTTCTTCATACAACTTCATGATGGCAATAGCTGTATGTTGCTTTGACATACTTGCCAATCTGAACATGTAATCACTTGTAACTCTCTCTTCTTTAGCAACATCTGCAAAACCATAAGCTGCTTTGTAAACCAATGATTCATCTTTGCTTAGAGCCAAAGAGACGGCTGGGGCCTTGTGTTTTACCATAAATGAATATACCATATTGTCTATTCTGGTATTTCCATTTTTAGCCAATACTGTATAGGTTCTTGTTAGTCCGCTTTTTGATGTGACTGTAATTTTTGTTGTGTTACTGAAATCTACGGCAGTTTGGCCACTTACCAGACTCTTGCCGTTTACTGAAGCTGTTGCCTCTTCTGCTATGATAAAGGATGGAACAGCCTTTGTCAAATCAATTTCATCGGGAAGAGTAACATAGAAGAGGTTGTCATTCTGCACAGCCGCGCAGTTCATTGTCAGTCCTGGATTGTCAGCTTTAGTAAATGATAGACTTTTCAACGAGTTGTCATTTGGGTTTACCTGATTTTCGCTTGTGGTGTCGTCATCTCCACCCGAGCAACCAACTAAAAAAATACTTAATGACAAAAGTATAAGAAAGTAGTGTTTTAATTTAAGTAACATGTTATTTAATTTTAAATTCATTATCTATCCGGTTCTGCAAATTTATAAAAATTATGATTCAAACTGGATTTAAATAATAAAATAATGAAATTATTCACAATATATTTATTATATTTGTTGAATGTCTAACCGAGTAACACTTTTAAAGTAAAAATATGAATTTTAATATAGATCAAAACTTTCATTCATTAAATGATATTGATGTGTTATTTAATGATGATGTAAAAATCGTTTTGGGCAGCGAATCGCAAGCCAGAATAGTCAAATGTAGAGAGTATCTCGACAATAGAATGAAGAGCCAGAAGGAGCCAATTTACGGAATAACAACCGGTTTTGGATCATTGTGCAATGTATCTGTTGGCGCTGATGATTTGAGTGCACTACAAAAGAATCTTGTAATGTCTCATGCCTGTTCGTTAGGAGAAGAGGTGCCTCAGGAGATTGTAAGACTTATGCTTGCATTCAAGATAAAGTCTTTGTCTTACGGTTTTTCAGGAGTGCAGTTGAAGACTGTGCAACGTCTTGTAGATTTCTTCAATAATAGAGTATATCCCGTTGTTTATCAGCAGGGATCTCTTGGTGCATCAGGCGATTTGGCTCCGCTCGCAAATATGTGTCTGCCACTTTTGGGATTGGGAGAAGTCAATTATGAAGGCAAGCGCTATAGTGCACAGGAGATAAATGAGAAGTTCGGATGGGAACCGCTCGTGCTTGCTTCTAAAGAGGGTCTGGCACTCTTGAACGGCACACAATTTATGCTTGCCTTTGCCATTTGGAATATAAGAAAAGCTAAAAAGTTGTCGGGAATGGCAGACAAAATTGCAGCCCTCTCTTTAGATGCTTATGATGGAAGAATTGAACCTTTTACTCCAGGTGTACACGCAGTAAGACCTCATTCCGGACAAATGGAGACTGCGAAAAATATGCTCCACTACCTTGATGGAAGCCAGATAATTGCACAATACAAGCAGCATGTTCAGGATCCATACTCCTTTAGGTGCGTTCCGCAGGTTCATGGCGCTGTAAAGGATGCCTTGAGACATATAGAGGAGGTTTTTGTTACCGAGTTGAACAGTGCAACAGACAACCCGACCGTGTTGCCTGACGACGATATGATTGTATCTGCAGGAAACTTCCATGGAGAGCCATTGGCTATCAATCTCGATTTTCTTGCAATTGCAATATCAGAAATAGGAAGTATTTCAGAGAGAAGGACTTATCAGCTGATAAGCGGAAAACGCTCACTCCCTTCATTCCTTGTGGCAAAACCAGGTTTGAATTCCGGCTTTATGATTCCCCAATATGCGGCAGCTGGAGTTGTAAGCCAGAACAAGCAGCTCTGTACTCCAGCCTCTGTAGATACTATAGACTCATCGCAGGGCCAGGAGGATCATGTAAGTATGGGTGCAAACGCAGCTACAAAATGTTATAGGGTGGTAAATAATGTAGAAAAGGTACTTGCCATTGAACTTATGAATGCGGCTCAGGCACTTGAATTCAGACGTCCGCTCAAGAGTTCTCCTATCCTTGAAGAGTTTGTGCAACAATATAGGAAAGTTGTGAACTTCATTGAGGATGACGAGGTGATGTATACCCACATCAACAACTCAATCGAATTTTTGAGGAGTCTCTGATATATAAATCAACCAACTTTATCCCGATAAATAATGGATAGGATTCTAATAACAAACATCAGGCAGCTCATACAGGCGGGTGACCACATTACACTCAAACGCGGAGAGCAGATGAGGAACCTGGATATAATTGAAGATGCATTCCTTTATATAGAAGATTCATTGATTGCGGATTATGGCAAAATGGAAACTATGCCGCCACATCTGTGCGATGCAATCTCCAAACGAGAGGATCCGCATAATGATTTGAAAATTATAGACGCTGCGGGCAGAATGGTTTTCCCGTCATTTTGCGATTCCCACACGCACCTTGTTTATGCAGGAAGCAGGGAGCAGGAGTTTGTAGACAAAATCAACGGACTGAGTTACCAGGAGATAGCTGCCAGAGGCGGTGGAATTCTCAATTCTGCACAACTGTTGGAAAACACATCGGAAGATGAACTCTACAGAAGTGCAATGGAGAGGGCAAATGAGATTCTTGCCACTGGCACAGGTGCTGTGGAGATCAAGAGTGGCTACGGTCTTACTCCTGAAAACGAGTTGAAGATGCTAAGGGTTATAAAACGTATAAAAGAGAACTCGCCTCTAACCGTAAAATCTACATTTTTGGGTGCCCATGCATTTCCAGCCAAATATGCCGGAAACAAGGAGGGCTATGTTGAGGAGATTATCAATACAATGATTCCTATGGTTGCCGCAGAAGAACTTGCCGAGTACATTGATGTATTTTGTGAAGATGGCTTCTTCTCCGTTGATGATACCGACAGGATATTGAATGCCGGCCTTAAGTACGGCCTGAGAGCAAAGGTGCATGCCAATCAGATGGGAATATCAGGTGGTGTTCAGGTTGGTGTCAAGTATGATGCCATTAGTGTAGATCATCTTGAAAGTGTAGGTGAAGAGGAGTTTGCAGCATTAAAAAACTCTCAGACAATAGCTACAATGTTGCCGGGAGCCACATTCTTCCTGAATATGGAGTATTCCCCTGCCCGTAAGTTTGTGGAGAACAATATTCCTTTGGCATTGGCGACAAACTATAATCCTGGATCCTGTCCAAGCGGAAGCATGCAGTTCCAGTTGGCATTGGCCTGTATAGCTATGAAACTGACACCTGAGGAGGCTATAAATGCATGTACAATAAATGGGGCATACGCAATGGGCATTGAGGAAAATTTAGGTTCAATATCAAGAGGCAAAATTGCCAATATATTCATAACCAAAGAAATACCTTCATATAGTTTTATTCCGTATGCATTTACTACACCTTATATAGACACTATTATATTAAATGGTAAATTGATCAATTAAAAATATATAGCTATGGGAACTCAAATTTACAACACATTTTACACTCCATTGGGTCTTGTCAATATAGAGCATCTTGCTCATGGCTCCATCCATATTGATTGGGAGGGTATGCATATATATGTTGATCCATACAGCGACCTTTACAACTACTCAAAACTCAAAAAGGCTGATCTGATAATATTGACTCACGCTCATACAGATCACTATGATGGAAGAGCAATCAAGGATATAGCAACACCTAACACCGAATTTATAGTGAGTAAAGGTGTTGAGACTTGCATCAAGCACGATCTTACCAAAATGGGAATAGATGTTGACAATAATGAATTGTCAGTTGACCCGTCAACCAACCTTGAAAATGTCTTTAGAGATACCCCTTGTTTGAAAAATTGTGTAATACATACCTTATATAATAATGAGAGCATAAAAATAAAGGGTATTGATATAAAGGCTACACCAGCATACAACATAAACAATAAAAGGGACAATGGTCATCCATTCCATATAAAGGGAGAGGGTAACGGCTATATTTTAAATATGGGTGGATTTAAAATATATATTGCAGGAGATACAGAGTTTATACCGGAAATGGAGGAGGCTAAAGGTGCAGATATTGCATTTTTGCCAAAAAATCTGCCATATACATTGTCGGATGAGGAGTTTATAAAGGCGGCAAATTTCATTAAACCAAAGAATCTGTATCCTATACACTACTTTGAAATAGATCCTAAAGTACTGCTTGAAGGATTATCTACAGGAATATGTCTATACGTTAACGGCGCACAATGCCACAAATAATACAGATAAGAGATGATAAAGAAAATAATTGAGTGCGTTCCCAACTTCAGTGAGGGACGCAATATGGATGTAATCAAGCAAATTACTGATCAGATAGAGAGTGTTGAGGGGGTAAAACTGCTGAATGTTGACCCGGGTGATGCAACAAACCGTACAGTTGTAACATTTGTTGGAGAGCCACATCTGGTAATTGAAGCGGCTTTCAGAGCCATAAAGAAGGCGGGTGAACTAATTGATATGACAAAACATCATGGAGAACATCCTCGCATCGGAGCTACTGATGTATGTCCTCTGATTCCTATTTCTGGCGTAACAATGGAAGAGTGCGCCGGTTATGCAAGGGAGCTGGCGAAACGTGTCGGTGAAGAGGCTGGTATACCAGTATATTGCTATGAGGCTGCAGCATTTACTCCTGAAAGGAGAAATCTTGCTGTTTGCAGGGCAGGTGAGTATGAAGGCATATCAAAGAAACTTCAAGATCCAAACTGGAAGCCTGACTTTGGTCCATCTCAATTTGATGAGAATATTGCACGCACTGGAATATCAGTCATTGGCGCAAGGGATTTTCTGGTTGCAATCAACTTCAATTTGAATACAACATCAACCAGAAGGGCAAATGCAATTGCTTTTGATGTAAGGGAGAAGGGAAGAAAAAAGAGAGAGGGCGGCAAACTTACCGGCAAGGTTCTGCTTGATGAAAATGGGAATGAGATATGGACTCCAGGTACACTTAAAGGGTGTAAGGCTATAGGATGGTTCATTAAGGAGTATGGCATTGCACAGGTATCCATGAATGTTACAGATATTACAACAACTCCAGTACATGTAGCTTTTGATGAAGTTGTTTCAAAGGCTGCAGCCAGAGGTATAAGGGTAACAGGATCAGAACTTGTCGGTCTGGTTCCTAAAAAGGTGCTTATAGATGCAGGAAAGTATTATCTTGCAAAGCAGCAGAGATCTTTGGGTATTGCTGAGGAGGAGATCATAAAGATTGCCGTAAAATCATTGGGCCTTGATGACCTCAAACCTTTTGATCCAAAAGAAAAAGTTATTGAATATCTAATGGAAGATGCTACAGATGAAAAACTTATAGATATGACATGCAAGGGGTTTGCTCTTGAAACAGCGAGCGAATCTCCAGCTCCAGGAGGTGGTTCAATTTCTGCTTATGCCGGAGCCTTGGGTGCCTCATTGGGAACAATGGTAGCCAATCTATCCTCACACAAACCTGGTTGGGATGATCAATGGGAGTATTTTTCTAAATGGGCTGAGCAAGGACAAAATATTGTTAATGAACTACTTTACTTAGTAGATGAAGATACTGCTGCATTCAATAAAATTATGGCGGCATTCTCTTTACCAAAATCAACAGATGAAGAGAAAGCTGCAAGAGCAGCTGCAATACAGGAGGCAACAGTATATGCTACACAGGTCCCTTTCAGAACCATGAAGGCTGCATTCAGTGCATATGATCTGATTGAGGATATGGCGTCAAAAGGAAATCCAAACTCTGTATCTGATGCCGGAGTTGGCGCATTATGCATCCGCACAGCCGTATATGGAGCATTCCTTAATGTAAAGATAAATGCAGCCGGAATTAAAGATGCTGTTTTTGCTGCCAACATAGTAGAAGAAGCTAAAAAAATTCTGGATTTGTCGAACCAGAAGGAGCAGAAAATTTTGGAAATAGTTGAAAAGATAATTGATAAATAAATTTTGTAAAAAAACTTATTAAAGTTTGACAAAAAAATATTATTTTTGATACTTGAATAAGAAAGGCCAGAAGGAAAAAAATTATAAAAATGTTGATTTAAACAAATTTATTCTTATCTTTGGCCAAAATTTCTATCTCTTAACAAGAGACGGAAATTATTTGATGTGGGAATAACTATATAAACTACTGAAATTGAAATACTTAACCAAATAACTGTAAAAATAGCTAAACGGGAGAGATTAAAAAGTAGACCAAGCTGAGTCAATTCGTTTCAAGGAAATGGGGATTCAGGCCTTAACAGGAAATAAAAACTAAATACAAATAATTCAAACTTTATTAAAAACATTTTATTATGATTAAAAAATCTTTCAGACTAATGCTTC
>JAFQHE010000067.1 GCA_017398125.1 Bacteroidales bacterium
ATAGGTGACTATACAGGTGCCTGGTATCCTACATACTGGCAGTTGGGTGTGAATTGGGCTAGCCGTACTTTTGATCCGTATCAGGTCGATGAGTACAAAGTATGGGCTACTGAAGATTACTATAAGACTGGCTACGCCGAGGAACTTGACGTTTATATGACAGGACTTTACTATACTCTAATCACAAAGGATGATGTAGATAAGGCATCAGGTGTCGTTGGACAGAGAAGTGAAGCAGGAATGGATAACAGCCTTACATATTGTTACTCTGTTGAAGGTGGTGCTGAGATTGCAAAAAGTATAACAAAGGGTGTGGTGCCTGTGATAGGTTCAATCTATGTAGAGCAGTACTTGGGTGATTTTACACCATTCGGACCAGCTGTGGAGCAGGCTCTTAAGAGTACCGAGGGTGTGATGATATTCGATATAGTACACCTAAACAAACACGGACTATGGGATGTGTTGGAAAATGCAATGAAATCAGGAAGTAATTTGTAAAACTATAATTTATGAAATCTATTTTTAGAAATCTATTGGTTGCACTGTTGCTCTTTATGGGGTGCGGGACAGCTTTTGCACAGTCCCAAGGCTCTTTGAGCGGTACAGTCACAGATGCCAATGGTGAGCCGTTGGCTGGAGTTTTTGTTCTTGTAACAGGAACAAGCAATGGAATAGCAACCGACCATAACGGTTACTATGAACTTAAAAACATCAAAACTGGAGAAAATGTAGAATTCTCCTTTATTGGAATGGTCACTGTAAATTATGTTTATGACGGAAAGAAAGCCGTTTATAACGTATCTATGCAGGATGACATTGAGACACTTCAGGATATTGTGGTAGTTGGTTACGGTACCCAGAAGAAGTCATCACTAACAAGTGCAGTCTCTGTGATGAAGGGTGAGGAACTTATGAAGGCTCCTTCAACAAATGTATCACAGCTACTTGCAGGACGTCTCCCTGGTATCTCTTCTGTTCAGGAGTCTGGTGAGCCGGGTCTTGACCAGGCTGCCCTAAGAATCAGAGGATCCGTAAATGCTGTCTCCTATGTAGTTGACGGATTCCCTGTTGCAAACATCAACGATTTGGATCCTAACGATATTGAGAGCGTTTCAGTACTTAAAGATGGTGCTTCGGCTGCTGTTTACGGTCTTCAGGCTTCAGGTGGTGTGATCATCATTACAACAAAGAAAGGTGAGAAGGGAAGCACAAAGATTACCTACAATGCATCTTTGGGAGCATCTCTCAATGCAAACTTTCCTAAATTCATGGATGGTCCGCAGTTCGCATACTATTATAATGTAGCGCAGATGATGGACCAGTTGGCATCAGGTGCCATTGCAAGTGAGCAGGATTATGTTCCTTATTTCACTCAGGATCAGGTTGCTATGATGACAAATGGTGATCCGACTGATGGTTGGGACAATGTAAATTACATTGACAAGGTGTTCGGTACTGGTTTTACCCAGAAACATAATATTACAGTACAGGGTGGAAATGATAAGACCCGTTACTTTACATCATTCGGTTATCTTGGCCAGAAAGGTAATATTGACAACTACGATTATAACAGATACAATATACGTGCCAATATCGAGTCTGATTTTGCCGAGAATTTCCATTTCAAATTGGGTATTTCAGGTGTGATTTCAGACCGCAGTACTCCTGCATTTTCAACAGGAGGTTCAGAAATGGGTTCTGAAACTGGTTGGCTTTCAATTGCAAACCAGACAATTATGATGCACCCTTATTTGCCTGTTAAATATAATGGCCTTTACACTGCATCTCAGAAGAAGAACACATCTCTTCCTCAGAGTCCGCTTGCCGCAATCTATGAGTCTGGTTATAAAAAGACCAAGGCTGTGGATGTTTCAACAAACGTTACACTATCTTATGATGTTCCATGGGTAGAGGGTTTGCAGCTTAAGGTTTCAGGTTCGTTTGACTATTCAAACTCTTATAACAAAAACTTGAACACTCCATACTATTTGATGTGCTACAGTGCAGGTCAATGGGTTGAAATGACAGATCCGCGTGGTGTAGGTAATGGAGTGGAGCTTGGCGAAGGAACTGTATACTCATTCAATTTGATTGGTCAGGGAAGTATCGCTTATACAAACTCATTCGGTAAACATAATATTGATCTTCTTGCATTGTTGGAGGTTCGTGACTATAAAGGCAATGGTCTTAGCGCATATGCTCAGGAGCTTCCTTTTGCCTCTCTTCCTGAACTTTCTAATGGTAAACCTACCAAATCACCAATTGGCGGTTGGAGTTCAATTTCACGTTCAGCAGGTTACGTATTCAGAGCAAGATATGATTATGACCAGAAATATTTGGCTGAGTTCACTGGCCGTTACGATGGTTCATACAAGTTTGCAGGTATGGCTGATACACGCTGGGGATTCTTCCCTTCTGCATCTTTGGGTTGGATTATGTCAAAAGAGAATTGGATGCAGAATGCTTCATTCCTTGACAATTTGAAGATTAGAGCATCTGTTGGTCTTCTTGGTAATGACAATGCTGATCCATACACATTCTTGAGTTCATATACCCAATGGGGCAATAAGGTTATTTTGGGCGGATATAATGGTGGCTCATTTACAAGCAACCCTGCCTACCAGCCAGCCTTGGTACCTAACCCTGATCTTACTTGGGAGAAGACACTCTCTTGGAATGCAGGTTTTGATGCAACTTTGTGGAATGAAAAATTGGGCTTGGAAGTTGACGGTTTCTACAACTGGACATATGATATGTTGACTGCACAGAGTTCAGGATTCCCATCATCAATGGGTGGATACTATCCTACAGTAGTGAACAAACACTCAATCGATACAAAAGGTATAGATGTAATGGTGTCTCACCGTAACACAGTTATGGTTGGTGGAAAACCATTCTATTATGGAATCAGTGCCAGTGTCACATATGCAAAGACACGTTGGCTAATCTACTCAGACGAGCCTAACTCTCCAGAAATCTGGAAACTTACAGGCAAACCTGTAGGCTCATTCCTTGCATGGAAAGCTGATGGCCTTTACAGAAGTGAGGAGGAGATTGACAACTCAGCATGGTTCGGAACACGTCCATGTGTGGGTGATATCAAATATGTTGACTTGAATGGTGACGGCAAGATCGGTTATGATGACAAGGGTCTTGTAGGACGCCCTAACCGTCCGCAACTTACTTATGGTTTGAACCTTGATTTCACTTGGAACGGATTTGATTTCAATGCCCAGTTCACAGGTGGTGCGTTGTTTGACGTATCATTGACCGGTACATATTATAATGGTGCCGATGACAATACAGTGTGGACACAGACATTCAAAGAGGGTGCAAACTCACCATTGTTCCTTGTTGAGAATGCATACAGCATCTACAACCCTGACGGAACATTCCCTCGTATCACCCTTGGAGCCCCTGGTCATGGTGGAGACAATGGTCTTGCATCAACATTCTGGTTGAAGGATGGTAAGTATGTACGTCTTAAAACAGCTCAACTTGGTTATACAATTCCTACAAATATAACTTCAAGGATAGGTGTCAAGACCTTAAGATTCTTTGTTGAGGGTCAGAACCTCTTTACAATTGATGGACTTCCAGAGGGTATTGACCCTGAGTCTCCAGGTGTAAACAACGGTTATTATCCACAACAGCGTCTTCTTATGGGAGGTCTTACATTAACATTCTAAAACAATTTTGAAAATGAAAAATATAGTCAAAGGAATATTGATTGCAGCAATCTCATTCAATGTTGCATCGTGTAGCAGTTTTCTTGATCTGACACCTCCCGACAGAGTTTCTGACAAGGTGATCTGGGAGAGTACCCAGAATGCTGAGTACGCGGTAAATTTTATATACAGTTATATTTATGACCTCACAGTGAGCCAGAGCAAAATGGGCTTGACCGAGGCATTGACAGACCAGATGAAGTATGGTTCTTACAACTATAACTCAATGTGTTACCTTCCAAGTGAGTTCTCATACGGAGATGCTACTACAATTACAGCGAGTTATGTAGATTCATATATGGGTTACTGGAGTTCAAATTATGGAGCCATCCGTAAGACAAACCAGGCAATATATGAGCTTTATAAATATGGCCAGATGTCTGATGAGGACAAGGTGCGTCTCTCTGCAGAGTTGCATTTTATGCGTGCATTCCTATATTTTGATATGGTAAAGAGATATAAGGAGGTTATCATTTATGATGAGCAGATGGAAAACATCGTAAAGGATAAGGCCGTAAGTACTGAGGAGGAGGGATGGAATTTCATCCAGGCTGACCTTGAGTATGCTGCTGCCAATCTTCCCGACAGAGCTGCTGCAAAAGGACGTTTGAGCAGTGGTGCTGCATGGGCACTTCTTTCAAGGACAATGTTGTATGCAGAACGTTGGGATGTTGTAAAGAATGCGGCTGAAGAGGTAGAGAAACTTGGATATGGATTAATGTCAAAATATCAGGATTCATATCAGCTCACAGCAGCAGAGGGCAACAACGAGATCATTCTTGAGTATCTTTTTGACCGTGCCCAGAATGTTACCCATGATTTCGATTTCTACTATACACCTGGTGCAGACTACTATGCAAATGGTGAAACAGGTGGTGGTTATGGTACTCCAACACAGGAGATGGTTGAGTCTTATGAACTTGCAACAGGTGGTTTCCCTGATTGGACTGAGTGGCATGGTACTACAACAAATACTCCTCCATACGAGTTGCTTGAGCCTAGGTTCCATGCATCAATCCTTTACAACCAGGCAAGCTGGAAAGGCCGTAAGATTGAGTCTTATGTAGGCGGTGCAGACGGTTGGTGCCAGTGGAACATTGAGCGTGAGCCTATGGGCCGTTCTACAACAGGTTACTATTTGAGAAAACTTGTTGATGAGGGTCACAATGTGATTACAGAGAAGGGTAGTGTGCAGCCTATTCCGATTATCAGATTTGCTGAGGTTCTATTGAACAAAGCTGAGGCTTGCTACCGTTTGGGTCAGGAAGGTGCTGCGAATGATGCTGTTAAGGCAATACGTGGCAGAGTTGGCCTTCCATACACTTCAAAGAGCGGTGAGAATCTTTGGAACGCAATCCGTCAGGAGCGCAAGATTGAGCTTGCTTATGAGGGACATTGGTACTGGGATCTACGCAGATGGAAAGTGGCACACAAGTCATATCCTGAGGGATTGTCAGGTTACCAGCTTCATGGTCTTAAGATTACCAAAGAGGGTGACTCCTTTACTTATGAGTATGTTTCTGTAGATGATAAGGACAGAAACTTCCCTGAGAAGTTGTACAGGTTCCCTATGCCTACTTCTGAGCTTACAAGTAACAAACTCGTGGACCAGTATCCAGAGTGGAAATAATCATTAATTGAATGAACATGAAAAAGATATATTATATAATTGTTTTTGCTGTTCTTGTATGTTTCTCTGCTTGTCAGAAACCTGATTTTGTAGAGCCGACTACAGAGCGCCAAGGAATCACATCCCTTGAGGCATATTTTACTTTTGGAAAGTTTGTTGATCAGCTTATGGCAAGATATGTCATAGAGGATGAAAATACAGACTATTATGAGATTCCTATTCCATGGTACTATCCGGAGGAGTCGGAGGATGCAACACTTATCTATATGACTGCTGTGCGTGTTAGGGCTGAACTTGCGTATGATTGCAGCATCTATCCTCCACTTTCTGTACTTGACCTTACTCAAGAGAACAAATTTATCTACACCAATGCCGATGGTGAGTCAAGGCAAATCATCATTACCGGAAAGAGAACAAAATCTTCAAAATGTGATTTGCAGTCATTCAAACTTACAGAGCCTTACGCTTTGGAGGGCTTTGTGAATAATGAAACAAGAGAGATTTACCTCTTCTCTGTTGATGACTTGAGCAACTATTCTGCAAAAGCTGTTCCTTGTGCACACGCAACAATCAAGGAGGATCTTAGCGTTCCTCGCAACTATAATGAGCCACAGGTTGTCACTGTTGTTGCTCATGATGGTGTGACAGAGGCGAAATACACAATTACCAAGAGAGTTCCTACAAAGATTCCTTACGGTTTCAATGATAAATCAATCAAGCAGTTGTTCAACTTTGAGCCAGTATCCCGTATTGGTTTCCCTGCTTATACAGAGATGGTTTATCCTTCTATGGCATTCAGTGACGGTCACCTTGTAGTTTCACTTGGAAACGGTACTGTTCCTGTTTATTTGAATGGCCAGACTGGTGAGAAGTTGGGTCAGATTAACCTTGGATCGGCAGTTGCAGATGGTATTACAAGTGACGATGCCGGCAATATCCTTATTGCAAACTATGCAGAGGGCGGTGGAGTTATAAACATCTACAAGACTGCTTCAGTTACTGAAGCTCCTGTATTGTTGTACTCATACACTAATCCTACAGATGTTCCTGCAGGACACAATATCAGGGTGATTGGAGATGTTAATTCAAGTGCTTCAATTGTTCTTACACATGAGGGTATTATTGGTGTTACAGAGTCAAGCAGATTCTCATATCTGACTGTATCTGGAGGTACTGTAGTTGCTTCTGAGGTTGTTGATATGTCAGGTGCCGGCATTTCATGGGCAGCTGCTCCAACAAATGCTGCAAAAGTGGTTCCTGTTTCAACAAATCCTGCTGATGGTGTAATTGAAACACATTACTCTCAGAATACTCTTAACTACTTTAAGGGCAATAAACTTGCTGCACAATCTGAAATGACCGCTAATGGTAACTATAATAGCAACTGTTTGGATACTAAGCATTTCAACAATGCTACATATTGTGCTTACCTTATAACAAGCCACTTCCCAATGTGGGGTATAGGTCCAATCCTTTCAATCTATGACATTGCATCTCCTGCAACAATTGCAGATTTGAAACCTGTCATGACTACTGGAAGCTCAATAGAGTGGTACCAGCAGGCAGCAGCAGGTGTAGCAGCAGGTGATGTTGTTATAGGTGTTGCTCCGGACGGATTCAAGATGTTCATCTACTATTTTGACCACAACTGTGGTGTAATTGGAGGATTCTCTGCAGATTGCGTTCAACTATAGTCATGAAATTGCTTAAACTGATATTCCTTTCTTTTATCGTCGCATCCTTTGCAATAGGATGCGACGGAAAGGAGTCTGTACCCGGATGGGAGTGGGATGATCCGCAGGATACACCACAAGACCAGCCGCAGGAGCAGCCTCAGGATACTACAACCGTTGAAGAGGTGGTGAATGTTGAGCCAATCCTTGCCAACTGGACTGAGGTCTCTTCTGTCTATGGTACATTGCCACCGCATATCAAAGTATATAAATCTCCTGCCAAGTCTCTTGACAAGTTGATTATAGCGTACATTGCCGTAGCAGATCTATCTTCGGCAACTTTTGATCTGTGGAGCATTTCAGATCCTGAAATTGACGGTACAAGTGAGTCCTTCAAGACCCCTTCAAAGGTCTATTCGGAGAGCAAATGGCCGATTGTTATAAATGGAGGCTTCTTCTACTCTTCTGGCGGCAAAAACTATACATCCAGCCTTGCTGTTAAGGATAGTGCCGTACTTGCGCATAATATCAATTATGCATCAGAGGATTGGAAGAAAATCTATTATCCTACCAGAGCAGCTTTGCTGGGATATGGAAACGGTACTTTTGAGGCGGTATGGACATATTACAACAACAATGATGCAGTTGATTATGTCTATCCACAACCTGCAGAGAACATATGGGGTTCAGCTCCTAAGGCTGTCCCTTCTTCCACTTATCCGGAGGGGGCCAAAAAACTATCTGCAGCAATAGGCATTGGCGGTGGCCCTCTGCTTGTCCGTGGAGGAAAGTTTGTAAACAGTTATGAATATGAACTTTTCAATGGTACATCAGGAATTGGTCCTGATATAGATGCTCCAAGAACTGCTGTTGGTGTTACCGGTGACAACAAAATGATATTTTTTGTTTGTGAAGGACGTCAGAAGACAGAGGGTGTATATGGCCTTACTACTGCTGATGTTGCCAATATTATGATTGCTCTAGGTTGTGTTGAGGCCATTAATCTTGATGGCGGCGGATCAAGTTGTATGTTGGTAAATGGAAAAGAAACAATAAAAGTTTCGGATGGATCGCAAAGGTCTGTTGCGAGTACTTTAATGCTTAAATAATGAATATGAGGTTTTTAAAATATTTATTGGTTGCTGCTTTCTTCTTGGGGTTAACAGTTTCTTGTATAGAAAAGGAATCTGAGCCACTTTGGAATCCTGAATGGAATGAACAGGAAAAAGATCCTGAGCAGGATCCCGAAGAGGAGCCAGGACAGGATCCGGAGCCGGAACCCGAACCGGAACCAGAGCCAGAGCCAGAACCGGAGCCGGAAATTCCAACTCCTGGAGTATTCAAGGGTAAACCAAGGTATATTTGGGTTGATGCTGCTGCAAATTTCCAGTATTATGCGAATGACAAGGATTATATTGCCGCAGATCTTGCCCGTGTTGCCAAAATGGGCTTTACAGATGTGATTGTTGATGTCCGTCCTACAAATTCAGGAGTGTTGTTCAACTCTGATACCGAGGCTCCCCTCAAGAGAGTTGATGCATGGACTTCAAAGGGTTATGTATGGGTCAACAGAACAGCAAATTTTGACTATTTGCAGACCTTTATTGAGGAGGGACATAAGGTTGGACTTAGGGTTAATGCCTCTATCAATACAATGGTTGGCGGATGCATGTGTCCTTATGGCCTTGGATATGACGGTTTCCTTTTTAACGATCAGTCCAAAAAAGAGTGGGCAGTTGTGATAAATACTGATAAGGGGCTTGTCAACACTATGGACCAGACCGACAGGGCATCTACCCGCTTCCTGAATCCAGCAAATGATGATGTCGTAAATTATCTGTTGAATCTCCTCGAGGATCTTGCTTCATATCAGGATCTTGACGGTATTGTACTTGACAGATGCAGATATTCAGATGATGAAATGCTCGGTGATTTTTCTGACGAATCAAGGGAGAAGTTTGAAAAATATCTGGGCTCCAAAGTTGAGAATTGGCCGGGAGATATTTTTGCTCCAGGACAGAGCAGCCTTTCTAATCCTGTAACAGAGATGCAGAGGAAATGGATGTCATTCAGAGCAAAGATGATTCATGATTTTGTAGAGAAGGCATCAAACAAGGTACATTCTGTAAATTCAAAAATACGTTTCGGATGTTACGTGGGAGGCTGGTACAACTCATATTATCCGTCGGGTGTAAACTGGGCTCATCCTACTTATAATGCGCGAAACAACTATAGCTGGGCATTGGATGATTACAGCAATTATGGTTATGCTGACCATTGTGACTTCATGTTCATTGGTGCTTATGCAGGTACCAGATCGATTTGGGGTAGCAGTGAATGGACAATGCAGGGCTTTTGCAAACAGGCTGGTGCCAAGTTGGCCAATGTTCCTTATGCAGGAGGTCCGGATATAGGCAATGGTTCCGGATTTGAGAACGGAGGCCAGGGAAATTTGATGCCCGATATAGTAAATGCTTGTATAAACTCATCTGATGGTCTGTTTATTTTTGACTTGTGCCATGTAAGAATGTATGACTATTGGGATGATTTTGAAAAGGCAATAGACAAGTATTTGGAAACACTTTAATTGGTAATTCAAGTTATTTATAATGACAAAACTAAATTTCAAAGAATTGGCTTCTCAATATGAGAAGGAACTGAAAGAAAACTGTCTCCCTTTCTGGCTTGAAAAGAGCCAGGATAGAGAGTTTGGCGGATATTTTTCTTGTCTGAACCGTGATGGCAGCGTGTTCGATACAGACAAGTTCATTTGGTTGCAGGGCCGTGAGGTATGGATGTTCGCTATGCTATACAACAAGGTTGAGCATAATCAGGAGTGGTTGGATTGTGCTGTACAGGGTGGTGAATTCCTTAAAAAATATGGTCACGACGGCAATTATGACTTCTATTTTTCTCTTACAAGAGAGGGTAAACCTATAATACAGCCGTACAACATATTCTCAAATACCTTTGCCTGCATGGCATTTGCACAACTTGCGGAGGCTACAGGCAGTGAGGAGTATAAGGAGATAGCCCTAAAAACTTTCCAGAGAATTCTTGACCGCCGCAATGATCCTAAGGGCCGCTGGGAAAAATCATATCCTGGTACAAGACCTATGAAGGGTTTTGCCCTTCCAATGATCATTTGCAACATGGCACTTGAGGTTGAGAATATTATTGAAGACAAGTCGCTTCTTGACACCACGATTGATGAGTGCCTTGCCGAAATCCTCAATGTATTCTATCAGCCTGATTTGGGTGTGATGTTGGAGAATGTTGCTCCCGACGGAACACCTGTAGATTGTTTTGAGGGCCGCGTAATCAACCCTGGACATGATCTTGAGGCCCTATGGTTTATGATGAACCTTGGAATCCGCAGAAATGACAAGGCCCTTATTGAAAAGTGCGTTAAAATTGCCCTTGATGTAATTGAGTACGGATGGGATAAAGAGTATGGCGGAATTTTCTACTTCCTTGATTGCAAAGGTTATCCTCAGCAACAGCTTGAGTGGGACCAGAAATTATGGTGGGTTCATCTTGAGTCTGCAATTGCAATGATAAAAGGTTATCAGCTTACAGGTAATGAGAAATGTCTTGACTGGTTCATGAAACTTCACGACTACATGTGGAAGAATTTCAAGGATCATGAGTATCCGGAGTGGTATGGTTACCTTAATCGTAGGGGTGAGGTTCTGCTTCCGTTGAAAGGCGGTAAATGGAAAGGATGTTTCCATGTTCCAAGAGGCCTTTACCAGATATGGCAGATTCTGTCTGAAATTAAATAACACTATTATACTTTATTAATCAAAACAATTATGAAAAAATTTTTTGTTATGTTGATGGTTGCAATAGCAGCTATCTCATGTGAGAAGGAGGATCCAATCGTTCCTGCAATCGTTTTTGATAAGGCAGGTCAGGAGATCTACATCGAAACTGAAGGTACCAACGGAATGGAACTTTCATTCAATTCAAATGTAAGTTGGAAAGCTGCAGTTCAAGGTGCTGATTGGGTGGTTGTTTCACCTAAAGAGGGTCTTGCCGGTGATGCTGTAATCCGCATTATTGCTGATGAGAACAAAACTAAAGAGAACCGTTCTGCAAAGCTTGTAATTACTGCAGCAGAGTCTGCTACTGCAGCTCAAGTTGCTGTTGCTGAGGCAACATTGGTTCAATATCAGGTAGACGCTTTTGAACTAGTTGATACCCTTGCTACATTTGGTGAAGAGGGTGGTACTGCTTCAATCAAAGTTATGACCAACGTTGATTTCAAAGTAACTATCCCTGCTGATGCAAATTGGCTAACAGCTGTTGGTACAAAGGCATATGGTGAGAAAGTTTATGAGATTAAAGTAGATGCTTTCAGCGAACTTGACGCTTCACGTTCTGCCGAGCTTACAGTTTCTGCTGAGGGATTTGAGGATGTTACTTATACTATTTCACAGAGTGGTCCTAAATCACTTATCTGGTCAAAGAATGTAACTGAGCTTGATGGTTATACTGTTGGCGGTGAGACAAAAATTGCTGCTTATGGTGACAAACTTCTTGTTTCTAACCTAACTAAGGTATTGGTTCTTAATCCTACTACTGGTGCTGTAGAGTCTACAGTTGCACTTCCTGAGGGCTTCACTTGCGATAACCTATGTGTAGATGAGGGTGGCAATATCCTAATCGCTGCTCATGCTGACTACAGCTGGTCAGGTGCTGAGTTCTGTGAGATCCTTACAATCTACACTTTGAAAGATTTGTCATCAACTCCTAAAGAGCTTGTAAAATACAGCACAGCAAACATCTGGTGTTCAAATACAGGTAACATCCGTGTTAAAGGTAACATTGATACCAAAGCGGTAATCACAGCATATGCTGCAAACAGCGGTTACTGGGTAGCATGGGAAGCTGCAAACGGTGAGGTTGCAGTTGATGCTAACGGATGGTCTGTATTCAAATGCAATACAACTCCTTACATTGGTACTGAGGCTCGCTATGGTTGTGTTCTTCCTGAGGGTGATGAGCTTGCAGACGGTCTATGGTTCATCGCATATGGTGGCGACTATAACCTTAAATATTGTGCAGACCCTTCTCAAAATGCTTGGGAGACTTCGTATGCTACCGGTATGTCAGGTTGGATGGAGAACTTCAACTGTATCTCAAGAGCAACTTGGAATGGCAAAGAGTATGCTGCAATCACTGCAAGTTGCCACTTCAACTATGATGCTACAGATGTATTTGTTCTTGACGTAACAAACAAAACTGCTGCTGAGAAGGTATTTGCAGTTGACTGCGATGGCCTTGTTGACAGAGATGCTGACTGGGCTAACCTTGACTGGACAGGCGCAGGTGCTTCAAGTGATGTTCTACTAGTTCCTACAGATGATGCCCTATTGGTATACTTTGTAGATGTTAACTTTAACATCATCGGTTGCTCACAATACAAATAATTGATCATTTGATCAGATCGAATTTGGGGGATGGCCTTGAGTCATCCCCTTTTTGATAAGAAATCTTCCCTGAATTTACTAACTTTGAAGTTATATTATTGCTGATACATAATGAAAACAGTAAACCAACGTATAGCCTCCATTGACATAATGCGTGGAATAACCATTGCTGCAATGATACTATGTGCCAATATCGGTTTCAATTCAAATCTACCGGCCTGGATGTTCCATGCGCAAACGCCTCCACCTACATATGCATTCAATCCCGATGTTCCGGGTATTACCTGGGTGGATCTTGTCTTTCCTTTCTTCCTTTTTGCAATGGGAGCGGCTTTTCCGTTGGCTATGAGAAAAAGGGTTGAAAAAGGAGAAACTGTTTCGGGTATGATACCTGCACTGGTGAAGCGTTGGTTTATATTGACCATATTTGCGCTGGTGTTGGGTAATGCCTATTCTATAGGAGCGACAGTCTTGAAATCATGGCAAGTTGAAATCTTTAAAGTTATATTGTGGGCAGGCATGTTCCTTTCGCTTGTAAGGGTGAAAAAGTCATTTATAAACCTTGCCGGTGTATGTATGGTTATATTGGTAGGGGTGGCAATGGCTCTATGGGGCGGGTATTCCCCATCTGAATCGAATAGTGATATAATTATTCTGATTCTTGCGAACATTGCCCTTTGGGGAGGTCTTATCTGGTTGCTTACAAGAGATAGTATAAGGTTGAGATGGCTGGTTTTTCTATTCATTGCAGCTGTGAAGGCCTTGGCATCCTATTGGCCTGATCTTCTCTCATTCATACCGTCAAATACTACGGCAGGATGGCTGTTCCAATGGAATTTCCTGCAATATCTTCTTATTGCCATTCCTGGCTCAATAGTTGGAGATATGGTTTTGGAGTATAGCCGTAGTGAGAATAAGCCGCAAATAGAGGACAAAGAGATTTATGCAGGTTTTATTGCATTGGCTGTTGTCATGGTGCAACTGTGGGGACTGTTTGCAAGAGAAGTCCTGGCTGATTTCATAATAAGCCTGTCGGGAGCTGCGTTCTATTTTGTACTCACATTCAAGAGGGGAGGCATAACCGAAAAGGTGGCAAAAACGGGCTTCATGCTTCTTCTTGTGGGAATTGCCTTTGATCCTGTTGATGGCGGTATAACAAAAGATTATGCCAATCTCTCCTATTTGTTTACAACTGGAGGAATGGCTGCCCTGTTTATCAGTTTTCTGCTTATGCTTGAAACAAAATTTGGCATCAGGTGGAATTTTATTGCAGGTGTCGGACAGAATCCAATGCTTGCCTATACTGTCACTTCATTCCTTATAGGTCCAGTTCTGAATTTATGTACGATATACCCTTTTATCTCCTCTTTGGCAGAAGGTTCACAATTTTGGGGAATGGTAATGGGTATATTCATGACATTGTCAATGATGGGTGTGACCTACATGTTCACAAGATTAAAATTGTTTTGGAGATCTTAAAATAGAATTTATATGCTTAGGAAATTTATTGTTTTTATGACTGTGGTGACTCTTCTGTCATCGTCAGAGCTGTTGGCAAAAAAAGTTAAAGAGAATATTGAGACACCTGCTTCTGATAGCAGGATCGAGTATACTGGTAGAGTTGTTGTGAATGGCAATGAGGTGGCCTATGACTGGAGCGGAGTCTATTTTAGGGTAAAATTCAATGGATCATATCTTGCAATGAAGTGCTCCGACAGCAAGAACAGCTGGTTCAATCTTTGGATTGATAAGGAGATGTGTTCCAAAGAGGACCGCAAGTTCATTGTAGCTGCTAAAGATACCCTGATAGTGCTTGCTGAAGGATTGGGTAAAGGTGAGCATGAGGTTATATTGCAAAAGAGGACTGAAGGAGAGCAGGGACGGTTTACCCTTCACTCTTTTCTAAGTGAGGGCGAAATACTCCAGGCCAATGGCCGTAGGGGTAGACATATAGAATTCATAGGCGACTCATACACCTGCGGATATGGTACAGAAAGTGCTTCAGGCAATGATCCTTTTCTTCCTGAAACAGAAAATTGCAACCTTACCTATGCAGCTATAGCCGCACGTTATTTCAATGCAGACTTTAACCTTGTAAGCCACTCCGGACAAGGTGTATGCCGCAATTATGATGATTTTCGTCCGGGATACAATATGCCTGACCGTTATATTCAGGCTTTTGATGAATCAACAGAGCCGGCATGGAGTCAGGATATGGCCCCTCATGGCAAGCCGGATATTGTAGTCATTTATTTGTGTACAAATGATTTCTCCACATCAAGGCAACCCCATGAGATGATTTTTGCCAAAAGGTACATTGAACTCTTGAAAAAGGT
Source organism: Bacteroidales bacterium (assembly GCA_017398125.1). GTDB lineage: Bacteria > Bacteroidota > Bacteroidia > Bacteroidales > UBA932 > Egerieousia. Next base: position 14,803 of record JAFQHE010000067.1, read on the forward strand.
GAGAGGTTATTATGGGGAGCAGGTGCCTATTCTGTGCATGGCTTCCAATGTGACACCATTCAGTTTTGACTATATACGCAATGCCTGTATCATGAGCGGATTGGGCAATGTCTCATATATGGGCGTGACAACAAATGTCCACAATAACAGCACCGATCTTGGAGCAAGTGCTCATCCAAATTACAGGGGACAGCTTAAAGTGGCCAGCAGTGTAATACCATATATCTCTACCTTGACCGGTTGGGAGATGGAGGAGAAGGCGTATAAATAATTATGATTTGATTGACTATGAAGAGAATTGTTATATTGTGCATCTCCATTTTGATATGTTTTTCTGCAAGGGCTGAAAAAATAAATGGAAGTGTAAAGAGTACAGACGGAAGTGCTCTCAAGGGTGTTGTTGTATCTGATGGATTGAACACTGTACAGACCGACAACAACGGTGCATTCTCCCTTGAAGTGGATAATGATAGCAGGTGGATATTCATCTCCACACCGTCGGGATACAGATCATCTGTAACACCAGGAAAACTGGAGTATTATAAAAAATTGAACGAGGCCGGTGGGCCGTACGATTTCGTGTTAGAAAAGAAGAGTTCCGACGATACTGATCATAACATTATAGTCATTGCAGACCCTCAGATAAGCGATAGGGATGAACTTCCAGAACTTGAAAAGCATGCAAAAGATATAGCCGAATATGTCAAGGGTCTGGGTAGAGCCGAGACCTTTGGAATATGCCTTGGCGATATAGTCGGATGGGACCACTCAATATATCCGCAATACAATAAAATTATGAAAACTACAGGCATCGAGTTCAGGAATGTCATAGGCAATCATGATATGACCAATTATGGCCGTTCTTATGAGACTTCGCTCGAAAAATATGAGGATATGTATGGCCCTGCATGGTATTCGTTCAATGTGGGCAAAGTACATTATGTAGTTTTGAATGACAATTTCTTCATAGGTACAGATTGGTACTATATAGGTTATGTTGATGAAAGGCAGCTGCAATGGCTTGAAAAGGATTTGTCATACGTGCCAAAGAACCATAAGGTTGTGTTGTCACTGCACATTCCTACCACATTGGGTGAGGAGGACAGGAAGAGTTTCAACTATGAGATGATAAGTGAACTTGTAAGCAACAAGAAGGCAATTTATGATCTGCTCAAGCCTTATGATGCCATTATTTTGTCGGGCCATATGCATACTGCAAATACCCAGAATATAAACTCAAAACTCACTGAGATAAATGTAACAGGATTGAGTGGCGCATGGTGGTGCGGACCTGTGTGTGTGGATGGTTCTCCTGCCGGTTACAAAGTAATGAAGGTAAGGGGCGACAAAATGGAGTGGATCTACAAAGGATGCGGACATTCTCTTGATTACCAGTTAAAACTCTATGTGGGTCATGAGGCTTATCCTGGTCAGATTGTGGCAAATGTATGGGATTACGATGATTTTTGGAAGGTAGAGTATTACGAAGATGGTGTAAAGGTATGTGATATGGAGCGTTTCAAGGCCCAGGACCCCCAGGCGTTGGAACTTTATAAGGATCCGTCAACCTTGAAGCGCCAATGGGTATGGGCAGTTCCAACACAGAATATGTTCAAGGCAAACATATCCAAAGATGCAAAAGTGCTTGAAGTAAAGGTTACCGACCGTTTTGGCAGGGTGTATGTCAAGTCTGTAGAGCGTCCTTGAAAAGTGTCAGTAAAGTATTAATATAATCATATTTTGAACTCAACGTTATGACCGTTAAAGAGATATTCCATTTCAAGAAGAGAAGGTTATTGTATGTTTTTGCGCTGTTGTTTGCATTGCTCGCGCAATCCTGTACCCAAAAATTGGATGTTGGGGTATTGGTTGTAGGCGGAGGTGCAAGCGGTGTTGCTGCAGGTGTGCAGAGTGCAAGGATGGGTGTGCAGACACTTATAATTGAGGAGACCTCCTGGTTGGGAGGAATGCTCACAGCTGCCGGTGTAAGTTGTGTAGATGGAAACTATAATCTCAGAGGTGGAATATTCGGAGAATTTGCAGATTCGCTCTGTGCCCGTTACGGCAGTTGGGATGCTCTGAAAACAGGTTGGGTCAGCAATATAAATTTTGAACCGCATGTAGGGCAGGAGATCTTCTCAAATATGGCAGAAGCATGCGTTGAGAACCTGAATGTCATGCGGGAAACAAGAATAGTTTCTCTTTGCAAACTTGCTGATGGCGGCTGGAAAGTGGTAGCAGAATCTGCAAAAGGAGAGAGAGTTGAGGTAAGGGCATCCGTTCTTATTGATTGTACCGAGCTGGGGGATATTGCAAAGATGTGTGGTGTGCAATATAAAGTAGGTATGGATTCAAGAGCCGCCACAGGTGAATCTATAGCTCCCGAATATGCCAATGATATTATACAGGATCTGACCTACGTGGCTGTACTCAAGGATTATGGGGCAGACTCGGATATGACCATTCCAATGCCTGAAGGCTATGACAAATCAATGTTTGCAAATTGTGCGGTAAATCCGTTGAATACATTTGCAGAAACAGGCCAGACTATATGGCCCCCTGAGAATATGATAACCTATGGCTTGCTTCCGAATGGAAAATATATGATCAACTGGCCCATTTATGGCAATGACCATTATGTTAACTCAATTGAAATGTCTCCACAGGAGAGGGAGGAGGCCTATTCAAATGCAAAGAATTTTACCCGATGCTTTATCTATTTCATTCAGACTGAATTGGGAATGAAACATTTGGGACTTGCTGATGATGAGTTCCCGACGGCCGACAAGATGCCATTCTTCCCATATCATAGGGAGTCAAGGCGTATTGAGGGTGAAGCTTTCTTTACAATGGATGCCGCCCAGGATCCTTATGCATACAAGTTGCCATATTACAGGACAGGTATTGCCGTAGGGGATTATGCAGTGGATCATCATCACTTCAGACATCCGGACTGGAAATCTCTTCCTGATCTGCATTTCTATCCGATTCCATCATTCAATGTTCCAGCTGGTGTTATGGTACCAAAAAATGTAGAAGATCTGCTTGTTGCTGAAAAGTCTGTTTCTGTGTCGAACCTGATTAATGGAACAACACGTCTGCAGCCTGTGGTTATGCAGTTGGGACAGGCTGCAGGTGCAATGGCTGCCATTTCTGTAAAAGAGGGCAAACCTGTGAGGAGTGTAGATATACGATCTCTTCAAAGTGCCATTCTTCAGAGCAGAGGATATATCATGCCATACTTGGATCTGCCACTTGGTGATCCTCATTTTGCGGCATTGCAGAGAATAGGTGCTACCGGTATATTGAGGGGTGAAGGCCGCAACGTCGGTTGGGCCAACCAGACTTGGTTCCGTGCAGATGATCCTCTCAAATATGAGGAGCTTTTCTTAAGTGACTATTTCCCTGAAATGACGGCTGTTCACAAAGAGGGGTCAGTAACAGTCAAGAGTCTTTCTGATATTGTGAATGATCTCTCCGTAAAATCAGGAAGGAAAGTGACAGTGGATTCCATTCTATGGAAAACGTTGAAACTTGAAGAGTATATCCTGACCAGAACTGTTACAAGAAGAGAGGCTGCTGTTGTCATTGATGCGGTACTTGATCCGTTCAGCACCTTCGGTGTGGATTTTGACGGGCACGTGAAGAATACTGCAGAGCATAAATCGGTTTTGCCGGTAACGGGAACCTTTATAAATCTTGCATATCAGGATGTAAGGAACAAGTATACAAATCCGGAATGTGTTGACTATACCGATCCAGCACTATGGGAGCAGAAGGTGGAGGAACTCCATCAGATGGGGATGGAGTATCTTGTATTTATGGCAGTTGCCAATGAAGGCAAATCATTCTATCCATCCTCAATTATGCCGTGGCACTATCCGGAAGATAGAAAGAGTCCTGTTACAGCAATAATGGATGCGGCAGGTGCCCGAGGAATGAAGGTCTTCATGAGTACCGGGTGGGCAAAGGATCAGGATGATAATTTGAGAAATCCATCAATAAAAGAGAGACAAATGGATATGATGGAGGAATTGGCCGAAATATATGGTGGCCACAAGGCATTTTACGGATGGTATCTCCCTGTTGAAGATTGTCTGGGACCGGTTTTGTCAGATTATGCAGTAGATGCTGTCAATGCCCTTACAGATAGAGCCCGTGAACTTACTCCGGGAAAAAAGGTGCTTATTTCTCCGTATGGCATATTCAACTCTGATTTTGATGACCCGGCTTATGAGAAACAGATCTCCAGGCTTAAAGTTGATATAATTGCATATCAGGATGAGGTGGGATGTCTCCGTGAAGAGTTCCCTTTGCCACGACTAAAGGAGAACTGGAAAAAGCTGCGAGCAATACATGACAAACTTAATGTGGAGATGTGGGCAAATTGTGAATCATTTACATGGGAAAAGGGCACCAATGACCGCTCGTCGGCCTTGATACCTGCTGCATTCTCAAGGTTCCTTTCGCAAATGTCTGCAGCTTCTTCAGCTGGTGCCGACAGATTAATTTCATTCATTATTTGTGGATTATGGGACAAACCAGGCTCTCCATATCCATTGGGACAGCCTCTCCATTCCGCGAAAATTTATGAGGATTATATGGCATGGCTTGATGGAGACCATTTCTGGAAAGTTGTGGAGCAATCAATAGCAGATGGTGCCGAAGAGAGTCCCGCAGATGAAAAATGGCTGCATTTTGAAGATGGTGAAAATGAGTATGCTGTTAATCTTGAAAATGGAGCCTCTGAGATTCTTGTGAGTGTGCTGAATCATAGCAGAAGCAAAATAACCTCTCCAGGGAGATTTGTCCTGTATCTCTCCGAAGATGGTGTTACTTATAGGCAGCACTCCGAAATCAGTACAGAGGAGTTCCCTAACAATCTCCATGATGCCTACATTGACTACATCCTCTTCTCCGGGCTGCCGGAATCGGCAGTTTCATGCAAGGTGGCATTTACCGGAGCTGCCTACTGTACGTTCACTGTTCGATAGTTAATGGAATTCCTTTTATAGTCAATTTATATTGGCGGCTACGAAAAGGTTTACAAGAGGCCTGCTGGCAGAATTGGTTATCAGGGTAATGGTAAATACCTCTTCTCCCTCATATCTGGAGGTGTCAATCCTTGCCTTTACTGTAAACTCAGCACCGGGCGCTACCCTTTGAGGATATTCAATACCAAACTCTTTGCCATTGGTCTCCGCTTTCCTTATTATCAGTTCACTGGCACCGGTATTCCTCAAACTGAAAGCGGCCTCTATCGGTTTCCCTTTGGTCGTGTTTCCAATGCTTATGGAACTGTTCTTTGCCAGAATCATTGAACTTTTGTTCTTCTGCTCCTTGGTCAATGTAGAAAAATTGTCAATTATCAGGGTTGCTACCTTGAATTTTTCAGGAGTCTTTACACCATTGCACAAGATGTCGGCAGAGTAGATGGTATTGCCCCAGTTCTCCTTTTCCCTTGTGTCTGCAGTGTATGTTATCTCTGCAATTTCACCTGGAGCAAGTTTTGTCGGGATGATTTTGATAAAGAGTCCTGGTGAGGCATTGGAGAAGGTGATATGTTGGGTCTTGTTGGAGGTGTTGGCAACAGATATTGAGGAACTCTTCACAAAACCCTGTTCAATCTGTCCGAGCCTTATCTCTTTTTTTGTAAATCCCAACGGCCCGTTTGCAATTGGAAACATATCCTTGATAGATTTGTCATTCTCATAAACTATGCCGCTGATGCGCAACAGAACAGGCTTTTTGCTGGCTGAGGTATACACTGTAATGACCTTGTCAAACGGATATGGCCCCTGGTCATTAAGGTATGTGACTGTAATCTTGCCCCCCTTGCCCGGCATGATGGGCTCTTTGGGCCATGTGGGTTCCGCACAGCCACAAGATGAGATTACATTGTAGACAACTATTGGTTGGCTGCTGTTGTTGGTGAACTCAAATGAACACTCCTGTTTGCCTGCCTTTACCGATATTTTGCCAAAATTGTGAGAGGTCTTGTTGAAGTGGAGTCCGCTGTCAAAACCTGTTTGGGCAAAAACTGATATATTGAAACTGAAAATGGCCAGTATAACTGGAAGTGTACGAAATACTCTAAATAAATCCCTCATAAAAACCCTAATTTTTTACAAAGATATAACAATACTTATTAAATTTGTCTCTTCAAAAACAAACAGACTTATGAAATCATTCAAACATTTATTGATGCTTGCAATAATGATACCTTTTATTGCAGCATGTGGCAGCAAATACAAATATGAGAGTGTTGCCGGTGATCCGATGAATTCAAGAATCTATACATTGGACAATGGTCTTAAGGTATATATGACTGTAAACAAGGCTGAACCGCGCCTTCAGACTTATATTGCAGTTAGAGTGGGAGGAAAGAATGACCCAAGTGAGACCACCGGTCTTGCCCACTATTTTGAGCACTTGATGTTCAAGGGGTCGGAGCAGTTCGGAACATCAGACTATGCAGCTGAGAAACCTTTGCTTGATGAGATAGAGGCAAAATTTGAAAAATACAGGACTCTTACCGATCCTGCAGAGCGTGAGGCTATGTATGCTCAAATTGACAGCCTTTCTCTTGAGGCTTCAAAATTGTTCATCCCTAATGAGTATGACAAGCTTATGGCTGCAATTGGAGCCAAAGGAACAAATGCCTATACCGGTTATGATATGACAGTTTATGTTGAGGATATTCCTTCAAACCAGATTGAGAATTGGGCAAAAGTTCAGGCAGACCGTTTCAAACATAATGTAATCAGAGGATTCCATACAGAGTTGGAGACTGTATATGAGGAGAAGAACATGTCATTGACAGATGATTCAAGAAAATCACTTGAGGTAATGTTTGCTTCATTGTTCCCTAACCATCCATACGGCACACAGACAATTCTTGGTACTCAGGAGCACTTGAAGAACCCTTCAATCACAAATATCAAGAACTACTACAAGAACTGGTATGTTCCAAACAATATGGCTATCTGTATCTCGGGAGATTTTGATCCAGACATGATGATTGCTACCATTGACAAATATTTTGGCGATATGGTTCCAAACAATGATTTGAAGAGACTTGAGTTCAAACAGGAAGAGCCAATCAAGGAGCCTATTGTAAAGGAGGTTTATGGTTTGGAGTCTCCAAATATCATTCTTGCATGGCGCTTCAATGGTATGGCTGACAAGCAGAATGATACTCTTAATGTTTTGGGCAATGTGCTGTTCAATGGAATGGCCGGTATTGTTGACCTTGACATAAATCAGGCCCAGAGAACATTGGGTGCGTATGCATTCCCATATTCGCAGGCTGATTATACTGCATATATTATGCAGGGATTCCCTAAACAGGGTCAGACTCTTGAGCAGGTGAAGGAGATTATGCTTGAGTCTCTTGATAAGGTAAAGAAGGGCGATTTTGACGAGTCTCTTCTTACAGCTGCAATCAACAATGCAAAAAGGGAGAGAATGCAGAAACTTGAAGATAATGCTCCAAGAGCTGATATGTTTGTGACAGCATTCATCAACAACATTCCTTGGGCTCAGTATGTGGGCGAACTTGACAGAATGTCAAAAATTACAAAAGAGGATGTGGTCAAGTTTGCAAATGCACATTTTGGTGAGAACTATGTTCAGGTGAACAAATTGGAGGGCAAGGACGAGTCTGTGCAGAAAATTTCAAAACCTAAAATTACCCCTATCCATACAAACAGGGATAAGGTAAGTGCATTCCTTGCTGAGGTGCAGGCAAGTGAGGTAGCTCCGATTGAGCCTGTATTTGTGGATTATGAGAAGGATCTTACAAAGACAAAAGCAAAATCCGATATAGAGGTATTGTACAAACAGAATACTACCAATTCTCTATTCTCACTTACATATTTGTTTGACAAAGGTGCAAATGACAGCAAGATGCTCTCTTTGGCTGCAGATTATATAGACCTTTTGGGTACCGACAAATATTCGGCAGAGGAGTTGAAACAGCAGTTCTACAACTTGGCTTGTGACTACAGAATTACTGTAAACGACAACCAGACATTCTTCAATCTGTCGGGATTGTCTGAGAATATGGATCAGGCTTTGGCATTGTTTGAGGAGTTCATTTCAAACTGCAAGGCTGATGAAGTTGCCTTGGCTGCAATGAAACAGAACATTTTCCAGGCGCGTATCAATAATAAACTTGATCAGCGTCAGAACTATGTACGTATGACCGCTTATGTGCAGTATGGCCCTGAAAATCCATTCACAGACATATTTTCAAACAAGCAGATCCAGGCTTTGACATCAGATGAGCTTATCTCTGAAATCAAGGATTTGATGGGATATGAGCATACTATCCTTTATTATGGACCAATGGGTGTTGAGGAGTTTGTTGCAGATATAAACAATGTTCACTATATTCCTGAGTCTCCAAAAGATATGCCTGAAAGCAGGCAGTTTGTACAGTTGCAGACAAATGAGGATAAGGTCTTCATTGCTCCTTATGATGCAAAACAGATCTACATGATCTCTTACTCGAATACAGGTGAGAAATATGACCCTGAGAAGGCTCCTGTAATTACTATGTACGGAAACTATTTCGGAGGTGGAATGAACAGCATAGTGTTCCAGGAGATGCGTGAGGCAAGAGGCTTAGCTTACTCTGCAAATGCAAGATACAGATTGGCTTATGCCGATAAGGATGCTCCTTACAACTATACTTCGTTCATTGCTACACAGAATGACAAAATGATGGATGCAATCAGGGCTTTTGATGAGATCATCAACAATATGCCGCAATCCGAGGCTGCATTTGCTGTTGCCAAAGACAATATTATTGCAAGTATCAGAACTGACCGTATACTTGGTGACAGGGTGCTTTGGGATTATATATCAGCGCAGAAAATGGGATTGACTGAGGATTCTCGAAAACTTTTGTTTGAGAAGGTACAGAACTTTACCTTGGCTGACATTGTTAAATTCCAGCAGGAGGTTGTCAAAGACAGAAAATACTATATCGGTATATTGGGTGATGAGAAGGATTTGGATATGAAGAGCCTTGGTAACGGAGATTATGGCAAAATTGTTAGATTGACACAAAAAGATATTTTTGCGTACTAAGATTTAAGTGTTATATTTGCATCCGATTTAATGGAAAATACAGAAAAATCAATAAACATTAGTTAACAATTAATTTTTACAATTATGGCTTACAAAATTTCAGAAGATTGCGCAGCTTGCGGAACTTGTATTGATGAGTGCCCAGTAGGTGCTATTTCAGCAGGTGATATCTACAAAATTGATCCTAACATGTGTACTGATTGCGGTACTTGTGCTGCTGCTTGTCCAGTAGGTGCAATTGCTCAGGCGTAATCTGTAGATCTAGAGTTAAAAGAGCCAATCCTCAATGGGTTGGCTCTTTTTTTGCTTACTATTTCCAAAGTAATGCTTATATTTGTAGTTTACTTTAAATGTGTATTAATACAAAAAATGTTATAATAATATAATGGTATCATTTTCAGGGTTTTTGAAGAAGATGTTCGGCTCAAAGGCTGATAGGGATTTGAAAGAAATACAGCCTATATTGTCGAAAATTTTAGAGGCGTACAAGAAAATTGACATTTTGTCAGATGACGATTTGCGTGCCGAAACATTAAAAATTAAGGGAATTATTTCAGCAAGGATTGCAGATAATGAGGCTAAGAAAAAAGCTTTGAGGGGCCAGCTTGATGATGTCAATATTCCTGCTGACGAAAAGGAAAAACTTGCTACAGAGGTAGACAAACTTACCAAGAGGGTAGATGAGCAGATTGAGGAGGTCTTGATGGAGGTGCTTCCGCAGGCTTTTGCAATAGTGAAGTCAACTGCACGCCGATTCAAGGAGAATGAAACAATCAAGGTTCTTGCAACAGACTTTGACAGGGATCTTGCTGCAACAAAAGACTTTGTAACAATAGACGGAGACTATGCAATCTGGAAAAATTCATGGATGGCAGGCGGCAACATGATAACCTGGGATATGGTTCATTATGATGTACAGCTTATTGGCGGTATAGTTCTTCATCAGGGAAAAATTGCGGAGATGGCAACCGGTGAGGGTAAAACTTTGGTGGCTACATTGCCGGTATTCCTGAATGCACTTGCTGGAAAGGGTGTTCATGTGGTTACTGTGAATGACTATCTATCAAAACGTGACTCCGAGTGGATGGGCCCTCTTTATCAGTTCCATGGCCTTAAGGTAGATTGCATAGACAAGTACCAGCCAAGTTCGGAGCAGCGCAAGGCTGCATATAGGGCCGATATTACTTTCGGTACAAACAATGAGTTTGGTTTTGATTACCTTCGTGACAATATGGCCATAGAGGTTGATGAACTTGTGCAGAAGAAACACCATTATGCAATTGTCGATGAGGTTGACTCTGTGCTTATTGATGATGCCCGGACACCACTGATCATTTCAGGTCCGGTGCCAAAGGGTGACGACCAGCAGTTTATGGAGTACAAGCCTTACGTGGAGAGGTTATACAATCTTCAGCGCAGTGATGTTACAAAATTGCTGAATGAGGCCAAAAGACTTATTGCAGACGGCAATAAGGAGGAGGGCGGCAAACTTCTTTTGAGAGCATTCAAAGGATTGCCAAGATATAATCCGCTTATCAAATATTTGAGTGAGCCTGGTATCAAGCAGCTTTTGTTGAGCACTGAGGCCCTGTATATGCAGGAGAACAACAAGCATATGCATCTGATTACCGATGACCTCTTCTTTGTTATAGATGAGAAACACAAATCTGTGGAACTTACAGATAAAGGCCATGAAACTCTTGCCAAAAATATAAGCGACAGCAAATTCTTTATTCTTCCTGATGTGGGTGCAGAGATCTCTGAACTTGAAAAGCAGGAGCTCTCGCCGGAGGAGAAGCAGACAAAGAAAGATGAGCTGCTTGCCGATTATGCTCTCAAGTCCGAGCGTGTACATACTGTAAACCAGCTGTTGAAGGCATACACAATGTTTGAGAAGGATGTGGAGTATGTTACAATGGACAACAAGATCAAGATTGTGGATGAGCAGACTGGCCGTATTCTGGAGGGACGACGCTATTCCGACGGCCTTCACCAGGCAATTGAGGCAAAGGAGAATGTGAAGGTAGAGGCTGCAACACAGACATTTGCAACAATCACCCTTCAGAACTACTTCAGAATGTACCACAAGTTGGCTGGTATGACCGGTACTGCTGAGACAGAGGCGGGCGAGTTCTGGTCAATATACAAGCTGGATGTAGTTACAATTCCTACGAACAGACCTGTGATAAGAAAAGACAATGAAGATCTTATCTATAAAACAAAGAAGGACAAATACACTGCAGTAATAGAGAAGATCGTTGAGTTGAGGGATGCAGGAAGACCTGTATTGGTAGGTACTACCTCTGTTGAAATATCGGAGTTGTTGAGTCGTATGCTCAAACTCAGGGGTATCAAGCATAATGTGCTGAATGCAAAACAGCATGCAAAGGAGGCTGATATTGTTGCTGAGGCAGGACAGAAATCGGCTGTGACAATCGCTACAAATATGGCGGGTCGTGGTACCGACATCAAGTTGCCTGCAGATGTAAAGCAGGCAGGAGGTCTTGCAATTATCGGTACTGAGCGACACGACAGCCGCCGAGTTGACCGTCAGTTGCGCGGACGTTCGGGCCGTCAGGGAGATCCCGGTTCTTCTGTATTCTTTGTGTCACTTGAGGATGACCTTATGAGACTCTTCGGTTCCGACCGACTTGCAAAAGTGGTTGACAGAATGGGTATGGCTGAAGGAGAAGTGCTTCAGCACTCAATGTTGTCAAATGCAATTGAAAGGGCGCAGAAAAAGGTGGAGGAGAATAACTTCGGTATACGTAAGAGATTGTTGGAGTATGACGATGTAATGAACTCCCAACGTGAGGTGATCTATACACGCAGAAGAAATGCCCTTTACGGAGAGCGTATTGATGTGGATCTTAAAAATATGATCACAGATTATGCAGATGTGGTTGTGGCAGGCAGAAGCGGTGATTTTGAGGAGTTCAAGTATGATCTTATGCGCCAGCTCTCAATTGAGCCTAATTTTGATGAGGCATTCTTCAAGAGTGCATCAGATAACCAGATTGCTGATAAGGTGGCTGAAGGAATAAGGGAGATGATCGCCCGCAGAACTGAGGTGATGATCAAACAGGCATGGCCAATCATAGAGCACATCCATAATAACCAGACCCAGTATATAAACATGGCACTCCCTATTACAGACGGTACAAAGGGACTTAATCTTGTTATAAATATAAAGAGAGCATACGAAAGTGAGGGCAAGGAGATTACACGTGCCTTGGCCAAATCTGTGACCCTAGCCATGATTGACGAGCACTGGAAAGAGCATTTGCGTGAGATGGATGACCTCAAGCAGTCTGTACAGAATGCCTCTTATGAGCAGAAGGATCCGCTTCTTATCTATAAATTCGAGAGCTTCAACCTCTTCAAAGGTGTACTTGAAAAGATAAGCAGAGATGTTATCTCAATTTTGGTAAGAGCTCAGATTCCTTTCCGCCAAAGTGAGGAGGGCAGAACACCTAATATCAATGTAAGGGAACAACCTGTCCGCAAGAAAAATGACATGAGCAATATGCAGACCAGCCGTTCGGAACTCTCTACAAACTCCGGAGAGCCAAAATCAAATGCCCCTGTGCATGTGGAGAAGAAGGTCGGAAGAAATGATCCGTGTCCGTGCGGAAGTGGTAAAAAATATAAGAATTGTCACGGAAAGGAGGCTTAATCCTTTCCTGACCTCTTTTTTTAATTGATGACAGCAACAGAAACAGATATTTAAACTAAGAACTGAACTTTAAATTATGGAACAGAACAAATTTGATGTAATTGTAGTGGGAGCTGGCCCGGGTGGCTATGTGGCAGCAATCCGAGCTTCACAATTGGGCTTCAATACTGCAGTTGTGGAGCGTGCCGAACTTGGTGGTGTATGCTTGAATTGGGGTTGTATACCAACCAAAGCTCTTTTGAAGAGTGCGCAGGTGCTCAACTATACAAAACACCTTGGTGATTATGGTGTGGAGCTGAAAGATGCCCAGGGCAATACTGTGGAGGCCGGAAGTGTTGCAGCCATGCCGGATATCAGGAAGATTGTAGAGCGCGAAAGGGGTGTTTCGGCTACCATGAGCAAAGGTATAGAGTTCCTGTTCAAAAAGAATAAAATTACAGTAATAAAGGGTTCCGCATTCCTTCCTGCTGCCGGCAAGGTGGAGGTAACATATACCGAAGGTGAAAAAGAGGGAACAAAGGAGCTCTTTGAAGCAAAGCATATTATTCTTGCAACCGGTGCAAGACCAAATGCCCTTCCATTTGCCCCAATTGACGGGGAGAAGATTATCTCATACAGACAAGCGCTTGTTCCGGAGTCTCTTCCAAACAGCATGGCGGTAATCGGCTCAGGTGCCATAGGTAGCGAGCTGGCATTTTTCTACCGTTCTATGGGTGTTGAGGTCCATCTTATCGAGTATATGGATCAGATTGTTCCATTGGAGGATGCTGACGTTGCTGCTCAGCTTAGCCGCAGTTTCCGCAAGATGGGAATAAAGGTTATGGTATCATCTGGTGTAAAGGCCATTGATACAGCAGGAGAAGGATGTAAACTTACTGTAGAGACAAAGAAAGGTGTTGAGGAGATTGTGGTTGACAGAGTATTGTCTGCTGTTGGTGTTATTCCTAATACACAGGGACTTGGCCTTGAAGAGTTGGGCGTTGAGATGAATAGGGGCAAAGTTGTGGTAGACCAGTTCTACAAGTCAAGTGTAGAGGGTATCTATGCGATAGGCGACATTATCCCTACTCCGGCATTGGCACACGTTGCATCAGCTGAGGGTATTGCAGCTGTTGAGAAGATTGCAGGTCTTGATGTTGAACCTGTAGATTATTCAAATATCCCTGGCGCAACCTATACCTCACCTGAAATTGCATCGGTTGGAATGACTGAGAAGAGGGTTAAAGAGGCTGGAATAGCTTACAAAGTGGGCAAATTCCCATTCACCGCAAGTGGTAAGGCTACCACTGCAGGAGAAAAGGATGGCTTTGTAAAACTTATTATTGATGAGCAGACCGACAAGATTTTGGGAGCACATCTTATTGGAGCTAATGTTACAGAGATGCTTTCAGGCATAGTACTTGCAAGGAAAGTAGGTGCTACCGCTAAGGATATAATTAAGGCAATTCATCCGCATCCTACTATGAGTGAGGGAATTATGGAGGCGGCTGCAGCTGTTCACGGTGAGGCTATACATATGTAGGCATACCGTATGGAGTCCAGTAGAAAATATATTTTTAACTTTAAAATATTGAATTATGGCTAAGCACGATGTTTCTCCTTCAATAAATGAAGTGAGCCGCATATCTGCGGGTACTGAGGTAAAAGGAAGTCTTGTATCAAAATCTGATATGAGAATTGACGGTAATTTTGAGGGAGATATGGTTACCAGTGGAAAACTGGTTGTGGGAGAGGGTGCCGTAGTAAGGGGAAATATAATTTGTGCATGTGCCGATATATGGGGAAATATTGAGGGCGAATTCTGCTCAAGAGATGCAATTACCTTGAAGAGCACAGCGAATTTTACAGGCAATCTCAAGACAAACAAAATTTGCATAGAGATGGGAGCCTCTTTCTGTGGCAATTGTGTGATAATTACAGAGGAGGAGTTTTCAAAAATTTCTTCGGGATATTTTGAGGGCTAATTGTATGGAATAGCTTAAATTCAAGCCGTAAAGTCAATAAGGGGAACATTTATTAGTGTTTCCCTTATTTTTTATAATATTATTTGTTAACTTTGTCATGAAACGGTATCTGTCATTACTCTCCGTAGTGACAGGTTAATAGGGAATCAGGTGTGAATCCTGAGCAGACGCCGCTGCTGTGAGTTCCGTAGTGTCCCGTTGATTTTCAATGGCCATTGTTCTGCAAGGAACGAGAAGGCATCAAGGGGAGGAACGAGCCAGAAGACCTGCCGGAACAGTATACTATCGGGCTTTCGGGTTATAGAGCCTGGTAAATCTTTGATAAATCAGAGATAGTGGTATTCCGCAAGATTATTTAATGATATACGGTATATGATACAGACTGTTATTAAGAGAGATGGCCGTATTGTAGGTTTCAATGAGGCCAAGATTGCTGCTGCAATCCGTAAGGCTATGTTGCATAGCGAAGAGGGAGAGGATGAGGAACTTATCAAAAAGATTACTGACAGAATTGCATGCAGGGGCAGGGAACAGATGCATGTGGAGGAGATTCAGGATCTTGTTGAGTTTGAGCTTATGAAGAGCCCCCGCAAGGAAGTTGCACGACTCTATATTGCTTACAGGAACAAAAGGACTGTTGCACGTAAGGCCAAGACTCGCAGTATGTTCCTTGAAATCATTGAGACAAAGTCGAATGATGTTACCCGTGAGAATGCCAATATGAATGCAGATACTCCTGCAGGAATGATGATGAAGTTTGCAAGTGAGTCTACCAAACCGTTTGTTGATGATTATCTTCTTTCTGATGATGTGCAAGATGCGGTGAATCACAATTATATACATATTCACGACAAGGATTATTACCCTACAAAGAGCCTTACATGTGTGCAACATCCTATGGACAAGATATTGAATGGCGGATTGAGTACCGGCCATTGTGAGTCACGTCCGGCCAAAAGGATTGAGACGGCAAGTATCTTATGCTGTATATCAATGGAGACTGCCCAGAATGAGATGCATGGCGGGCAGGCAATTCCAGCTTTTGATTACTATCTGGCACCCTATGTGAGAAGCAGTTTTGTTGAGGAGGTAAAGATTATCGAAAAGCTGTCGGGAGAGGATTATTCACATTTATATGATGTGAAAATAGATGATTATATTATTAGGAATCTTGACGGTACAGACCACGACGGGAATAGAGTCAGGGAGCCTTATAAAGGAGAAGAGCGAGTATTGCAGCATGCCATCAACAGGACTGCCCAGAGAGTCCATCAGGCAATGGAGGCATTTGTGCATAATATGAATACCATTCACTCACGAGGTGGAAATCAGGTGGTTTTCAGCTCTATAAATTATGGTACAGATACTTCGGCAGAGGGACGCTGTATAATAAGGGAACTTCTTCATACCACCTACCATGGTGTAGGTAATGGCTCTACGGCAATATTCCCAATCCAGATATGGAAGAAAAAGCGTGGAATAAGTTATTTGCCGACTGACAAGAACTATGACCTATACAAGTTTGCCTGCATGGTGAGTGCAAAGAGATTCTTCCCTAATTTTGTAAATCTTGATGCATCATACAACTACCATGAGCAGTGGCGAGAAGATGATCCGCAGCGATATAAATATGAGGTGGCCACAATGGGATGCCGTACGAGGGTTTTTGAGAACAGGTTTGGAGAAAAGACTTCAATAGGCAGGGGAAACCTCTCCTTCACAACAATCAATATAGTGAAACTTGCCATTGAGAGCATGTTGGCAACAGACAATCAGGAACAGAGGATTAACCTCTTCATGAGCAAACTTGATTCAACCCTTGAGCTGGCGGCCAAACAGCTTCATGAGCGATTCTGTTTTCAGAAAACGGCATTGGCCAAACAGTTCCCTCTATTGATGTCGGCACTTTGGAACGGATCAGAGAGACTCAAACCTACAGATACAATAGAGCCGGTAATCAACCAGGGCACACTTGGTATAGGTTTTATAGGTTTGGCCGAGACCCTTATTGCGCTTGTAGGCAAACATCATGGAGAGGATGAGAAAGCTCAGGAGCTGGGTTTGAAAATAGTTGGTTATATGAGAGACAGAGTTATGGATTTCTCTACAAGATATGGCCATAATTATAGTGTTCTGGCCACTCCTGCAGAGGGTTTGTCGGGAAGGTTTACAAGAAAGGACAAGAAGGATTTTGGTATTATTCCAGGAGTGACTGATAAGGATTATTATACAAATTCAAACCATATTCCGGTATACTACAAGTGCTCTCCACAGCACAAGGCCGAGATAGAGGCTCCGTACCACAAACTCACAGGTGGCGGACATATTTTCTATGTTGAGATTGACGGTGATGCAACACATAATCCTGAGGCCATAATGAATATTGTGGATTTGATGGACAAATATGACATTGGCTATGGCTCCGTAAACCACAACAGGAACAGGTGTATGGATTGCGGATATGAGAATGCTCAGAAGGAGATGAAGTGTTGTCCGAAATGCGGAAGTGAGGCAATAGACAAGCTACAGAGAATTACGGGGTATCTTGTTGGAACAACTGAACGCTGGAACAGGGCCAAACTTGCGGAGCTGAATGACCGTGTTGTGCATAAGTAGAGTAGAGGGAAATTCCAATGAAAGTATGGAGGAGTTGAAGATAAGCATTATTGATATAATAGACGGAACTGTGGTTGACGGCCCCGGCTTCCGTCTTTCAATTTATTGTGCAGGATGTAGCCACGGATGCCCTGGGTGCCATAATCCTCAGTCATGGAACATTGCAAACGGAAAACCTATGACCGTTGCAGAATTGCTTGAGAGGGTCAGCTCTTCACCATGGAATGTAACATTCTCTGGTGGTGATCCATTTTTTCAGGCAAAAGCTTTTGCCGAATTGGCCCAATTGATCAAGAGCAGGTGCGGCAAGACAATCTGGTGTTACACAGGATATACAATTGAATCACTCATTAATGAGGCTGATCCCGACAAACTCCGACTTCTACAGTCGGTTGATGTACTGGTCGACGGCCCTTTCATCGACTCTTTGAAAGACGAAGACCTTCAGTTCAGAGGCAGTTCAAACCAGCGAATATTGGATTCTGCCGCAATCGGTGAGGCTCTTCAGATGAGATAATTTATAGCAATTGAAAAGACGAAAGGAGATGGCCGGATTCTTCTTGGCCATCTCCTTTCGTGTATACGGGTATGAGGATCTCAATGCAGGACTTAGTCTAGTCACTCCTTCTTTTATTCAGTTGTAAGTAGCTTGTCAGATTCTTTCTCTAATATGGTATGAGTTCCTTTCGGTTGCATTACGGCTTACAAGTTCTGCGAGAAAGCCTGTAAGGAAGAGCTGCACTCCTATAATGAGGGCAACTAATGCAAGATAGAATAGCGGTTGGTCAGTAACTGCTCTGAATTTGAGACCTTGAGCCTGACATACAATCTTTTCTATAATCAACCATATTGTAATTACAAAGCCGATAAGGAATGTAAAGGAACCAACAAGCCCGAAGAAATGCATCGGTTTCTTGCCGAATCTGGAGAGAAACCATAGACTTATCAGGTCAAGGTAACCGTTTACAAATCTGTCGAGGCCAAACTTGCTTTTTCCGAATTTACGTACATGATGCTGCACAACCTTCTCTCCAATATTGCTGAATCCTGCATTTTTGGCGAGGTAAGGGATATATCTGTGCATCTCTCCGTAAACCTCAATATTTTTGACTACCTCGTTCCTG
This sequence comes from Bacteroidales bacterium, assembly GCA_017398125.1. Lineage (GTDB taxonomy): Bacteria > Bacteroidota > Bacteroidia > Bacteroidales > UBA932 > Egerieousia. The sequence continues at coordinate 33,279 of JAFQHE010000067.1, forward strand.
TATGCCTTGAGGCCACAGTTCATGTCATGCAGTTTTATGCCTGTTACCTTGCGTGCCGTTGCATTGTATATCTTTGAAGGTAAATTTTTTGACAATTTATTGTCAAGCCTCTTCTTTTTCCATCCGCTTACAAGATCATAGCCATCCTCTTTGATCATCCGGAACAATTCAGGAATTTCGTTCGGATCATCCTGCAGGTCAGCATCCATTGTAATCACAACCTCTCCTTGCGCCGCTTCAAAACCGCAATACAGGGCCGCTGATTTTCCATAGTTCCTTCTGAAACAGATGCCCTTTATATTATTGTTGCTTCCCGACAGCTCCTTGATCTTTTTCCATGAAGAGTCTGTACTGCCGTCATTTACCATTATAATTTCATAGGTGACCCCCATCTTTTCAATTACGGAGCGGATACCGTCCGTAAGCTCCTGAAGGGATTCCTCTTCATTATAGAGAGATATTACTACTGATATATCCATTACTGAATTGTATTTTCTTCTCCTGCGAATGGGTTTGTCTTTTTAGTGTAATTTGCTACGATAGCTGAAACAATGATGCCGAAAACAGAGTAATAGAACAGACTCCAGAATAGCATAATCTGAGGAAGTTTGCCTGATACCTGGTTTATTGCGTCAATCTGCTCATCATTGTAGTTGCCGTTTTCAATTACAGACTGCATGGCTGCCAATGACTGGTCCAACTGCTCCGGAAAAATGAACGTAATGCTCAAGAATGCAAAACACGAACATACTATTGATGAAAATACAGAGATGAGTGAACCGTATCTGAATGACTCTCCATAGGAGATGGTCTCAAACTGACTTGAGTATTGTTTCATGAAGTAGTAAAGGAGATATATGCATGCCCCGAATTTTACAGTCCACAATACAATAGTTACAAAAGAGCCCGGATTGAAGATCGTGCTGATTAGTGAATAGACTATGGTTACCACCGATAGTAATAGTCCGTTAAGAGCGGCTGATTGCCATTTGTTTACATTTTCCATAACATACATATATTTATACAGGCTACAAAGATAGAAAATAGTTTTATCAAATTGATTAAAAATTTATACCTTTGCACGATTATCTGAAAAATAAGACAATAGATATAATATGATTAACATTACATTTCCTGATGGCAGTGTACGCCAATATGAGGCTGGCGTAAACGGCTTGGAGATAGCCAAAAGCATAAGTCCTAGACTTGCTTCCGACGTATTGGCTGTTTCTGTTGACAACGAAATTTATGATTTGTTGAGACCTATCAATTCAGATGCTTCCATCAAATTGCACAAATGGGAGGATGCAGAGGCTAAGAAGACCTTCTGGCATTCATCATCACACCTTATGGCTGAGGCTTTGGAGGCATTGTTCCCTGGTATAAAATTTGGTATCGGACCGGCTATTGAAACAGGATTCTACTATGATGTGGATCTTGGAGACAAGACCATTACTGAGGCAGACCTTAAAAAGATTGAGGAGAAGATGGTTGAGTTGGCCCGTACTAAGGAGACCTTTGTCAGAAAGGATATCTCAAAAGAGGAGGCGATGGCTACTTATACCCAGAAGGGTGATGAGTACAAATGTGATCTTATCAAGGATCTGGAGGATGGTACAATAACATTCTATACAAACGGTAACTTTACTGATTTGTGCCGTGGTCCTCACTTGGTTGACACTTCTGTTATTAAGGCTGTCAAGCTTACATCCATAGCAGGTGCCTACTGGAGAGGAAATGAGAAAAATAAGATGCTTACACGTATATATGGTGTAACTTTCCCTAAGAAGTCGATGTTGGATGAGTATCTTCAGATGTTGGAGGAGGCCAAAAAACGTGACCACAGAAAATTGGGCAAGGAGTTGGAGTTGTTTGCTTTCTCTCAGAGAGTAGGCCAGGGACTTCCATTGTGGTTGCCAAGAGGTGCTGCCTTACGTGAAAAACTTGAGAATTTCCTTAAGAGTGTGCAGAAGCAGCATGGTTATCTTCCTGTAATTACTCCTCATATTGGTCAGAAAGAGCTTTATGTGACTTCGGGCCACTATGCAAAGTACGGAGCAGATTCATTCAGACCTATAACAACACCTCAGGAGGGAGAGGAGTTCCTTTTGAAACCTATGAACTGTCCTCACCACTGTGAGATATACAAGACAAAACCACGTTCGTACAAGGATCTGCCTTTGCGTTTTGCAGAGTTCGGTACAGTTTACAGATATGAGCAGAGCGGTGAGTTGCATGGTTTGACCCGTGTACGCGGATTTACCCAGGATGACGCCCATCTGTTTGTAAGGCCTGACCAGTTGAAAGAGGAGTTCTGTAAGGTTATTGATATTGTGCTATATATATTCAAGACTCTTAACTTTGACCAGTATACTGCCCAGGTATCTTTGAGAGATCCTAACAACAGGGAAAAATATATTGGTACAGATGAGAATTGGGAGAGAGCGGAGAGCGCAATTATAGAGGCTGCAAAGGAGAAGGGATTGAATACAGTTGTTGAGTATGGTGAGGCTGCTTTCTATGGCCCTAAACTTGATTTCATGGTCAAGGATGCCATTGGAAGAAAGTGGCAGTTGGGTACCATTCAGGTAGACTATAACCTTCCTGAGCGTTTTGACCTTGAGTATACAGGTGCAGATGACAAGAAATACCGTCCTATTATGATCCATAGGGCTCCGTTCGGCTCAATGGAGAGATTTGTGGCAGTTCTTCTTGAGCATACAGGCGGTAAATTGCCGTTGTGGTTGGCTCCTGATCAGGTTGTCGTATTGCCAGTGAGTGAAAAATATAATGAATTTGCAAAAAAAGTTTGTAATTTGCTGAATAATTGCGATATTCGCGCCTCAATTGACGATCGTAACGAAACTATCGGCAAGAAAATCAGGGAGAACGAGTTGAAGAGAATGCCTTATCAACTTATTGTAGGTGAGAAAGAGGCTTCCCAAGACATGGTTTCCGTGAGAAAACAGGGTGGTGAGGATCTTGGCGTAATGGCCATAGATGCTTTTGCTGCTTATATTAAGGAAGAAATTGAAAAACAATTGAGTAATAACTAATAAATTTAGGAGGATAATTTTATCGCAACACCATTTAAACCACGCCCAGGGGGCTTTGTAAAGAAAACAAATACGTCGTCTGCCCCTTTTATGAACAAGGGCGTGAAACCGGCTAACGGTCAGAACAAGAAGGATGACGGCCCTCGTATCAATGAAGAGATCAGGTCACCACAGGTAAGAGTCGTTGGTGAAAATGTACCTGAGCAGGGTATATATTCGCTTGCAGATGCTCTTAGAATGGCAGTTGAACAAGAGCTGGATTTGGTGGAAATTTCTCCTAATGCAGATCCACCGGTATGTAAAATAATTGATTACCAAAAGTTTTTATACCAGCAGAAAAAGAAGGCAAAGGAGATGAAAGCCAATGCTAGCAAGGTGGTTATAAAAGAGATCAGATTTGGCCCTCAAACAGATGAGCATGATTTCCAGTTTAAATTGAAGCATGCCAAGGAGTTTTTGGCTGACGGCTTTAAGGTCAAAGCTTATGTCTTCTTTAAGGGACGTTCAATTCTTTTCTCTGAGCAAGGTGAGAAACTTTTGTTGAGATTTGCAGTTGAATTGGAGGATTGCGGTAAAGCAGAGCAGATGCCTCGTCTTGAGGGCAAGAGGATGATTATGATGATTGCCCCAAATAAAAAGAAATAATTTTTTACTAACCATAAAATATATTTAAGCAATGCCTAAGATGAAAACCAATGCCGGTGCTAAAAAGCGTTTCGAGCTTACCGGGTCGGGTAAAATTAAAAGAAAGCACGCTTTCAAAAGTCACATTTTGACTAAAAAAACTACTAAGCAAAAAAGAAATCTTACTTACTCTGCTATTGTAACAAAAGCAGATGAAAAAAGAGTAAAGGCTTTGATTTTAGCTTAAATTTATTATTTATTAACCGGATGTCCAGCAGAAAAGTTTCTTAAAGGGAAGAACGCTGGCTTTCATAAAAAATTAAAAGTATGCCAAGATCGGTAAATTCGGTAGCTTCAAGAGCTCGCCGCAAAAAAATTCTAAAACAGACTAAAGGTAACTTTTTGGCAAGAGCAAATGTTTGGACAGTTGCCAAAAATACTTATGAAAAAGGTTTAACTTACGCTTACAGAGACCGTAAGACCAAAAAAAGATATTTCCGTGCGTTGTGGATTCAGAGAATCAATGCTGCAGCTCGCGCTCACGGTATGAATTATTCTCAATTTATAGGAAAATTGGCTAAGAGCAATGTAGGTCTTAACCGTAAAGTTCTTGCAGATCTAGCCATGAATAATCCTCAAGCTTTTGAGGCAATTATCAATTCTGTAAAGTAAATAGGGATTTCAATTGAATTTGGGTTTCTTACATAACAAGTGGTTCAAATTTTCCATTTGGGGCGGTCTTTACCTTTTGTGGGTTATTTGGTTGGGAAATTTCTGGTGGCTGATAGGCCTTGCGGTAATTTTCGATATCTATGTATCTAAAAAGGTGAAATGGGCCTTCTGGAGAAAGAAATCTAAAGATGGAAAGTTAAATCCATTGTTGGAGTGGGTAGATGCGTTGATTTTCGCATTGGTAGCGGCAACGTTCATAAGAATGTTCTTTATTGAGGCCTATACCATTCCCACAGGATCAATGGAAAAGACACTTCTCGTTGGAGATTATTTGTTTGTAAGTAAAGTGGCCTATGGCCCGAAAGTGCCCGAAACTCCAGTATCATTTCCTTTGGTGCATAATGTTATGCCCTTTACTGGTGGAGAATCATATTCTCAGATCATAAAGAATGATTACAGAAGACTCAAAGGATTTTCTGAAGTAAAAAGGGATGATATAGTGGTATTTGGATTTCCTCATGGAGATACAGTGCTTAAAGCGTTGCCACAAGATGATTACTATCAGATTGTAAGGATGAACAACAATAACAGGGTATACACACAAAAGATGTATGGACCTATAGTTGTGAGACCGAATGACAAAAAAGACAATTACGTAAAAAGGTGCGTAGCTGTTGCAGGTGATACTTTAAGTGTAGTCAACGGTAATGTATATGTCAACGGAGAGGCGCAATTTGCCTTTGAAGGAATACAGAGTACCTATACCGTTTATACAAATGGTTCAGCCATTAATACAAAAGTTCTTAAAGAGATTGGACTTACACCTCAGGAGGTATATTTCGACTCTTCTCTTCCGGGTTATCCCGAGATGACCTTAACCAAAGGTGAACTTGAAAAGGTCAGGGAGTTGGGTATAGTTGCTGAGATCAGGGAGAATATAGATGTTTATCCTCCGGATTATCCGGATTCTCCAATTCTACTCTTCCCGTTTGCTGAGAATTTCAAATGGACCAGAGATAATTATGGACCACTTTGGATTCCGGCCAAGGGTGCTTCGGTAAAATTGGACCTTGAGAACCTTCCATTGTATGAGAGAATAATCTCAACTTATGAAAACAACATTCTGGAGGTTAAAGATGGAGTGATTTTCATTAATGGAGAGAAGAGTGACACCTATACTTTCAAGCAGGATTACTACTTCATGATGGGTGACAACAGACATCATTCCCTTGATTCCCGTTATTGGGGGTTCGTTCCTGAAGACCATATAGTAGGAAAGCCGGTAATGCTCTGGTTCTCTACAGATAAGTATGAGTCTTTCCCATCAAATATAAGATGGAGCAGATTGTTTAAGTTTGTATAGCAAAACATTTGTATATTAGAAAAAAAAGAGTGATATTTGCACCCTAAATTTTGAATAATTATAAAATCGCAATATAAAAATGGCAAAGATTTGTCAAATTACAGGTAAAAGAAGAATGATTGGAAACAATGTTTCCCATTCAAAGCGTCGCACAAAGCGTGAGTTTGCCCTTAACCTAAGAACTAAAAAGTTCTGGTTGGAGGAAGAGAAGAGATTTGTTACATTGAGAGTTACAGCTGCCGGTATCAGAAATATCAGCAAGAATGGTTTGGCTGCTTCATTGAAGTCTGCTTCTGAGAAAGGTTTAATCAATTTAGTGTAATATATTAGGATATGGCAAAGAAAGGTAATAGAGTTCAAGTAATTCTTGAGTGTACAGAACAAAGAGAAAGTGGTGTACCAGGCATGTCAAGGTATATTACCACTAAAAATAAAAAGAATACAACACAAAGATTAGAGCGTAAAAAGTATAACCCTTATTTGAAGAAGGTTACTTTGCACCGCGAGATTAAATAACAATTAAAAATTTTCAGAAATGGCAAAGAAAGCGGTAGCTACCTTTAGTGGTGATAAATCACAATTGAGAAATTTTGTAAAATGTATCCGCATGGTTAAATCTGATAAGACCGGTGCGTATGTATTTAATGAAGAGATGGTTCCAACAGCTCTTGTAAAAGACTTTTTCGCAAAGAAATAATTTGCGTTTGATGATAGATGAATAGGGTAATCCATGATTTGGGTTACCCTATTTTTCATTTCTACCTAAACCAATCTTTTTCTTTCATATCGCTTGCTGCTATTTCTCTTCTTTGCGGAAATTTCCTATATTTGCAAGTTACTAAACAAACTTACTCATTATGGCATTTTTTGGACTGTTCGGTAAAAAGAGCAAAGAGGAAAAAGCATCTTTGGATCAGGGTCTTCAGAAGACTAAAACTGGTATTTTTGAGAAAATATCGCGTGCTATCGTCGGAAAATCAAAGGTAGATGATGATGTCCTCGATGGTATCGAGGAGGCTCTTATAGCGTCCGATATAGGTGTTGAAACCACACTTAAAATAATTGAGAGCCTTGAAGAACGTGTGGCAAGGGACAAGTTCATGAATACGCAGGAGCTCTATTCGATTCTGAGGGAAGAGATAGAGAAACTTTTGGACATCAAGGATGAGGATACAGATCTGCAGAAGCCTGTCTTTGACTTTTCAAAAAAGCCTTATGTCATAATGGTAGTGGGTGTGAATGGCGTAGGCAAAACTACAACAATTGGAAAATTGGCTTTGAGGCTAAAGAACTCAGGCAAGAAGGTGGTTTTGGGTGCAGCTGACACATTTAGGGCAGCAGCTGTAGAGCAGTTGGTAATATGGAGCGAGAGGGCTGGTGTTCCGATCGTAAAACAAGGTATGGGTTCTGATCCGGCTTCAGTCGCTTATGATACACTCAAATCTGCTGTTGCGCAGGATGCAGATGTTGTACTGATAGATACTGCCGGTAGGTTGCACAATAAGATAAATCTGATGAACGAGCTTACTAAAATTAGAAACGTTATGCGTAAGGTTGTTCCGGATGCTCCTCATGAAGTATTGTTGGTCCTTGATGGCTCTACCGGTCAGAATGCATACCAGCAGGCAAAGGAGTTTACAAAGGCCACCGATGTTACGGCTTTGGCTGTTACGAAACTCGATGGTACAGCTAAGGGTGGCGTTGTGATAGGTATTGCTGACCAGTTCCAGATTCCTGTCAAGTTCATAGGAGTTGGAGAGAAGATTGAGGATTTACAGGTTTTTGACAAGAAGGAGTTTGTAGCTTCGCTCTTCAATAATTGATAATCAAATAATTATTTACAGATATGGATATTTCGTACAATTGGCTTAAGGAGTATGTTGGTTTTGACCTTGCTCCGGCTGAAGTTGAGACAATACTCAATTCCATTGGTTTGGAAGTTGAGGGTTGTGAAGTGAGGGAGGAGGTTCCCGGTGGATTGGCAGGTGTTATTGTGGCTGAAGTTCTCGAGTGCAATGAACATCCCGATTCAGACCATCTCCATGTTACAAAAGTGAATACTGGAGAGGGTGACCCTATACAAATTGTATGTGGTGCTCCTAATGTGGCTGCCGGTCAAAAAGTGATGTTGGCAACCTTGAATACAAAGCTTACCTTCAGCAATGGCGAAGAGATTAAAATAAAGAAATCAAAGATACGTGGCGTTGAAAGCTTTGGAATGTTGTGTGCTGAAGATGAATTGGGTATAGGCCATAACCATGAGGGAATTATGGTTCTTGATCCTGCAGCGGTGCCTGGAACTCCTGCAAAGGATTATCTTAACATTAAGAGTGATATTGTATTCACAATAGGTTTGACTCCAAATAGGGTTGATGCTGCATCACACATTGGAGTTGCAAGGGATTTGAGTGCCTATTTGAAGTTGAACAACATGGGCGGTCAAATGACTCTTCCTTCGGTAGCGGATTTCAAATCTGATAATCCTGACGGAAATGCCATTGATATTGAGGTTAGGGCAAAAGAGGCTGCCCCAAGATATACAGGTCTTACAATCAGAGGTGTAAAGGTTACGGAGTCTCCTGACTGGTTGAAAGCCAAACTTGTTGCTGTAGGTCAGAGACCTATCAACTCTGTGGTTGATATCACAAACTTCATTATGCAGGAGATGGGCCAGCCTATGCATGCATTTGATGCTGATATGATAACCGGCAACAAGGTTATTGTTGATTTTTGTCCAAAGGGCACCAAGTTCATAACATTGGATGGCGTTGAGAGGGAACTTGACGACAAAGATCTTATGATTTGCAATACAGAGGAGCCAATGTGTATTGCCGGAGTATTTGGTGGGGAGAAGAGCGGTGTAACAATGGATACCGTAAATGTCTTCCTTGAGAGCGCATATTTCAATCCGGTGTACGTAAGGAAAACCTCTAAACGACATACCTTGAAGACTGATGCATCGTTCCGTTACGAGCGCGGTTGCGATCCTATGGTTACTGAGTATGCAATAAAGAGAGCTGCCATGCTTATCAAAGAGATTGCAGGTGGAGAAATAACAGGAGATATAATTGACGTTGTATCGCAGCCGGTTGAGAAGAAGGTGGTGGAGCTTGATTATAAACGTATGGAGCGCTTGATCGGTAAAGAGATAGGAGCTGAGACCATTCGCAGGATACTTGAGTATCTTGATATGGAGTTCGTTTCAGAGAGTGCCGAAGGTGCTGTAGTCAAGGTGCCTACATACAGAGTTGATGTTTACAGGGAGTGTGATGTTGTTGAGGATGTATTGAGAATATACGGCTACAACAATATTGAGTTGCCTTCCAATGTCAAGGCTTCAATCAATGCAACTCCAAAACCGGATCCTGAGAGGGTCAAGGTGCTTGCATCTGAGTTCATGGCCTCAAACGGATTTATGGAGATGATGAACAACTCTCTTACAAAGAGTGACTATTATGCACAACTTAAAACCTATCCGCAGTCAAATTGCGCTATGGTAATGAATCCTCTAAGTTCTGATTTGAACTGTATGCGCCAGACTCTTCTTTTGAATGGACTTGAGGTTATTGCCTATAATGTTAACAGACAGATGCCTGATCTCAAATTGTTTGAGTATGGTAATGTCTATTCGTATAATGCAGATTATACCCAGCCTGAAAACTACAAGGAGCCTGAATTTAATGTGCATGGAGCTCCGTTACGTAAGAATTTGGAATTGAAAAAGTACTCGGAGGAGCCAAGATTTTCAATTTTTATAACCGGAAACGGTGTGCAATCATGGAGAAACAGAACGGTTGCTGGAAACTATTTTGCAATAAAGGGTTATGTTGAGCTTCTTCTAAGGAAGTTTGGAGTTGATATTGCAAATCTTGAGTATACTCTTGCCCCTGCAGACCTCTTCTCTGAGGGTCTTTCTTATAGTGTAAATGGCAAGCAGCTTGCAGTATTGGGTACAATAGCTCCAGCACGTTTGAAACAGTTTGGAATAAAGCAACAGGTATATGCTGCAGAGATTAGCTGGAATGTGTTGTTGAAACTTATCAAAAAGAATAAAGTACAGTATAAAGAGCTGCCTAAGTATCCGGAGGTTAAGAGAGATTTGGCACTTCTGCTTGACAAGGAGGTATCATTTGCTGATTTGAGAAAAGCTGCCTTTGCGGCAGAGAAAAAGCTCCTTAAGGCAGTGAATCTGTTTGATGTATATACCGGAGATAAAATTCCAGAAGGAAAGAAGCAGTATGCAATCAACTTTGTATTGCAGGATCTTGAGAAGACCCTTACAGATAAGGCTGTAGAGGCAATTATGGCAAAACTTTTAAAGAGTTTCCAAGATAAGTTCGGAGCTACATTGAGGTAGTACATCTTTTGTATCTGAACAATTCTTTACAATAAATGTTTTTATCCCGACAGTTGGACCTGAATTCCATCTGTCGGGATAAATATTTTATTGATAAAGGGATGAAAACAAAAAAAATATTGTTTGGAGCAGTTCTGGCAGCTGGAATGACAGTTACTGCAGAAGCGAATGCACAAGCGGTACAAGGTGGCAGTGAGGCAGTATTCAGTGGGGTTGCATGTACCGGTATAGGCCTGAAGGCAAAGGATGGCGGCTATGTTATGGCAAGGACAATGGAGTGGGCCGGACCTTATGTCCCGTATGGTTATGTTGCAATACCAAGAGGGGAGAGAATTGTCTCTTACACTCCACAAGGCAGGAATGGTCTTGAATTCAGTGCAAAATATGGCGTTGTGGGAATTGCTCCGCAGCAAAAGGAGTTCATTATTGAGGGGATAAATGAAAAGGGGCTCCAGGCCGGACTCTTTTACTTTCCAAATTTTGGCAAGTATGCCGCGTATGATCAGCGCAATAGCAAAAGTACGCTGGCAGATATGCAGTTTGTGAGTTGGGTATTGGCTTCCTTTGCAACAATTGATGAGGTCAAGGAGGCTTTGAAAGATGTTATAGTAGTTTCAATAGATGTTGGTGGAGACTCTTCAACGGTTCATTGGAGAATAGGTGAACCTTGTGGCCGTCAGGTCGTTCTTGAATTTATAGGAGGTGAGGCCCGTTTTTATGAGAATCCTGTGGGAGTATTAACCAATAGCCCTGAATTCAGCTGGCATTTGTCGAATTTGAGCAATTATATAAATCTCTACCCTGGTGCAGCCAAGAATCAGAAATGGGGTGATTTTGAAATCTCACCAATAAGTGGCGGATCTGCGGCTTTGGGATTGCCTGGTGATATGACCTCACCTTCCCGATTTGTGAGGATTGCCTATTTCAAGGCAACAGCCCCACAACTGAAGAGCTCCTACCTCACTGTGTTGCAGGCTTTCCATATTCTGAATAATTTTGATATACCGATAGGAGTGGAGCATCCGTTGGGAGAGGCACCTGATGTGCCGAGCGCTACCCCTTGTACAGCGGTTTCTGATCTCAAGGAGTTGAAGCTCTATTACAGGACAACATATAACAGTACCATAAGATGCATCGATTTGAGATCAATTGATTTTGATTCTGTAGAGTATAAATTCACTCCTCTGGATGCGGTACTTGAAGAGCCTGTTGAACAGGTTCAGGTAAAATAGTTTTGCAGAAAAGGGTATATTGGATAAAAATCGCTAAATTAGTGACCTGAATCAGTCATTAATCAAACAATCAAAAGAATGAAAAAAAGCGTTTTTGTTTTATGTGCCCTTTTTGCATTTTTGTTTGCAGGAAATCTCTATGGGCAACAAAATGATGGAGAACAGGCCAAAGAGCTGAAAGCGGGTGATCCTATGCCGGAGTTTGTTTTGGAATCCTCGGTATATGGAAAAGTAAAATCTGCTGAATTGAAAGGCAAAGTGGTGCTTGTCTCACTCTTCGCAACATGGTGTGGCCCTTGTCAGGTTGAATTGGCGGATATGCAAAAGTTCATGTGGCCAAAATATAAGGACAATAAGGAGTTTGTGTTCATTGTTATTGGCAGGGAGCATACAGATGAACAACTTGCAAAATACAACGAAAAAAAGGGCTTCACGTTCCCACTATATCCGGATCCGGAACGCAAAGCCTATTCCCAATTCGCGCAGCAGAGTATTCCGCGCGCCTATCTTTTTGGAAAAGACGGTAAACTTATCCACTCATCTGTAGGCTATAAATCAGGTGATGTGAACGCTCTTCTGGAACTTATAGAAAAGGCCTTGGAACAATAGTGGCCCCTATAGCCAAGCAATTTCCTAATAGTAACTTACTGTCTTCTGCTCAAGTTCGCCAAGCAGATTGTTGGCCAAACGGCTGGCTCCCAATCGGAAATACTCCTTATTAAGCCAATCTTTGCCAAGAATGGTATCAACTATGGCATAGTAGCAGATGGCATCTTTTGCAGCAACCATACCTCCGGCAGGCTTGAATCCTATCATCTTGCCGGTTTTTTCGTGGTATGCCTTTATGCACTCACACATGACAATCGCTGCCATAGGTGTAGCGGCCGGCTCCTGTTTTCCGGTGGATGTCTTTATGAAGTCAGCACCGGCTTCCATTGCAAGGAAAGATGCTGCAGCTATCTTTTCAGGAGTGGCCAATGCTCCTGTCTCAAGAATTACTTTCAAATGTTTTTTACCTATAATTCCCTTGATTGTCCTTATCTCATCGGCAGCTTTTTCAAGGTTGCCGGCAAGGAATGAGTTGAGTGCAAGAACAATATCAACCTCATCTGCGCCATTTTCAACTGCCATTTTACATTCAAGGGCCTTTACTTCAAGAAAACTCTGTGCATTGGGGAATACTGCCGCTACCACAGCAACATTCACATCAGGAGCAGTAAGATTTTTCCTGACAACACCTCCAAGGTTCGGATAGACGCAGATAGCTGCGGGTGTTGGGTAATCTGGAAAATGGTTCTTGAAATTGTTTACCTTATTGGCAAATGAGGCAACCCGCTCCTCTGTATCGGAACTGTTTAGGGTTGTCAGATCCATAAATCCAAGACAGGCCGCAAGATTTTCAGGGGTAACCCAGTTGTCAAGGTTTGCCTGTATTGCCGACAGTTGTTTGTCAAGTTGCTCCATTTGGGGAGTGTAGCCGTATTTGTCCAGTAACTCTTTCATATTTTAATAATATCTTCTCTCTTCTGTTTTGTAAATCAAGTGTGTAGTCTGTTGAAAGCCTGCTACTCCTTGCGCTTTGAATCAATGATTATGGTAACGGGACCATCATTGGTAAGTGACACCTTCATATCAGCTCCGAATACTCCTGTTGCAATCTTTTTGCCCAAAGCGCTCTCCAGGCTCTTAATGAACTTTTCATATATTGGAATTGAGATGTCAGGCTTGGCTGCTTTAATGTAGGATGGCCTGTTGCCTTTTGCAGTTGATGCGTGGAGTGTAAATTGGCTGATCAGCAGTATATCTCCACCTTTGTCAAGTATGGAGAGGTTCATCACCCCATTCTCATCGTCAAAAATTCTCAGGTTAACAACCTTTTTTGTAAGCCAGGCTATATCATCATCGGAATCGCTCTCTTCAATGCCTACAAGTATCATCATTCCGTTGCCTATCTCTCCATTGATCTTACCTTCAATGACAACATTAGCCTCTGTTACGCGCTGTATAACTATCCTCATTATATTATCCTTTTATTTGTATATTGTAGCCCTCATCAAGGAGTGGCTGTGCAATTTCGGTCATCTGGCCGACTGTAACCTTCTGCAAATTTTGGGCAGGAGTTTCACGGTCAATTGTATACATCATTATTTCACGTGGCTTGAGCTCCCTTACAAGATCTCTCCAGGCCTTGCAGTGTTCAGGATTGGTACAGTCAATGACCTTTCCGTCAACCACACCCTTTAGAAACATTGTCTGCAGAATGAAATCATTACCAAACAGCTTTATATTGGAAATGGTCTCTTCAAGAGAGTAAGCAGCATTCGGCCTGTCAATAAGTTCAACCATTTCCGCAATGGGTGAGTCTATCTTGAGTATGGGGTTGTTTACCTTCATAAGAGCTTTGCGTACGCTCTCCTTGCCAAGCTGACTCGCATTGGTAAGTACGGAGACCTTTGCCTGCGGGTAATATTTCTCCCTCATTGCCAGTGTGAAATCAATTATCTCTGCAAAATCAGGATGTAAAGTGGGCTCTCCATTGCCGGAGAATGTAATTGTGTCAATAGGTGTGCCTTCAGATACAAACCCCTTCAATTTGGTCTCAAGTGCCTCAAAAACCTCCTCTTTGGATGGCAGTCGGGTATCTTCTTTGCCATCCTTGTTCCAGCCACATTCGCAATATATGCAATCAAAGCTGCACCATTTTCCAAAACGTGGAAGCAGGTTCATTCCCAAGGAGTTTCCCAATCTCCTGCTTTTTATAGGGCCAAAAACTATATGGTTAAACAAAATAGTTGACATATCTCTTCTTTTTCCTGACAGTCTCCTGCCTGATTATACAAGTCTTCTTGATCTGCTCTTTTCTGTAAGTTTGAAGTTCTCCCAATCAATGTTGTCAACAAGTACAACACCTGGACGCTTGCCTGGTTCAAAACTTCCTAAAACAGATTCAAAACCAATAGCCTTCGCACCATTGTAACAAGCCCATGTAAGAATCTCATTCAGCTCAATATGAGGGAAGTTGGCGTGCAGGCACTTGATCTCCTCTACCATTGAAAGAATCTTGTTGCTTGACAGACTGTCGGTTCCAATACAGATTGCAAGATTATTCTTGCGCATAAGATCAAGTGGTGGCAGTTGTCTGTGAATGAAGATATTCGATAGAGGACAGATTGTCCAGAACGACTCTTCCAATGCCTCCAATGCTGCATCAATACTCTCCTGGTTTGTAGCAACATTGTGTACAAGCATAATTCTTCCCTTTATAGGTATTTGAGAAAAACTTTTCAACCTCTCAATAAAATAGAGAAGGGCAGGTTTGCCTGTTACAGGGGGAGTTGGCAGATTGCGGCCTTTGTAATTCTCAGCCAAGGCACCTGTACCAGAAATGATCAGATCTTCCTCTTCCTGACTCTCCTGACTGTGATAAGAGAGAAAACCGCTCTTTAATCCCTCCTGAGCAGCTCTGGCAAGGAGCAACGGACTCATTGTATAGCAGGAGTGTGGGGTAATGGCTGCTTTTATTCCAAACTCATTGGCCTTCGCCTCAAGAGCCTTTCCGCTTGCAATTACCTCTTCTGCCTCCTCGGGTAATGTGCCGAATAGCTCAAGAAATGTCCTTGTCATAAGCGGCGATTTGGCTTTTGTATCAAAGCTCTCACTGCAGTTGCTTATATCACCCATTGCGCTTGTACCCTCATTGTAAAGGATCTCAAACTGCTCTTCAAGGGCACGCCTGCGCTCAGGCTCATCTGCAGAGGAACGTAGTTCGTTTATCTGGTTAATGAAACCGCTCATTCCGGTAGCCTCCTTAAAGAGCCCTTTAAGGTGCGACAATTCTATATGGCAATGGGCATTGGTGAAACCTGGGCATAGGATGCCGTTATAGAATTCTGTATCTGCACACTCTCCGTCAAGTTGGCCAATTTCAACTACAGTGCCGTTGTCATCAACTTTTACATAGCCGTTCTTTATAGGGGCAGAGTTGATAGGGAATATATAGTTGGCTGCAATTTTTCTCATATTATCTCTTTATTGGTCTATAGTTTTTCAATATTCTGAATAAACCCTATTATCTTTTCTCTTTTTTAGAGATGTTTTTAAGGTGGCTTTCAGTTGCTTTTTGCCTTTTGGCAGCATTTGAACTCTTCTCTTTGGCTCTACGCTCCATTGCTGCTTCCCTTCTCTCTCTCTTTTCACTCTTGACCTTGTTGTTTTCAAGTGCAATCAGATAATCTTTTGTGAGTATAGGATAGAGGGTGTCATTGTTACCTGTGATATTCAGCTTGACATTGTTCTCCCACCAGATCGAATTGTGTGGTGAATCATATAGTGTTGTATCTGTAAAGGACCAACTCTCCATTTTGTCGGGCATGCTTATCCATTTGACACTTCTGATGAAAGGCTCTTTCCAGAGATTGTTCATTTGGCGGTTTCTGATAGTGTCAAGTGCCCACCAGTCAATACCCAGTCCGGTTGTCAGGGCAATCTGTTTCTGAATGCGGGCTCTTTCGTCTGCAAGCAGCTCCTTTGCCTTCATATGTATCTTGTACATTGCATCCCCATCCTGAAGATACGCTTTCAAGGAGTTCCTGTAATCCTCAAAGGTATAGCCATGGGCTTTGAATATTCCCTCATAAAGGATAAGGGTATCGGTCTTGGCCCTTAAACGCTCTTTTGATTCGAGATACTGGTCAGCCAGATACATCTTGCTGAGAATAACGGAAAACTCCTTTTTGGGAATGATGTCGCCCTCCTTCTGACAGCAGATTAAAAGGGTTGCCATGAGTATGACTGCAGGAATTTTAAAAATATTCACAAAGTGTTGCATATAACCTTATCCAATAAACCGCAAAGTTAATTTTTATTATTATTTTTGCCAATCCAAACGTTACAAAATGAAGATCAGACCGCCTAAAATCATTAAAAAACTCTTCCCGACATTCATCTGGAATTTTCCTGATGAAAAGGAGGGTATTTTTTTGACTTTTGATGATGGCCCAAGACCTGAAGTGACCCCGTGGGTACTCGATCTTCTTGACAAATACGATGCCAAGGCAACCTTTTTCTGCATTGGTAAAAATGTGGAATTGTTCCCCGAATTGTTTGAGGAGGTTAAGAGGAGAGGGCATGCTGTTGGCAACCATTCATACAGCCATGTCAAGGGCTGGGGAATGAAGACCGGCGATTATGTGCGTGATATAGATATTGCCGGTGATATGATAAAGTCAAACCTTTTCAGGCCACCTTATGCACGTATAGGTCCGAATCAGGCGAAGGTACTCAATGAGAGGTATAATGCCATAATGTGGAATATCCTCAGTAGGGATTATAACAGATCACTCTCCGGTGAGGCCTGTGCCAATAATGTCATTCCGCATATTGATGCCGGTGATATAATAGTTTTCCACGATTCAATCAAATGTGCCCCCAATCTTTTTGTAGCTCTTCCAATGGTGCTTGAGGCTATAAAGAAAAAGGGCCTGGTATGTAAAAAAATAGAACTTTAAGATATGAAAGTATTGGTATTGGGCTCCGGAGGAAGGGAGCATGCTATTGCTTGGAGAGTAAAGCAGAGCAGTAATTGCAGTGAATTGTTTTGTTTGCCTGGTAATCCTGGAACAGCGCAGATTGCAACCAATCTGTCGGGAAGCGTTTCAGATTTTGAGGGAATCAAATCTGCAGTCCTTGAAAATGGAATTGAACTGGTAGTTGTAGGACCTGAGGATCCGCTTGTAAATGGTATACGCAACTTCTTTGCGGCCGATGACAAGTTGAAGGATGTTCTGATGGTAGGTCCTGGAAAAGAGGGCGCTATGCTTGAAGGCAGCAAGGATTTTGCGAAGGCGTTTATGACCCGTCATAATGTGCCTACCGCAGCATACAGAAGCTTCACTTCACAAACAATTGATGAAGCCGACAAATTCCTTGAATCATTGGAGGCCCCTTATGTACTTAAAGCAGATGGTCTTGCAGCCGGTAAAGGTGTGCTTATTCCTGAGACATTGGAGGAGGCAAAAAGCTCTTTGCGTGAGATGTTGGGCGGAAAATTCGGCAAGGCAGGAAATACTGTTGTGATAGAGCAGTTCCTCAAGGGTATTGAGGTGTCAGTCTTTGTCCTTACAGATGGTAAGGATTATCTGATTTTGCCTGAGGCTAAGGATTACAAACGTATAGGTGTAGGGGATAAGGGCTTGAATACAGGCGGTATGGGTGCTGTTTCTCCAGTTGGATTTGCTGATGCTGAGTTTATGAAAAAGGTTGAAGAGAGAATCATCAAACCTACTGTAGATGGTCTTGCTGCGGATGGAATAGATTACAAAGGCTTTATATTCATCGGCCTTATGAACTGTGCAGGCGATCCTTATGTAATTGAATATAATGTACGTATGGGAGACCCTGAGACCGAGGCTGTTATGACACGTATAGATTCTGACCTGTTGTCTCACCTTGTTGCAGCCGCAAAAGGCAGATTGGCAGAAGAGAAGATTGTGATCTCTGAAAATGGGGCACTTACTGTTGTTTGTGTATCAGGTGGCTATCCGGAGTCTTATGGCAAAGGATATGAGATCTTTGGATCAGAGTATCTCTTCTCGTCAAATCCTTCGGACAAGATTAAGGTTTTCCATGCGGGAACTGCAATGAAAGATGGTAAACTGGTAACATCTGGCGGTAGGGTATTGGCGGTAACTGTAAACGAAAATGGTATTGAAAAGAGTAGGGATGAGGTATATCCTGAAATTGACAAAATTTTATATACCAACAAATATTACAGGTCAGATATAGGAATGGATCTTTTAAAATACGAATAGTGCCGATGAGGATACCGCCCATTTATAGAGTCCTTCCAATTGTAGTGCTGGCACTCCTTACGCTGGTGGCTGTTCTGGCTCCGGTAAAGGGTGTGACGCAGGAGTGGATTCCTCTGATGAGCGGTATGGATACCGGTTTTTTGTCGGATAATAGGGCTGTGTCAATTTTGCTTGGAGCAGGCATTATTGGCGCAGTTCTTTTTTCTCTCTATTTTCTGCTCCGAAGGAGTTCTGCACTGAAATTTCCGGTTGTATCGGTTATTTTCCTGCTGATTGTCTCATCAATTCCATCATTTGTACACTTCAAAACTGTCTATATTTTACTGCTGTTACTGATCTGGACCCACTTTTGTTTGACGGAAAAACAGATATTCACTGCATTTATGCTCTTGTCTGTGGCATCACTCTTCTATGCCCCTTCAATATGGCTTGTTCCATTTTCATTGGTATTCATCCCTTTCAGTGGTGCTCCCGACAGTCTGAAATCTTTTGTCAAGGCAATTGCAGGATTTTTACTTCCTCATATTTATATGCTGGTATTCCGTTGGATGAAGTTTGATGATGCCGGAATATATCTGCTGAAATTCTATGAGAGCATTATTGATGTCCACTTTATGGAGAGACAGCTTGTCTTGCCGGCTCTGTTTATGGCCGTCTACCTCATATATCTTGTAAGCAGATCTGCAATGTTTGTTATGAGAAGTTCAGCAAGCAAACTCGTTCAGGGAGTCCTGAAGATGCAAATTTTGTCATTGGTGACATTGTTGCCGCTGTATCTCTGTTTTGACAGTGCGGCTTCGCCGCTTTTGCCCATCATTGCATATCCTTCAGCCGTATTGATAGCTTTTTATTTCAGCAATTTCAGCAATACAAAAAGAGGCGAAGCAGAGTTGGTACTTCTGCTTTTGGCCATTATTATTAATTGTGTCTCCCATTATATTTAAAAATTTGACATGAAAAAAAGTTTCATTTTACTATTTGTTCTTTTTGCCAACCTTTTGTATGCCCAGGATTGGCGTAGTGCGCTCGAAAACTTTGACTATAGAGGTGCAATAAAATCACTTGATTATGAGATTGCTGCAAAAATGAGGCAAACACCTGTCGATTCAGCCTATGTGAGGCATTTGGCTATCCAGAAGGCAAAAAGCCAGAAGCAGATAATGGATTTTGACGGCGCATATGAGTCCCTTGCAATGGTGTACGGATGGCAGGAGCCGGATATTGTTGTTTTGGGGGAGATGGCAGAATGTGTAAGACTTATGGGAAACACAGCAGAGGCACTTACATTATATGGGCTGCTTCATAAGACGTTCCCTAATAACCTCTATTTCAGTTTGCAGTACATGTCTTTGCAGTATGCCACAGGCCTATATAAGGAGAGTCTCAACAGCGGAAAAAGGTTGTTGCAGTCCGATACATTGCCGGTTGTATTGAACTGTGTAGGCAATAGCTTCAATAAGTTGAAACAGGCAGACTCGGCATTGCTCTATTATGGCAAGTTATATGAGATAATGCCGTATGATTATAAGACACTTGAAAAAATATCTGCAATTCTGCTTGATAAGGAGATGTATGACTCGGTCTCTGTATTGTGCTCAAACTTCCTTCAAATGGATTCATTGAATATACCGATAAATGGAGTCTATGGTTTGGCTCTCTATTATAATGGCGATTACAAGCGCTCCAGAGAGATTTTTGAAACATATCTCGATGCCGGAGGCGACAGCCTTACTGCATTTTACTACTTGGGAATGAATTATCTCAAGGAGAAGAATTATTATGTTGCTGCCACCACCTTCAATAAAGCAATGAAACTGGACTCCACTGATGTTGACCTGATCTATTATACAGCATATTCCACTGCAGAGACATGGCGCAGAGATGAGGCCATTGATCTGTATGCCAAAGCCGAACAACTTTTGCAGCCTGACTCGCTTCTGGTATACAAGATCAGTTATGGCAAGGCTGAGGCGTATTTAAAGAGCGGACGTCATAAAGATGCGGAAACATGCTATCTTAAAGCTATCCGATATGGCGCAAAGGATATTTCCGGAATAATCTACTGTAGACTCGGTTATTGTTACAGACTTGCCGGAATGTTTGAAAAGTCACTTCAGGCTTATGAAAAATATATGAAGCATTGGGGTGATGAGGATAATTCCACAAGAAAATTCGTATTGAATGAAATTGAATATGTAAAAGAAGAACTCTTTATGAAGGAGGGTGCCAAATAGTTGCCTGTTGAGCAGGGTGAGAAGGTATATCCTTGCAATAAAAACGGGAGTGACCATTGGCCACTCCCGTTCTATTATAGAGTTTTTGTATTCAGTCTGATACTATTTGTTGGTTCTACCAGGATAAACCTTAAGAGCCTCCTCAAGACACTTAAGAGCATTCTTAAGATCCTCTACTTTAAGAACGTAAGCCATACGTACCTGATTTGTACCTTTGCCTTTTGTTCCGTAGAAACCTGCTGCAGGAGCAACCATTACAGTCTGATTCTCATAAGAGAACTCCTCAAGCAACCATTGTGCGAATTTGTCAGCATCATCAACTGGAAGCTCAGCGATGGTGTAGAAAGCACCCATTGGCATTGGTGAGAATACTCCAGGAATTTGGTTAAGACCGTTTACCAAAGTGTTTCTTCTCTCAATATACTCAGCTTTAACAGCGTCAAAGTATGATTTAGGAGTCTTAAGTGCACCCTCAGCTGCAATCTGACCGTATGAAGGAGAACACAAACGAGCCTGAGCATATTTAAGAACACCCTTCATTACCTCTTTATTCTTTGAAACGATAGCACCGATTCTTACACCGCAAAGGCTATATCTTTTTGATACTGAATCCAAAAGAATAACATTTTCCTCAAGGCCAGGAATGTGCATGCAAGAGTAGTGAGGCTCCTCTGTGTAGCAGAACTCTCTGTAAACCTCATCTGAGTAGATGTACAAGCCATGTTTTTTAGCAATCTCACCAAGTTGGATAAGGGCCTCTTTAGTGTAAAGAGTACCGGTTGGATTACCAGGGTTGCAGATTAGGATACCCTTTGTCTTTGGAGTGATATGTTTCTCAAACTCCTCAATTGCAGGAAGTTTGAAGCCCTCTTTAATCTCACATGAGATAGGAACCAATTTAACGTCATTCTGAACAGCAAAAGCATTGTAGTTGGTGTAGAAAGGCTCCATAACAATAACTTCGTCACCTGGGTCACAAGTAACAGCCAATGCAAACTGAACAGCCTCAGTTCCTGAAGAAGTAACGATAAGGTCAGCAACCTCAATGTTGATACCTACACTTTTGTAGTACTCTACCAAACCCTCTCTGTATGAAAGGTTACCTGCAGAGTTTGAATACTCAATAACTTTTAGATCAGCATTTTTTACAGCCTCAAGAGCTTGTGGAGAAGACTCGATGTCTGGCTGACCAATGTTAAGGTGGTAAACTTTAACGCCTCTTTTTTTAGCAGCGTCTGCAAAAGGAACCAATTTTCTGATTGGAGAAGCAGGCATAGCCTGAGCTTTTTGTGAAAGTGTTAGCATAGTATATAATCTGTTTAAAAAGTTTATTAAATCCTCTTCTAAATATATGTTTCCAGTCTCTTTACTACTTGTTGGCGGTTTCAGCCAAAGATTTCATGAATCCCTCAATCTTAGGCATCATCTTGGATGTTGAAACTGCAAAGTTATTGGTAAGAATTGCAAATTTGATCATGCCGTGTTTCTTTCCGCTCTCCACATATCCTGCATAGCATCTGACGTTTGAAAGAGAACCGCTTTTTGCGTGAATCCTCTCCTTGATCTCCTTAGGCTCGTTCTTTAGGACACTTTTCAAAGTGCCGGGACCTCCAGGTACTGGCAAACTGTTAAGGAACTCAGCAAAGATACCATTTTTCTGCATAATTGTGTAGTAATTGCAGAAAAATTTTGGAGAAACATAATTCTGGCGCGACAGACCGCTGCCATCCTCCTGTGTAAGTCCATGAGTGTCCACACCCATCTCAACAAGAATATCTTTCAATGCAACGCGTGCTGAATCGTAGCTGCCCACACCGGTCTTTACTTTACCAATGGTTTTAAAGATAGTCTCTGCGTACATATTGTTGCTGATGCGGTTTGTTACATTCACAATCTTCCATAGCTCAGGGGAGAATGTCTCGGTAATAGGAATTCGGGCTTCATCTACAGGTATTTCCAAATCTTCGATGTCAATGATTTCGGGATTGCTCTCAATGCCATTTGCAAGCAGATACTCTCTGAAGTGGTAGCCACAGCTCAAATGAGGAAAACGGTTTGAGTTGTCTGAGGTAATCTCCTTCCTGTCAATTGGAATAGTGCCTGTATACAAAGATGCGCATGTGATGTCCTGGACATAGTATCCGCTTCTGTCCCTTGTCTTTTCTGGAGCTGTAGTAACCTCATTTACAATTTCAAGTCCTGGAACTTGAGGATATACAACCTCTATTGTTGCAGGGTCGCCCACATTCTTGCCCGGATATAATTTGAAGTCCTGAACATTTTCGTAGAAACTCAATCCGCTTGCTGTGGATCCGTAAGATGCTCCAAAATTGCCCCAAGACCATGAGTCAGGCATCTGCTCACGTACAAGATAGCTGTCATCAACTACTATGTTTCCATTGATTTTATTGATGCCCAAATTCTTAATGGCAGCAGTCCACACTCCAAAAATTGAGTCAATTGCGAATGCAACTGTATCCTTTGAACCAAGAGTTGGGTCACCACCTCCTATAATATGGAGGTCTCCTTCAAGTGTGTTATCCTTTATCTCTCCTGTGTAGGCAATCTTGGTTGAAAATTTGAAATCTTTTCCCAAATAGGCAAGTCCGACTCCTGTTGAAATAGTCTTCATGGTTGATGCAGTAAGCATCGGCATATTTGAGTTCCATTCCGCAATAACCTTACCGTTGTCATCAACTGCAAGAATACCAATGATGGCATTCTGGAACATCGGGTCAGTCTTCATCTCCTTGTTTATAAAATCCTGCGGATTCTTGTACTGTTTGCCTTGGGCAACAGCCGTCGTGGTCAAACCCAAAACAACAAGCATGGTAACCAAAATCTGTTTCATCTTCATATATTTTATTAATGTTTGTTACTGATAATCCAAACCTGGGTTTATAATATCCAACAAAGTTAACAGATTTTATTTTAAAAGCGAAATAAGAATCCTATATTTTACTATCCACTAACCCAATGATGTGTGCGCCAGAATCCGGTTTTGTGAATGGCTTGGAAAATGTGTAGATTCTGCCCAAAGTTGATCTTTTGCGTTATCCACAATAATCTCGTGTGTTGAGGTTGTCTGGAGTCGTTTTAGTATGTTTTTTGTAAAAATATATTGATTGGCTGGTGTTTTTGATGAAAATTGCTGTATTTTTTTTAAAATATAGCGTGTTGGATTGGAAAAATGTGGTTTTTATGATATTTTTTGAAAATTTATTATGTTTTGTGGCGAGGTTTTGCCTTATAGTATATATATTTGTGCATTAATTGACAGATTCCACTTATTTAATTGTTACAGTTATGACAAATATCCGCAAAAGGGCACTGGTTGAATTTGCATCCCACAAGCCGCAGAGGTTTCATGTAGAGGAGCGCCCTGTTTCTGAGTTTTTTGGTGAAAATGTCTTTGATCTTGAGAAGATGAAGCGTTATCTATCGGTTGAGGCATATAAGGCCGTTGTTGATGCGATTGAACTGGGTGAGAAGATTGACAGGAATCTTGCTGACCAGATAGCATCCGGCATGAAGTCCTGGGCCGTTAAGATGGGGGCAACCCATTACACCCACTGGTTCCATCCTCTTACAGATGCTACTGCAGAGAAACATGAGGCTTTTATTGACCCATTGGAAAAGGGCGGTGTATTTGAGAACTTTAAGGGAAGTACCCTGATCCAGCAGGAGCCTGATGCATCAAGTTTTCCGAACGGCGGTTTAAGAAATACTTTTGAGGCAAGGGGATATACAGCATGGGATCCAGGATCTCCTGCATTTATCATAGACCAGACTTTGTGTATTCCAACTGTATTTGTGGCATATACGGGTGAGTCGCTTGACCAGAAGACTCCTCTGTTGAAGTCAATTCAGGCTGTGGACAAGGCGGCTGTTGCCATTTGCAGAATGTTTGACAGCAATGTATCCAAGGTGAATACCATGCTGGGTATAGAGCAGGAGTACTTTATTGTGGATGAGGCCTTCTACAGGGCACGTCCGGATCTGATGATATGCAACAGAACTCTTATAGGTCATACAGCGGCCAAGGATCAACAGCTTGAAGATCACTATTTTGGAGCTATACCAAATAGGGTCATGGCCTTTATGAAAGATTTTGAGACGGAGGCATACAAACTGGGTATTCTTTTAAAGACGAGACATAATGAGGTCGCTCCCGGACAGTTTGAATTTGCCCCTATTTATGGAGAGGCAAATATCTCGGTAGATCAGAATCTGATGATGATGATAATAATGAAAAAGATAGCCAAAAAGCATAAGCTTAAGGTTCTTTTCCATGAGAAGCCATTTGCGGGGGTAAACGGCTCGGGCAAGCACTGTAACTGGAGTCTCGTTACCAATACCGGTGTGAATCTGCTCTCTCCGGGCAAGACACCAAGGACCAATCTTCAGTTCCTCAGCTTCTTTGCAGCCGTGATACGTGGCGTATATGAGCATCACAGCCTTCTTATGAGCAGTGTGGCCTCATTAAGCAATATGTATCGTCTGGGCGGTGGAGAGGCTCCTCCTGCAGTTATGAGCATATTTATTGGTGAGACCCTTACAAAACTTGTTGAGTCAATAGAAAAACTTACATCAAAAAATCTCACAAGTATTTCTGACAAAGAGGTGAAGATGAGATCAAAACTTCATATTGTCAACCAGATTCCAGAGATATTGCCTGACAATACAGACCGTAACAGGACATCTACATTCGCATTTACAGGCAATAGGTTTGAGTTCAGGGCTGTGGGATCCTCTTGCAATGTCGCTTCATCAATGTTCATCCTTAATGGTGTTGTGGCTGAGCAGCTGGTAAGGTTCAAGGAACTGGTCGATCGGGAAATGCGGAACGGGTTGAGTCAGGACAAGGCCATGATGAAGATTATCCGTCAATTCCTTGTGGAGTCACGTGATATACGTTTCGAGGGTAATGGCTATAGTGCGGAGTGGCAGGCTGAGGCGGAAAAGAGAGGATTGAGGGGTATAAAGAATGCTCCGGACGCATTCAAGGAGTATATTTCTGATGCTGCAGTCAAGATGTTTGAAAGTCAGGGAATTCTGTCGGCGAGAGAGGCTGAGGCCAGATTTGAAGTGTTAAATGAGATATATGTAAAGAAGTTGCAGATTGAGGCGAGGGTTTTGGGCGATCTTACTACCAACCATCTGATTCCTACAGCAATTACTTTCCAGAATGCGCTTGTCAAAAATGTGCAGGGCATAAAAGAGCTTTTCCCTGATGAGTTCAGTGATCTTTGTGCTACACAATTGCGCTTGATCAAGAAGATTTCGGGCTACGTGAATCATCTTCACAATGATGTGCATAACATTGTTGAGGCCCGCAGGGTTGCAAACAGAATAGAGGATGTGGCAGAAAAGGCCAAATCATATTATGAGACTGTATTTCCTCATATAGAGAGCATAAGGACTGTCGCTGATAAATTGGAGATGGTTGTTGATGATGAGTTGTGGCCATTGCCTAAGTATAGGGAATTGCTCTTCTTTAGATAATAAATGGTGTAGATTCCCAAAAATCAATTAAATTTGTAGGTTAAAGCAAAAAAACTATTGACTATGCAAAATTCAACAGACAACAGATATGCATTGCGCGGCGTATCCTCGGCTAAGGAGGATGTGCATGCTGCAATCAAAGATATTGACAAAGGCCTTTTTCCAAAGGCATTCTGTAAAATTGTTCCTGATTATTTGAGCGGCGATCCGGAGTACTGCCTTGTTATGCATGCGGATGGTGCCGGCACAAAATCATCCTTGGCCTACCTGTACTGGAAAGAGACAGGAGATATGAGTGTATGGGATGGTATTGCTCAGGATGCAATTGTGATGAATACTGATGATCTTTTGTGTGTGGGCGCAACTGACAATATCATGTTGTCTTCTACAATAGGCAGGAACAAGCAGCTTGTTCCCGGTTCTGTAATAAGCCGCCTTATCGGTGCTTCACAGAAGTTCTGTGAGACTATGGCACAACAT
>JAFQHE010000068.1 GCA_017398125.1 Bacteroidales bacterium
AACTTACTACAGAATACCGCAGAACCACAGTGGCTGCAAAGGAGAGGAGAGAGCTCTCGGGAGTCCCTACTGCTGCTATTGAGTTACTGGACGGCACAATTATCACTTCAAGGACAAGTCCGTTGCTTGGACCAAGTGCAGCACTGATACTCAATGCAACAAAACATCTGGCCGGTATTCCACACGAGGTAAAGCTTATTCCGGAAGAGATGATAGCTCCAATACAGAAGACAAAGGTAGATTATCTTCATGGAAACAATCCGCGTCTGCATACAGATGAGGTGCTTGTTGCACTCTCAATGTTGAGCAATCAGGATATGAATTGTCGCAGGGCTCTGCAGCAGCTTCCAAAACTCAATGGATGCCAGGTTCACTCTACTGTTATGTTGAGCGAGGTAGACCATAAGATCTTCAAGAAACTGGGAGTGGGTCTTACTTGTGATCCGGTAAAGAAATCAAAGAATTAAGGAGTCGTCTGATTGTAGGCATCGTCAGCTCCACTGCCTTTTAACGAATATGGAACTGTTTTATTCCAAAGAGATTTCTGGCCAGTTCTGCTCTCTCGACGAGCAGGAGAGCCGTCATTGTATAAAGGTATTGCGCCATAAGGCCGGAGAGATTATCAATGTTATCGATGGCGAAGGGGCTCTTATGGAGTGCCGTATTGTTGAGGCATCCCGCAATGTAAAGCTCGAAATCATTTCAGTAACTGAAAATTTCGGCTCCCATGGCTATTATCTTCAGATGGCAGTCTGCCCGACCAAAAATATTGACCGCTATGAGTGGTTTTTGGAGAAGGCAACAGAGATAGGTATTGATTCCATTGTTCCTGTGATTGGAGAACATTCAGAGCGTAAAGTCATAAATCCAGAGCGTTGCGGCAGAATTTTGCTATCTGGGGCCAAACAGTCACTTAAGGGTGCTGTGCCGGTTTTGGAGGGTTGTTGCAGCGTAGAGGAGTTCATACTCAATCAGGACTCCTGCTCAAATGAAAATGGCTCGGATACCGGATGTTCCGGAGCAAAGGGCGAATGTGGCGTTTCTGAAGAGGTCGCTGCAACTTTGTCGGGAAGAGAATTGAAACTCATAGCCTATTGTGGAGAAGCAACCAAAATGAGTGTGCATGAGGCTGTGGCGGCATATCTTGAGAATCTCAAAAATATTGGTCCCGACAGCAAGTTGGCAGTAGAATCTCCTGGCCAATCCGTTGCCCGGGCAAAGACATCTGCGGCAGAGTTGCCCAAAATAAAAATTCTTATTGGACCCGAAGGCGATTTCTCGGCCGAAGAGGTTAGTCTGGCCATACAGAATGGCTTTATTCCTGTTCATCTTGGCCAATCGCGCCTAAGAACAGAGACCGCTGCTGTAGTGGCATGCAGTTGGGTCTACTCGTATATGAGCCGTTGAGGGGCAAATGAAGTCAGCTTTGCTTGAAAATAATATTCATTTTTACAATATGAAAAGGCTATTTACTCTTTTGCTGCTGATGATGGCAGCAGTTGCGTTGGATGCGCAGGAACCGATTATAGGAAAATATAAGAAGGCTTTGGTAATAGGAGCTCATCCCGATGACCCTGAATCCATGTGCGGAGGTACAATGCTCAAATTGAAGGAGCAGGGATGCGAAGTGGTTTGTGTGTACTTTACAAGCGGAGAAGGTGGTATACCCGGAAAAACACATGAAGAGGCTGCTGCAATCCGCCGTCAGGAGGCGCTCAATGCCTGTGAGGTTATGGGAGTAAGGGCTGTATTTATGACCCAAATAGATGGTGATTCTCAAATAAACAAGGAGCGGTATAAAGAGATGAAGGATCTCATTGACAAGGAGAAACCCGATATGGTCATCACCCACTGGCCTATAGATGCCCATAGGGACCACAGAGTCTGTTCGGTTCTTGTCTATGATGCATGGCGTCTGAGCAAACACTCGTTTGATCTCTATTATGGCGAGGTTATGACCGGTATGCAGACGCAAATGTTCACTCCTACGGTATATGTGAACATAGACTCCACAGTGGAGTTGAAGCGCAAGGCTTATCTTTGCCATGAGAGCCAGGGTACTGCCGCAAATATCGAAAAATGGCACGAAGTCATCGGCCGCATGAGAGGGCACGAGTTCCACTGCACCCATGCCGAAGCCTTTGTAAAGCACGTCTGGAGATCCAGCGATATGCTGGACAGGTAGAAACGAATGAAGTTCCTAAAAGATTGGAAGGAGTCCTAATTACTTTTTGGCCTCCTCCCGTACTTTTTCCATTCTTCAGATAACAACAGTATACTCTAAATCCTATTCTCTTATACAGCGTACAGAACAACCGGCCCCATATGCACTAGTTGTTTTGTCAAGTATGTAACCGTTACTATAGAACTGAATGGCATATACATCACCATATTCAGCATCTCGAGGTGTTGCGGAAAAATAATAGCCGATAGGCTCGCCTGATGATAGGACGCCAGTATTATAGCGGCGGAAGTTCGCTGATGGATACCAGGCAGTGTCATTATTGGCCAATGTCCAATAGATTCCCATTTTTATAGGATCACCCTTAATCCCAATGTTTGCTGAAGCCCAAAATCCGTCGGGACCACCTTTGGGAATCCTGTATCCCGTAGGGCATGGGTCATATATTGTCTTTTTTGAATCCATCCATCTCTGTTCATCTGATAAAGATGAGCACCATTCAAGTCCTGTTACATAAGTTGTTGGATTTTCTATTGTATAATCAATGCTCTGATATCCTGAAACCCTGAACCATGTTCCGGTGGATAACGCTAATATATTACTGGAAGTGGACGCAGAACCAATAAACGGATCTTTTCTACCCCACTGGTAGTGAAGACCTAATGCACCTACGTTGCCTGGAGTGGCTGAAATTGCACCAAGATTCCTATCCATCATGATTCCTGCATTGTTGGCATATATATGGTCAGTCCATCCCTCTTTAGAGCACCAAATATGCCACGACCATAAAATCTTGCCATCTGAGCTCTTTGCTGCAATGCCGGCATTCCCTTCTCTGAAATTTTTTGGGGTGGAGAATGTAATATAACCATTCTTATAACCTGCTGATGCGATCAAATCTCCCTCTTGAGGAGCTATTTCAGTTCCAAATGACTCCCATATAACTTCTACTTTGGCAATACCGCCAACAGATGTGGTACTATTTCCCTTTACCGATTTGAATTTATAGTTACCAGCAGCCTTAATCAAATAGCAATTTGCTGTACCAGCAGCTGAGAGATCAATTTGTACGTCATCTTCTTCTTTGCCTTTTTGTGAAATCGTTACTGTTTTGCTGATGCCCTCACCCGTTAGTGTAATATTGGCACTTCTACTTGTAGTTTGGGAATTTTCAATAATATTGAAAGTGAGGGTTTCATTCCTTGTTGATTTAGTGGATACATGTTTAATCCAGGATTGGGCAGATGTGGGAATTTTAATGCTATAGTTAATGTTTGTAGTGACTTTAACTTCAATATTTCCGCCAGTGGCATCAATGCTATAGGCATCTGTAACCAATGTAAGAACTTTTTCCTCTTCGGATGTAGATGCACTGAAATTAAGGGCTTTTATTACAACCCTTCCTGCTTGGTCATTGACAAACAGTAAAATTTTACCATCTTCTATTGGATTTGGTGCTGTAATCTTAATTTTTCCAATTGTTGAACTGCTCATTATGGTTTCTGCTTTCCAACCATTCTCAGACAGAGTCTCTATAGTGATTTCGCCTATTGCCCCTGAAACAGAAAAGGAGATTGTCTTGCTTGCACCTGCTGTAAATTTGAGAGATTCGTAATTGTCTAAACTTACAGATAATAGACTTGAAATCATTGGTAATTCAAATATCGTTCCATCTGACAGAGTAAAAACAACACTATCCTCCTTAACATCAATACTTTCAAATAGCCCTTTATCGCTTGAATTATTATCTCCAGTGACCTTGTCAAACTGGGTCCATGTGTTGCCGTTATCATAAGATATGTACCAATAGTCATCTACAATTTTCAATTGTGGGGTAATGCCATCTACTGCAGATGCTTTGATTTTGTTTCCATGACCATCTAACAGCCAGTTGCCGTCTAAGGTCCAATAGAGAAGTCCATCAGAGTATTGTTGCACACCAATATCTGGTGTATGCCCGTCTACTCCATTCTTTCCATCCTCACCGTGATAAATTGTGACAGGAGAACTTCTGTTGAAGGAAATCGTATAGCCTATAATCCTTGTTCCCTCATAAATAGGAGATACAGAAGTAATATAATCGTTCTGCTGCAGGGCGGTAACTATTGCTTGCAGAGATGAAATATTTGTATTCATCTGATTGCAAAGTGTCTCAAGTTTTAGTATACGGCTTTCATGATCTCTGAGTTCTTCCCAAATTTCAGAATCATCGAATTTTTTGCATGAAAATACAGCAAACGCAATCAATGCAAATAGCACTATCTTTTTCATAAGATGACGTATTTATAATAAATATTGTACTGAGTTCTACAAATGTAGCAAATCATTATTAAATTACCGCCAGTTGAATCTTGAAAATCTGCCAATTGAAGATGATTGGTTCCTAAGGGATATACAAAAAAAGCACTCAAATTCTTGAGTGCTTTTTTGTAGCGCGGCCCAGGATTGAACTGGGGACCTCATGATTATGAATCATGCGCTCTAACCAGCTGAGCTACCGCGCCATTTTGTTGTTGAGATATCAGGACTCGAACCCGAACCAAGAGAGCCAGAATCTCTTGTGCTACCATTACACCATATCTCAGTATCCCACTTGTCGTTTGGGGCTGCAAATATAAGCAAATTTTTTAAAATCAAGCAAAAAATTAAAAATTATTTTTGTTTTAACAGAACAGTTGCGTAAACAGCAATCGCCTCCTCCCTTCCTACGAAGCCTGCTCCTTCGGTTGTTGTGGCTTTTACAGATATTCTATCAGTTTCAATTTCAAGTACTTGTGATAAACATTCCCTCATCTTTACAATATACGGGGCAATTTTTGGTTTCTGGAGCAGTATGGTGCAGTCAGCATTTCCAATAGTATAACCTTTTTCATTTATCAGACGATTGACCCGTGAAAGAAGTATTTTGCTGTCGATTCCCTTGAATTCTGCAGAGCTGTCGGGAAAATGTTTGCCAATATCTCCAAGTGCAAGTGCGCCCAGCATGGCATCGCACAGTGCGTGGATCAGTGTGTCACCATCTGAATGGGCAACACATCCTTTTGTGTGTTCTATTCTTATGCCTCCAAGGAAAAAAGGCAGTCCATCTGCAAGCAGGTGCACATCATAACCGTTTCCGACTCTTATCATATAAATGTTTTTTTACCTGTATAAACAACTCCACAAAAATAGTTGTTTTTTCAGAAATTTGTCCAATGCAAAATCTATCGGATAGATTTTTTAATTCTTATTTGTATCTTTGAAGTTTAAATAGACTGAATCAGTATGGGAATATTTTTTAAGACGCCAAAACACAGAGTCTTCAATTATCAGCCGTTGTATTATGATCCCCGTAAGGAGGAGCTGGAAGAGAAGATTGAAAACCAGCGTAAACGCGATGCCGGTGAGTATGTGCCGGGAGATAATGTCCGCAAGGGCTTTCACCGTATCAAGTATGAGTCAAAGCGCAGCGGAGGAGCAAGCATGCTTATCCGCCTGATATCTGTAATAACTTTGGGAATAGTTGTATATCTTCTTATGCGTTTTACAGATGCATTTGATTTCTTTATGAATTTGTAGAGGCGTAGCAGATTGGATTTTCATTTGTCAAACTTGATTAAGAACTGTAATTGGACTGATATTGTATGATTAGAGTTTTACCAGGCCATATTGCCAATCTTATAGCGGCAGGAGAGGTTGTACAGCGCCCTGCGTCTGTAGTGAAGGAGCTTATGGAGAATGCCATTGATGCCAATGCATCAAAAGTACTTCTTATTGTCAATGATAGCGGACGTACACTTATTCAAGTGATTGACAATGGCATTGGAATGACCTCGGAGGAGGCTGTAATTGCATTTGAACGTCATGCCACATCAAAGATTGAGAAGGTGGAGGATCTCTATTCCATCAAGACATTCGGTTTCAGGGGGGAGGCACTTGCCTCTATTGCTTCTTGTGCGGATGTTACCCTAAAGACCCGCAAGGAGGGAGAGGAGACCGGTACTGAGGTGCATGTTGCTGAGAATACAGTTCTCTCTTCGGGGCAGACGAGTTGTCCGCAGGGTTGTAATATTGCAGTCAGGAACATATTTTACAATATCCCTGCAAGGAGAAAATTTCTCAAGTCAGACAACGTGGAGTACAGGCAGATTGTCTCGGAGTTCATTAAGGTGGCTCTTACGCGTACAGATGTGGAGTTCAAGTTTATACATAATTCAAAAGATATTTATTGCCTTTCGCCTGTAAGCAATGTGAAGCAGCGGATAGCGCAGATTGCAGGCAAGGATATTGCCAAGGATCTGATTGATCTGCAAACAGATACCACTGTTGCAAATATAAGGGGATTTGTCGGGCGTCCCTCACTGGCTAAAAAGAGCCAGCCAAACCAGTACTTCTTTGTAAACGGGCGTTTCTTTAAAAGTCCGCTTTTGCATAAGGCAGTGATAAAGGCTTATGGTTCTCTTATTCCCGACGGCTCAACCCCTTCATACTTCATATACCTTGACATTGATCCTGCCAATATGGATGTGAATATACATCCTACAAAGACAGAGATAAAATTTGAGAATGATACGGTAATATTTGAGATACTCCATGCTGCTGTGAAGGAGGCCATTGGTGAGGGTGCATTCCTCCCGTCAATAGATTTTGATACGGAGGGCGCGCCGGAGATTCCGGTTCTGCCGGCAGGTCTCAAGCATGTTGCTCCTCCAAAGATAAATTATGATCCACTCTTCAACCCTTTCAATGAGGAGCTGGAGTCGAGGCGCGGTCTCTCGGCTGACAATTTCAGAGGATTCAATCCCGGAAGCAGATTCGGAAATAATGAGGAGTTCTCATTCAATGAGTTTTCAGAAAATGCGGCAATTGGGGCCGATGATACTATGCAACCGTCAGCTCCCGACAAAAGCTATTTTACAGGAGAGAACAGTTATGGTGGAGTATTCAGTGATGAGACTGTAAGCGGTGAGCGTCCTATTTTGCAACTTAAAGGAAAATATATTGTTACAACAGTAAAATCAGGGCTTCTGCTTATTGATGTGCAGAGGGCAAAGGAGAGGATCCTGTATGAAAGGTATCTGAACGCCATAAAATCAGGCTCGGTAGCAATTCAGGAGAACCTCTATCCGCAGACCATAGACCTTGACCATGCCTCATATACGCTTCTTATGGAGGATACGGAGTTCCTTAAGGAGTTAGGATTTGACATACGCCCTTTCGGTACGGACTGCATTGTAGTTTATGGCCTTCCTGCCGTTTTGTCTGAGGATGACATTGATGCAAGGGCCTGTCTGGATAACCTTTTGGCAAATTTACAGGAGGCAGGTTCAGATATGCGTAAGGAGATGAAAGAGAAGATAGCTCTTGATATGGTAAGGGCAAAAGGATGTAAATCAGCCAATAATATTACTCATACGCAAGCTCAGACCATTGTCGA
Source organism: Bacteroidales bacterium (assembly GCA_017398125.1). GTDB lineage: Bacteria > Bacteroidota > Bacteroidia > Bacteroidales > UBA932 > Egerieousia. The sequence goes on from JAFQHE010000068.1 coordinate 7,599, forward strand.
CAGCCTCTTTGCATGTGAAGAACCACATGTGGCACTCAGGGGTGGAAAGTGCATGACAATAATAACATTGGAAGAGTTGGCCAAAAATTTGCTTTAACTTTTCCATAATTTAAATGCTGATATAAAAATTACAGATATGTTCAATAGAATACCGCCGGTTGTAAAGAACCTTATAATAATAAACGTAATAATGTTTGTGGCTACATTCATTATTGGTGATTTTATGTATGAAAAGCTTTCGCTGTTCTGTTTCCAGTCGCCATTTTTCAAACCGTACCAGTTGCTTACACACATGTTCATGCATGGAGGTTTCTTTCATATATTTTTCAATATGTACACACTTTTCATCTTCGGAAGTGTGCTGGAAAATGTATGGGGTGGAAAGAAGTTCCTTTTCTATTATCTGGTGACCGGATTGGGTGCGGCATTGTTGCATAACCTTACAATATATATAGAGTTGAATTCTCTGGCAAATTCTGTAGATGCCGGCAATTTTATCAATTTAATGGCCCAGGCACAGATAAACCAGATTTTGGGGACCCCTACAGTGGGAGCCTCCGGTGCAATATATGGTTTGTTGCTCGCTTATGCCATGTTGTTCCCTAATAATGTAATGCAGCTTATATTCCCTCCTATAGCTCTTAAAGCCAAATGGTTTGTACTTATTTTCGGTGTAATTGAGTTGTTGTCGGGACTCTCTGGAGCTGGAAGCAATATAGCCCATTTTGCCCATTTGGGTGGTATGATATTCGGTTATTTCCTAATCATATACTGGAAGAAGAACAACAGGATGTACTACTAATATCTATTGCAAGGGCAGGTTTGATTATGCCAAAGGAAAAAAGAAATAGCAGCTTTAGACGAAAGACCCCATTTGTTCTGGCGTTGTCATTCAGGGTCATACTTGTTGTGGCAGCTGTAGCTTTGGTGCTCTCATATATATCAATATATGTTAACCCGTCAAAGTTCTCTGTGCCTCTCTTTTTTGGACTCTATTTCATTCCTATTGCAGTGGTAAACCTTCTGCTCTTTTTTATAGCACTCTTCAACGGAAGCCGTTCGGCATGGATCCCAATTATAGCCCTTATGCCATCGTTGCTCTATGTGGAGAGTATCTGTAAAATTACAACAGGTAGTGTGGAACCTCAGAAAGAGGGGATCAAACTTAAGGTCTGGAGTTATAATGTTGGAATGTTCTCAGCCGGCAGGGGAATCGGTACAAAGGAGGAGTGCAGAGGCAAAATAGTGGGGCATATAAGGATGAACGCTCCTGATGTAGTTTGTCTGCAGGAGTTTTTTGTGGAATCAAGGGAGCAGGCCGATACAATTATGGGAGAGTACAAATACAGGTACCATCACCTTTTCAGAGTGAAGAACGGCAAGTTTTTCGGCAATATTATCTTAAGCAGGTATCCGATAGTTGCAGGGGGAAAGATAAGTTTTCCAAAGAGTACAAATTTGTCGGTATATGCAGATATTGACCATTATGGAAGGAAGGTCAGGGTTTATAATAACCACCTTGAGTCGTATAATGTATCATTTGCCGGTTTTATAAAGACCCTCAATTCAGATCCGCAGAGGGAGGAGATTACAGACGAGATAATTCAGGTACATGAAAAGATGAAAGGAACCTTCATCAGACGGTCTGAGCAGGTCAATAAAATAATGCAGAACATTGAGGAGAGCCATTTGCCTGCAATAATCTGCGGTGACTTCAATGATACGCCAATGTCATATACATATCACCGTCTCTCAAAGGGGAGAAAGGACTCTTTTGTTGAGGCTGGTTCAGGTTTTGCCGGCACATATGTTCCATTATGGCCGTTGTTGAGGATTGATTATATACTCTATCCGCAAGACTATGAGGGGGTATCTCATGTTACCCAGAAAGTTGAATTTTCTGACCACTATCCGGTTATGGCGGAGTTTATTTTATAGGAATAGTATTGAATTTAAAATTTAAAGAGATGAATACACAGATAGATGCTGCAGTAAAAGTGCTTAAAGAGGGTGGAGTTATTCTTTATCCTACCGATACAGTATGGGGACTGGGATGTGATGCTACAAATGAAAAGGCTGTAGAAAAGATATATAAAATTAAGCAGAGGGCCGACAGCAAGAGCCTTATTACACTTGCTGCAGACATTGATATGGTGTGCAGATATGTAAAGGAGGTTCCAGAGATAGCAGTCACTTTGGTTGAGGTCAATGACAAGCCTATGACAATAATCTACCCGGATGCCGTTGGCTTGGCTCCAAACGTGGTTGCCGAAGACGGAAGTGCCGGTATAAGAGTGCCAATGAGCGATTTCTGCATAAAGCTCATTTCAAAGTTCCGCAAGCCAATAGTCTCTACATCTGCAAATATTTCGGGTGAGGCTGCTCCAAAATATTACGAGGAGATTTCAGAGCAGATCAAGGCCGCGGCAGACTATGTGGTGGATCCGTCATGTGAAGACAGTGCCACACACCAGCCGTCGCAAATAATAAAGGTTGGCCTTACCAGTGAGATAGAGATAATAAGGGAGTAGTCCTGTTTTACGGTAGAGTGCCAAAAGATCAATTATTCCCCAAAAATTGCACTTTTGAGCTGATCCATTGCCTGTTGCAGAACCTCTCTGCCACAACCGATATTGAGCCTCATATATCCGTCTCCTCCTGGGCCGAATGCCGCTCCGTCATTTAGGGCAAGACCTGCCTTCTTGATGAAAAGATGCACAAGCTTCATCTGGTCTGTACTGCCAAACAGCATGTTGCACAGCTGACGGCAATCGAGCCATATAAGGAATGAACTTTGCGGTCTGATTGGCTTGATGACTCCTTTCAGCTCCTCTTTGCAGTATTTTTCAATGAAGAGTACGTTGCTTTCAATGTATGGGAGCATCTTTTTTCTCCACTCATTGCCATTTGTGTAGGCTGCAATTGTACCCTGTGTTGCAAAAATAGTAGGGCTGCTCAGTTCGTTTACCTGCATCCATTTGAAGAAAGGTTCACGCAACTCCTTGTTTGGAACCACTGTGTAGGAACTTACAATGCCCGCCATATTGAATGTCTTTGAAGGGGCTCCAAATGTAATGCTGATTTGTGCAGCCTCATCACTTACAGATGCAAATGGTGTGTGACTGTTGCCGAACAGCGGCATGTCGGCATGAATTTCATCAGAAATTACAAGTACATTATATTTGTGGCATATTGATGCCACTCTCTGCAAAGTCTCTTTATCCCATGCAATACCTGCAGGGTTGTGGGGATTACTGAGAATGAGCAGTCTGCACTCATTCTTTCTGCATAACTCTTCGAGATTGTCAAAATCCATGCAGTAGGATGAGCAGTTCCCGTTCTCTACCCTTATCAGCGGATTGAAGAGCAAATTCCTGCCGTTCCCTTTGGGCAGATTCATGAACGGAGGGTAGATTGGAGGCTGAACAATAATATTGTCTCCGCTCTTTGTGAAGTAGTTGATCACATATCCGATTCCCTTTACTATTCCAGGAATGAATGCTATCCAGCTTGGATCAACACTCCAGCTCTGCTGCTCTTTGAGCCACTTTGATATTGTGGGAAAATAGTTGTCGGGAATATGGTTGTAGCCGTAAACACCTTGTTGGACAATGGTATTCAAGGCCTCCTTCACACATGCCGGAGTTTCAAAATCCATATCTGCCACCCAAAGGGGAATAAGATTATCTGATCCGAAATATTTTGCAATGGCATCAACTTTAATGGAATATGAACCTTTCCTATTTACATGTTTCATAATTTCAAGCAATTTTTTAGCAAATATAGTGAAGAGTCACATAACTTTAAGATATTTTTGTAGCTTTGTTTTGTGACTTTTAAACCATTAATAATTTAAAGAATGAAAGAAAAAATTTTAGCACTCTTTGTTTTATTGTTCTGTGTATTAGGACATATAAATGCGCAGGAGAAGGTTGAGCCACTTTATGGCGGAGAGATTGTGAGCAAATATGTATGGCGCGGACAGGATTTTGGAGGTGTGGCGGTCCAGCCTTATGCGGGTCTCTCTTATAAGGGCTTCTCTTTTACGGTATGGAGTTCCCTCGGATTTACCAATGAGGATGTCGCGGAGGTAGATCTGATTGTTGAGTATACCAATGGTGGTTTTACCGCCTCAATAACAGATTGCTGGAGCACATATTATGGCTCTGGTGCCAAGTATTTTGCTTATGGGGCAAACTCTACCTGCCACACTTTTGAGGCTCTTGTAGGGTATGACTTCGGCCCTGTAAATGTGGCATGGAGTACAAATTTTGCCGGCTACGATGGTGTAACGCCCAAAGGTAAAAGGGCATATGCATCATACTGTTACATTGCGGCACCATTCTCGCTTCTTACTATAGATTGGGAGGGTGGAGTAGGCTTTACACCTTGGGCCAATGACTATTATGCCGGGTATGGAAGTACTGTCGGGTGTGATGACGATGACTGCTATGTAGGAACAACAAGTTTTGCTGTGTGCGAGATTGCACTTCAGGCTGTGAGGGAGTTCAGGATAACAGATTCATTCAGCATCTCCCTTATGGCAAAGGGATGCTACAATCCTGCAATCAACAAGTTCTATTTTGTAGCGGGTATTTCATTATAGACTCTTCCCGATAGCCATTATCCCGAATGTGTCGGGCCTTAGTCTTTAAGGGAACTTGAAATCTTCAGATAGAGTATCTGCTCGCATTTATAACCCACATTATGGCTGTACATCTGTTGCTGTGCAGCCATAAGTTCTTTTTGTGCATCAAGCATAAGCTCATACGTCTTGGTTACATAGTTGCCGGTCCTCTTTCTTTCAAGCCTGAATCCGGCCAGCTTTCTGACATCCCTGAGTGATCGCCATTTTTCTATAAAAGAACCGTTCTGTTGACATTTATGGGCATAGTCTGCTGCATTGTACAGATGCATTGCCTTATTGGCTCTATCCTCCATTTTACGGTGTTGGGCAATCCACGGACGCAGGTAGCTAGAAGCAGCCTCCTGCAGATTTGATCTGTTGAAGGCCTCTTCAAGCTCCTTGCTGTTGGAACAGACTATTTTGCAGAAGGCATCAACCGCAGAGTTATAGTTATGAAATATGGCCTCTCTATTGTTGGAGTCAAGCTGATGGGCAAGTACATCCATCTGTTCATGCAGTGGAGAGTAACGTGCAATTGCATCAAGCAGATCATAGGCTCTAAGTTGGGCAGCCAGAGATATGGTGCCGGCAGAGAGAATATTCCTTATATCGGATTCGCAGATTCTTATCTGTTCTGTAAGTTCAATAAACCATAGGGCAGGAGTGTAACCGCCATTCTGCCTACCTGCAGAGCCTTTGTCAGATTGAGTTTTCATTGCTGTTTATTTGTGTGAACAAAGATAAAAATAATAAGGTTGACAAAAACATTAAAGTAGAGTATCTTTGCAGAAGTTAAAAAACGCAAATTATGAATCTTACTTATAAATTCAGCAGAGTAACAAAGGTCGCTGTTCCAACAAGAGAGAATATGGTTGATGACCATTTTGGACATTGTGACCACTATACTATTTTTACTATAGAGAATAATAAAGTTGTTGCTAAAGAGGATTATCCGTCACCTCAGGGATGTGGATGCAAATCTGGGATTGCTCCTGTATTGCATAATATGGGCATAGAGGTCATGTTGGCAGGAAGTATGGGGCAAGGTGCAACTAATGTATTGACCGCTAATGGAATAAAGGTAGTTAGAGGTTGTTCCGGTTGTGTGGATGTTCTTATTGAAGAGTATCTTGCGGGCAAAGTCTCTGATTCCGGTGAAGGATGCCACTCTCATGGTGAGGATGGACATGTTTGCCACGGATAGTCAATTGGAGATAAAGAGAAGAGGATGTTGATATTCTCACTTTACGTGGAATTCACCATCCTCTCCTTTAATTATATAGTCACCCTCATTTACGGTTACAAACCCATCTTTTGTAACCAATGACAACATGTTGAAACCCATACAGAAATAGGGCGCAAGAATTTTCCCTTGGGCAAACTCCTTAACCTCCTGGTAGTTGGTGCCTGTGTACTGTATGGATTCCATACACTTGGATTAAATCATATATTTCAGATAGACCATTCAACTCCATTTTTGGTGTCTTTGATTTGAACACCAATCTCTTTCAGGCGGTCTCTGATTTGGTCTGATTTTGCCCAGTTCTTCTCTGCTTTGGCTTGTACCCTCTCTGCAAGAACCATCTCCATCAAACCTTCAATTACATTCATGTTGCCGGTTGATGCGCCCTCTGCTGCCTGCTCGTCAACAACACCCAAAATGCCCTCAAGAACATCAGAAAATAGAAATGCCAAAGTCTCTTTCTCTGCTGTGCCAATGGCCATTTTCCCATCTTTTACACTATTGATTATCCTGACTGCATCAAACAGATGCGACAATGCAATTGGAGTGTTCAAATCATCACATAGTGCAGCAAAAACATTCTCCTTAAGGGTTGCAATCTCTTTTGCTACCTCTTCAGTCGCATTTGAAACCGCAATGTTCTTAAGGTCTTTGGCAGCCTGAAGAATACGTTTAAGACCTTTCTCTGCAGCCTGAAGAGCCTCGTTGCTAAAGTCAAGAGTGCTTCTGTAGTGTGCCTGCAGAATGAAGAATCTTATGGTCATTGGTGTATATGCCTGTGCAAGCAATTTGTGGTTGCCGGTAAAGAGCTCATCCAAAGTAATGAAATTGCCCAACGATTTGCCCATTTTCTGTCCGTTGATGGTAATCATATTGTTGTGCATCCAGTATTTTACGCCACCTTTACCTCTTGAGGCTGTATTTTGGGCAAGCTCACACTCATGGTGAGGGAACATAAGATCCATACCTCCACCGTGAATGTCAAACTCCTCGCCAAGATACTTTTCACTCATTGCCGAGCACTCAAGATGCCATCCTGGGAAACCGTCGCTCCATGGAGATGGCCATCTCATGATATGCTCAGGTGAAGCCTTTTTCCATAGGGCAAAGTCAAATGATGAGTGTTTGTCATCCTGACCGTCAAGCGTCCTGGTATTTGCAAACATATCTTCAAGGCTTCTTCCCGACAAAATACCATATTTGAACTTCTTGTTGTAGGCCTGCACATCAAAATAGACAGATCCGTTACTTATGTATGCAAGACCCTCGTCAAGAATCTTTTGTACAAGATTAATCTGTTCAATTATATGTCCGCTGGCGCGAGGTTCAATGCTTGGCGGACAGTTGTTGAGCTTGCGCATGGCATCATGGAACTTGATGGTATATGTCTGTACTATCTCCATTGGCTCAAGTTGCTCGAGTCTTGCCTTCTTTGCAATCTTGTCTTCACCTGCATCACCATCATTCTCAAGGTGTCCTACATCTGTAATGTTGCGGACGTATCTTACTTTATATCCCAAATGTCTGAAAAGACGTACCAGAACATCAAATGTGATGGTTGGGCGTGCATGGCCCAAATGTGCATCTCCATAGACTGTAGGCCCACAAACGTAAAGTCCTACCATTCCTGGTGTAATTGGTTTAAAACTCTCCTTTCTACGGTTAAGTGTGTTATACAACAGAATATCTCTCTCCATATTGAAAAAATTTGGGAACAAAGATACAATTAGTTATTTACTCCGCCAATAGTTATTTACTCCGCCAATAGTTATTTACTCCGCCAACGGAACTATAATTTTCAAGGCCAGAATTTCAGTAATGCTTTTCTCCTCACCCGAACTGTTTCTAAACTTGATATATCTTATTTTGCCAACCAGTTCAATAAAGGTGCCTTTCCTGATTTTACTGAAATCAGGCATGTTTTTGGAACTCCATGCCACTATGTTGTGCCATATTGTCTCTTCTTTCCACTCACCCTCTTTTGTCCTGTATGTTTCATGTGTGGCAAGCGAAAACCTTATTACAGTCCCTCCATTTTCTATATTCACAATTTTTGGATCTTGTCCCACGTTGCCCTTCAGCTCCACTTTGTTCAATGATTTTTCCATATTTCGATTCGCTTTTGTTAATGTTGTTTTTTTGGAATTCCAATTGCAAAGTAAGTGGAGCGGGCATTCGTGATCCAGTATCCAAACGTGTATAAACGTTTAAAAACGTAAAAAGTGGGATGTGAAATTTTAAAATTATTGCTTAAAATATGGAATCGTATAATTGATGGTCGGATTATGTAATTTCGGTATTGTTGCAAGTGGCTGTTTGTTAACTTGCGGGGCAAATAATTGTTTAAAATGTAATGGTATGGGAGAAAAGAGATGCCCGGTTTGTGGAACTGCAGTGGTAGGCAGGATAGACAAGGTCTTCTGTTGTGATGATTGCCGCTCTTATTATCATAATGCGCGGTACAGAAAAAGGATAGGAGTCCTGCATCGGAACAAGGAGATGCTGCAACTATGGAATAATGCAGCCTTTCTGGCTGAAAAAAAATCGCACCAACTCTTGAAATTTATTGTAATTCTGTCGGGAATATGCAAAATAATATCTACTTTTGGCACTCCTAAGTTAAAGGATGAAAGAAGATTGATTAAAAATTAAATTGTTTGACATGCGTAGTTTTACATTAATTGTTGTGATGCTTCTCTCTTTTGTTTTCTCCTCGTGTGTGGAGAATTCAAAAAAGTATAAGGAGCTGGAGGAGAGACTCGAAGCTCTCCAGTCTGACTATGGTCTTCAGACAGAGGAACTTGATGCTGTTTTTGCGACCTTGAATGAGGTGGAGGCCGGACTCCAGTCAATTAGGGAGAGTGAAAATATAATAGCCGTACAGTCTACGACAGAGGATGGCATTGATGTGCCTGCAGATTCAAAAGAGCAGATTAAGAGGGATATGCAGACAATTCAGGAGACAATCAAAAAGTATCAGAAGCAGATTGACAATCTCAAAAAGGAGAACAGAATAAAGTCTGCCCAGTTCAAGAAGAGGCTTAATGCATTGTCGGCAGAACTTAAGGAGAAATCAAAACTGATTGAGAGCCTTTCAGAGCAGCTGAATGAGAAGAGTGCGCAACTTGAGATCAAGACCAAGGAGGTGGCAACATTGGGTGAGGTTGTTTCTAATCTGAAGAATGAGGTAAACACTTTGAACCAGGAGGAGAAGCGCCTTAAGGATAAGGTTGCCCATCAGGAGCAGGAACTCTATTCAGTATACTATATAGTAGGAACAAAGAGTGAACTCATTGATGCCGATGTAATAACAAAAGGCGGTCTGTTTAAATCTGCACAAGTCTCTTATCAGTCAGAGAAAGACACTTTTGTAAAAATTGATTACAGGCAGATCTCAACAATAACAACCAATGCAAAGAGAGCAAAAGTGCTTTCGGTGCACCCTAAGGGAACCTATGCTATTGAAATGGTTGACGGTGAGGCTACCCTGATAATTTCTGATCCTGAAAGCTTCTGGGAGCAGACAAAATATCTCGTAATCCAGACAAATTAAAAACAAAATAGCCTATATGAAAAAACTATCTTTAATTTTTACGGCATTATTTGCCCTAATTATAACATCTTGTAGTACAGATATGTCTAATCCATTATTAGAAACATCAACACACCGTTACAATGCTCCGGCGTTTGATAAGATAAAGACTGAGCATTACTTGCCTGCTTTTGAGGCTGCAATTGCTGAGGGTAAAGCCGAGATTGCTGCCATTGCAGACAATACAGAGGAGCCAACATTTGAAAATACAATCCTTGCATTGAACTATGCTGGTGGCAAGTTGAATCTTGTTTCAGGCATTTTCTACAACATCAACGAGGCTGACACCAACGATGAAATGCAGAAAATTGCAGAGACTGTATCTCCAATGATGACTGAGTACAGCTTGTCAACTATCTTGAATGAGAAACTTTTTGAGAGAATAAAAAAGGTTTATGAGCAGAGAGATAGCCTTAACCTTGGCCAGGAGGAGGCAAGATTGTTGGAGCAGACATACAAACAGTTCGCAAACAATGGTGCCAACCTTAAAGGTGAGGATAAAGAGAAGTTTACCAAGATTCAGGAGGAGTTGAGCCTTCTTTCGCTTAAATTCGGCAGCAATGTTTTGGCTTCGACAAATGCTTTCACTCTTCATATCACAGATTCTACAGAGTTGGTTGGTCTTCCTGCTTTTGTAGTTGCAGGTGGTGCAGCAGAGGCTAAATCAAGAGGTCTTGAGGGCTGGGTATATACCTTGCAGTATCCAAGCAGCGGTCCTTTCATGAAGTTCAGCGCAAACCGCGCATTGAGGGAGAAGATGTGGAGAGCAAGCAACAGCGAGGCACTTGGCGGTGAGTATGACAACCAGGCAATTGTAAAGAGAATGGCAGAGTTGAGATTGCAGGAGGCAAATCTTTTGGGACATAAACTATACTCAGATTATGTTCTTGAGGATAATATGGCAAAATCAACAGAGATTGTAAATGATTTCCTTGCCGATCTTTTGAAGAAATCACTTCCTTTCGCTAAGAAAGATGTTGAGGCTGTCCAGCAATATGCGAATGCTCATGGTCTTGAGGGTCAGCTTATGCCTTGGGATTTCTCATACTATTCAGAGCAGTTGAAGAATGAGAAATACTCTGTAAGTGATGAGGTTTTGAAACCATACTTCAAGTTGGAGAATGTTAAGCAGGCTGTATTTGCATTGGCAGATTCACTATATGGACTTAAATTTGAGTTGGCAAAGGATATTCCTGGTTATCATCCTGAGGTTGAGGTTTATGACGTTAAGGATGCTTCAGGCAGACATATGGCTGTATTCTATACAGATTTCTATCCAAGAGAGAGCAAACGTGGTGGTGCGTGGATGACTTCGTTCAGAGAGCAGGGCTTCTCAAAGGATGGAGTAGAGGAGAGACCTTTTGTTTCAATTGTATGTAACTTTACAAAACCTACAGAGACTGAGCCTTCATTGCTTACTTTCTATGAGGTTACAACTTTCCTTCATGAGTTCGGACACGCATTGCACGGAATGTTGGCAGAGGGTAAATATACATCACTTACTGGTACAAGCGTAGCACGTGACTTTGTAGAGCTTCCATCTCAAATTATGGAGAACTGGGCTACAGAGAAAGAGTATCTTGCTTCATTTGCAAAACATTACCAGACAGGAGAGGTCATTCCTGACGAGTTGGTTAAGAAAATCATTGATTCAAAGAACTTCAACAGCGGTTATCAAAGTGTAAGACAACTTCATTTTGGCACTTTGGATATGGCTTGGCATACAATCACATCAGTTCCTGAGGATGTAGTTGCATTTGAGAATGAGGCTGTAAAAGAGTGTATTCTTCTTCCTGTAATTGAGGGTACAGCATTCTCAACATCATTCTCGCACATCTTTGCAGGCGGATATGCTGCAGGTTACTACTCATATAAATGGGCAGAGGTTCTTGAGGCAGACGCTTTCAAATATTTCAAGGAGATGGGCATCTTCAATAAAGAGGCTGCTGAGAATTTCAGGAAGAATATCTTGAGCAGAGGCAATATTGAGGATGCTGATGTGCTTTACAGAAACTTCAGGGGCAGGGATCCTCAACCAGAGGCTCTAATGGAGAAACTTGGAATGGTCAAGAAATAGCTTTGTAAGAAAATTGATTTCCGGTTAATAGCCGGATGCAAGATCGAATAGACTGCTAGCCATACCGAAGGCCAGTTTGAGGATCTTGTATGTGGATGGGAAGTGGGGTATATAAAATGAAAAGGGGCTGACCTTTTGGGTCAGCCCCTTTTCGTTTATGGAGACGGCTTCATGCCTATCTATTCATTGTGCAAAATTGCATTATTGGCAAATGCCACTGAAAGTGGCTTTATGCCCTTTGTCTGTACTGTGGAAATTATAGAATCTCCAACAATTCAACGGTGAAGATAAGGGTCGCGTATGGAGGAATTGACTGGCCTGCACCTCTCTCTCCGTAAGCAAGATTATAAGGGATGTATAGCTCCCATTTTGAACCTACAGGCATAAGCTGCAATGCCTCTACCCATCCTTGTATAACACCGTTTACAGGGAATACTGCAGGTTCGTTTCTGTCATACGAACTGTCAAATTTTGCTCCGTTGATAAGAGTTCCCTCATAGTGGCATTTTACCTGTTGGCTTGCTGTAGGTTTATTGCCGTTGCCCTCAGTAATCACCTTATATTGAAGACCGCTTGGAAGTGTTACAACACCCTCTTTTTTTGCATTTTCAGCCAAGAATGCCTCACCCTCTGACTTGAACATCTTTACCTGCTCCTCCTGGAGTTTGGTAAAATACTCTGTAAGAACCTGCTGAGCCTCCTCTACCGATAGGGTTGGCTGCTGGTTGGTAAGAACAGCTTTTATAGCGTTTGCAAACTCCTCAATGTTCAAATCTTTTACGCCTGATGCCAAAATATTGTTGGCTACACTCATTCCAAGTGCATAACTTACTTTATTCATCTATTCTTCTGATTTTATTGTTAATCTGTTTTACTTGAAACCACAAATATACGTAAAACCAATTTATTTATTAAATTTGTATCCGTTAATATATTATTCCAAAACTTTAACTTAATAAATATGGGAACAATTATCTATATCGCGGGTATCGTACTTGCTATTATGGCAGTTATTGACATTCTTAAAAAGAACATTTCTGCTCCTTGGAAAATAATCTGGATCGTGTTGGTGCTTGTAACAAGTTGGATAGGTATTGCAGTATACTATCTTTTTGCAAAGAACCGTATCGAGGGTTGGTGCAAATAAGCATATAGGCAGTTTGGATACTGCATAGAAGAGAGAACTCACCGATATAAGTTACCGGTGAGTTCTTTGTTTTTATTGATGTCACCAACTGTTTTGGTGGCAGTCCCATATTTTTACTCAATGTCATAAAGCCTGACGCCTTCGGTATATTGGCGCAATGCTCTGGCGAAAACTACAAATGCAAAATGCTGATTATTTGCAGTATTTGTCAAGCCAGTCATAGAAAGCCCTATGCCAGTGTACTGAGTTCTGTGGTTTTAGAATCCAGTGGTTCTCTTCAGGGAAAAGAAGCATCTCTGAAGGAACGCCCATCATCTGCGCTGCATTGAAGGCGGCCATTCCCTGCTCAACAGGAACGCGGTAATCCATTTCACCATGTGTAATAAGTATAGGAGTATTCCAGTTCCTGATAAGTTTATGAGGGGAATTGCCGTAGTGACGGTTGGCTGTAGGGTTGTTGTCCCAAGGTGCACCACCGTTATCCCAGGTAGGGAACCACATCTCTTCTGTCATCATGTACATCTGCTCCTGATTGAAGATGCCGGCATGTGCAATCAGCGCCGAGAATCTGTTTTTATGTACACCTGCAAGGTAGTAAACAGAGTATCCTCCATAACTTGCTCCTGTAGCGGCAACTTTACCTACATAAGGTTCTTTCTTCATTACATCAACAGAGGTAAGGTAATCCTGGATGTTCAAACCGCAGTAGTCGCCTGAAATCTGCTCGCACCACTCCTGGCCGAAGGCAGTTGTTCCTCTTCTGTTTGGAAGAATTACTATATAGTCATTTGAAGCCATAAGCCTGTAGTTCCATCTTGTAGACCATCCCTGGCTTATTGTACCCTGAGGGCCGCCCAAACACATTAGAATTGCCGGATACTTCTTTGTTTTGTCAAAATCAGGTGGGTAAAGGATCCATGTGTGCATCTTCTTGCCGTCAACAGTGGTCATCCATCTCTGCTCGATGGTCGGCTCTTTCATCTTGTCAAGAGTCTCCTTGTTTTCGAAAGTAAGTTGTGTGCATGCACCGTCTGCAATATTTACTGAAACAATTTCAGCCGGACGCAACATACATTTGTTGGTTGTGATAAGTTTTTCGCCTGCAACCCGAACACCGTCAAAATCAAACAAAAGGTTATCTGCGGTAATTCTGCGGACGCCATTGCCAAAATGGGTCTCATCAGTAGGCTCATTTGCACGTGGCTTGTAAATGGCACTGCAATCTTTGTTCACATCAACCTCAAAGATGGCTGTGAGCGCATTAACGCACGATGTAAAGTAGATTTTGTCAGATTCAGGAGCCCATGTAATGGCCTCAACATTATACTTGAAGTCTCCCGACAACTCCTTTTTGCTTCTGTCTGACATATCCATTACAAAAAGGCGTCTCTTGTCGGCCTCATAACCGTTTCGCTCCATGCTTACCCATGCAAGGAGTTTGCCGTCAGGGGAGAAGAGCGGTTCAGTATCATAACCCATCATTCCCTCTGAAAGGTTCTCGGTCTTGCCTGTGGCAACCTCATAAAGGTAGATGTCTGAGTTGGTTGAGAAAGCATATTGTTTGCCGGCAACCTTGCGGCAGGAGTATGCTATATATTTTCCGTCGGGGCTCCAGCTCAACTGCTCAAGGCCGCCGAATGGAAGGGTAGGAAGTTCATAAAGCTCCTCACCTGCACCAAGAATATCTTTTGAACCAGACAGTGTTGCGCCATCAAATGATGCTACAAAAGTGTGTGGAATCTCCTCAACAAAATGGTCCCAGTGGCGGTACATCAGATCTTTGATGATTCTTCCGCTTGATTTTTCAAGGTCGGGATATACATCTGTAGGCTTTGTGCAAGCTTTAATGTAGCTGATATACATTATTTTGTCCTCTGCCGGAGAGAACTCGAACGCATCAATGCCTGAGATGCCTTTAACCTCCTTCTCATTCTGGCCATTGGCATCCATTATCCACATTGATCCGCCTCTAAGGAATGCAATCTGGCTTCCTCCGTTAATCCAGCGGGCATTGTTCTCACTCTTTGGACTGTTGGTAATCTGATGGTTGTCTGAACCGTCAACATTCATAACAAAGAGTTCTCTGTTGCTTCTGTTCTCCTTTACGGATGTATAGCCTACTCCGTAAAGAATTTTTGTGCCGTCGGGAGAAAGCTGAGGATCCCCAACTTTGCCCAACTGGTGCATTATCTCCGCTGTAAAGCGGCCGTCAACAACCTCAATAGGCTGTTTTGTTATCATGGCAGCCTCTTGCTGTTTCTCTGCGCCGCCACAGCAGGAAGCGAGTACTGCAGATGCCAATGTCATTGTAACAAATAGTTTTTTAGTCATATTCTGATATTATTTATACTTCTGATATTACTCCTCAATAAGTTCATAGCCAAGGTCATACTCTTTCTCAACTGCCGGACGGCCATATTTCATCCATTTAGGCATTGGGGCTCCCTTCAAATAGTGGTTGAAGAACTGCTCAAGACGTATGCTCAAATCTTTTGCATTGCGCAACTCCTCAAGGTTATGATACTCGTTGTTGTACTGAAGCAACCATGCAACCTTGCCAAGTCTCTTCAAACCTGCAAACAGCTCAATACCCTGATACCAAGGAACAGCTCCGTCCTGGTCATTGTGCATGATAAGTACAGGAGTTGTAACGTTAGGAAGGAAGAATAGAGGCGAGTTCTCAACATAAAGGTCATATCCGCTCCATAGATCTTTACCAATACGGCTCTGGGTCTGTTCATACTGGAACTGGCGGGTAATACCGGTGCCCCATCTTACACCACCGTATGCACTGGTCATATTTGCTACAGGGGCACCTGCACCGGCAGCCTTGAACTTGTTGGTCTGGGTAATCATATATGCAACCTGGTATCCTCCCCAGCTCTGACCCTGGATTGCCATGTTTTTACCGTCAATCCATGGGAATTTCTCAAGCATCTCAACACCCGGCATGATTGAACGCATTGCACTCTGGCCAGGGTGACCGTCAAAATAGTAGATGTCCGGTACAAATACAATGTAACCGTTGCTTACAAAGTAAGGAATATTCACTGTTGAGCGGCTTGGAGCAGGCTGTGAGTAGCGGTGAAGGGTATTTGAACTCTTCTCATAGAAGTAGATAATTACCGGATACTTCTTGTTAGGGTCAAAATCTTCAGGCTTGTATAGGATACCGTCGGCCTTGATGCTGTCAAGTGTATACCAGCTTACAAGCTCTGCAGTACCCCAGTTGTAATCTCTCTGTTGTGGGTTAATGTCTGTAAGTTGGCTCTCTGACTTGAAGTTATCTTTGGTTATCCACAAATCCATAGGGTTCTGGAAATTGCCTTTCAAGTATGCGTATACAGGCGCTTTGCCCTTCTCCCCCTTGATGTAGGTGAAGTTTCTGTATGTGTAAGGGCCATCCTGAAGTTTTACAAGTTTGCTCTTCTTTTTTGTAAGATCTTTGCTGTAGATGCCGTTCTCTTTGGTTACGTTGTTGTAGGCATTTAGGAATAGAGGTGTGCCTGCATTGATCTTTCTTGAGAAACGGTTGTATCCTATAGGACCGTATGTTATGGTTGATTTGTCAATAAGGTTGAACATTGGGGTAAAGGAGATCTTGTTATCTTTACCATAGCCCTCTGTAATGCAGATTGGTTCTCTTGTGCCTTGAGGATCAATGCTCCATACATCATAGAAATCATTAATGATAAGGGCGCTGTTGTCATCAATCCACATTGCTGGACCTGCAGATCTTGGAAGGCTTGGAGTGTCATGCTCAATGTCATAGAAATCTCCTGGAAGCTCAGCTGTAAGGTTCTTCAACTCGCCTGTTGCCATATTGTGAAGCAGCCACCATTTGTTCTGCATATCATATATTGCATAGAACTTGCCATCTTCAGAGGCTGTAAGTTCATAGTATACATCCTTGTAAAGGAGTTTGCGCGAACCATCTTTCACATTCATTACATAGATGTCTGTAGGATGGATGTAGCTCCATTGTGACATTAGTCTGAACCTCTTGTCATTCTCAAAAAGAACATAGTCTGCGTTTCCGCCATCTGTAACGTCAATTTGAGGAACATCAATGTCTCCCAACTGAACAATTTTCTTGCCTACAGGCTGCATCGTTGCAGGATCAATGTTGATGTAAGCTGTATAGGCCTGTCTCAAATCCTCATTCAAAGTGACCAACTGTCCAGGCTGGATATAGTCGTCGTGCCAGCTCCAGATGTCAAGTTGAGGCTTCTCAAAGTCAGGGATTGTGGTATCTTTTTCAAGCGGTTTTGGTGCAGTGCCAAAGAATAGTCTGCTGCCGTTCTCGCTGAAGGCAATATGGCCGTTAGGGGAGATGATCCAACCTGCATTCATACCCTCTGCATTTTTGTTTACTGCCTCAACAAGTGATTTTGTAGCAGGGTTGTACATATATATTACAAGGTTGTTCTTGGCGGTCTTTGCTGTGTCTGTATTGGCACTGAATGCCATTACATTGTTCTTGTAGAATGTAGGAAGTTTGATTTTGCTCCCTTTTGGTCCCGACAAAATCTCTGAACTCTCTCCTGTTGCCACGTTGTATGCATACAATGCAGGCTGGGCCTCTTTCTTGCATGCCGTCTCTTCTGAAGTGGCTGTTGAATCGGCAGACTCCTTTTTCTTTTTCTCTGTTTTAGGCTTGGTTATGTAGGTAAGCAAAGAGCCGTCGGGAGAAAAATTATAGGAAGCAACATTAAGGATTGTATCGGTTACATTTCCTGATATGATGTCAAGGATAAACAGTGAATCCTTTTTAGGTGCTTTCTGGAATGCGATTCTGTTGCCCAATATGGCAGGAGCCTTGAAACCTGCAGCTGCAGGAAATTTTGTGATGTTGCCGGTGGTAAGGTCAACAATAGCCAAAGTGTCCTTTGGCATATCATCCCTTTTGGTCTTCTTGATTTTTGCTGCACGTGTCTGCTCAAAGAGTGGCTTGATTGTTGCTATTGCACGGGTGCCGTCGGGAGTGATGGCTGCAGTTGCGGAACCTGGCATTATTGAGTGTATGGCACGTTCAACAAATATATCCTTGCCTGTTTTGGTGTTGTGGAAAACCAACTTGCTGTCACCCTGCTGGGGGGTAATGTTATATACAAGAATGTGGCTGTTGCCTGGGGCCTTAAGACTTTTGATACTTTTCCAAGAGTCATAAACCGAATGATCAATTGGAGGTTTCTGCGCCGTACAAATTACGGAAAACAAGCAGAACAAGAGTGTTAAATTAAGATATTTCATGTAGATAATATATATAATTACAAATATTTACATCGTAAAAGTTGTAAAAATACACTATATTTGCGCCCGAACAAAATTTAGTTAAGGAAATTGATTAACGATTAAATAAATTTCTTATGGTTTATTCACACGAAGTTCAACACATGTGTGTTGTAAAAAAAGGTCCTAACCACGGACCAGCACCTATTCCTGAAGAGGGCAAATGGGTGAGAAGCAAAGAGATCAAAGATATTTCAGGTTTGACTCACGGTATTGGCTGGTGCGCTCCTCAACAGGGTGCCTGCAAACTTACCCTAAATGTTAAAGAGGGTATTATCCAAGAGGCTTTGGTTGAGACAATCGGTTGTTCAGGTATGACCCACTCTGCTGCTATGGCATCTGAGATTCTTCCTGGCAAGACCATTCTTGAGGCATTGAACACAGACCTTGTTTGTGATGCCATCAACACTGCAATGAGAGAGTTGTTCCTTCAGATCGTTTACGGACGTACACAGTCTGCATTCTCAGAGGGCGGTCTTATCATTGGTGCAGGTCTTGAGGATTTGGGTAAAGGCCTAAGAAGCCAGGTTGGTACACTTTACGGTACTTTGGCTAAAGGTCCACGCTACCTTGAGATGGCTGAGGGCTACATCAAGACTTTGGCTCTTGACAAAAATGACGAGATCTGCGGATACGAGTTTGTTCACATGGGCAAATTCATGGAGGAGATCAAAAAAGGCACAGATGCTAATGAGGCATTAAAGAAAGTTACCGGTACTTATGGCCGTTTCACTGCTGAGCAAGGTGCTGTAAAACACATTGACCCACGTAACGAATAAGGAGGAAAGAAAATGGCTATTAGAGAAGTAAAATTTGAGAGCCAAGACCGTAGAATGGCTCAGATCAATGCGGTTTTGAATGCTAACGGCATTAAAAGTATAGAAGAGGCAAACGAGATTTGCGAGCAGTATGGTTTGGATCCTTACAAAACTTGTGAGGAGACTCAGCCTATCTGTTTTGAGAATGCAAAATGGGCATATGTAGTTGGTGCTGCCATTGCTCTTAAGAAAGGTTGTGCAAATGCAGCTGATGCTGCTGAGGCTATCGGTTTGGGTCTACAGTCATTCTGTATCCCCGGTTCAGTTGCTGATGACAGAAAAGTTGGTCTTGGCCACGGTAACCTTGCTGCACGTCTATTGAGAGAGGAGACAAAATGTTTCGCTTTCTTGGCAGGTCACGAGTCATTCGCTGCAGCTGAGGGTGCAATCAAAATTGCAGCTAAAGCAGACAAAGTAAGAAAAGAGCCTCTACGTTGTATCCTTAACGGTTTGGGTAAAGATGCTGCTCAGATCATCTCAAGAATCAACGGCTTTACATATTGCCAGACTGAGTTTGACTATGCAACCGGTAAAGTTAAGGTTGTAAACAAGATTGCTTACTCAGACGGTCCTCGAGCAAAAGTTAACTGCTACGGTGCAGACGATGTAAGAGAGGGTGTTGCAATTATGCACCTTGAGGGTGTTGACGTATCAATCACTGGTAACTCAACCAACCCAACACGCTTCCAGCATCCAGTTGCAGGTACTTACAAGAAAGAGTGCATGGAGATGGGCAAGAAATATTTCTCAGTTGCATCAGGTGGCGGTACAGGCCGTACCCTTCACCCAGACAACATGGCTGCAGGTCCTGCATCATATGGTATGACCGACACAATGGGCCGTATGCACTCAGACGCTCAGTTTGCAGGTTCTTCATCAGTTCCTGCCCACGTTGAGATGATGGGCTTCCTTGGCATCGGTAACAACCCAATGGTAGGTGCTACTGTTGCTGTTGCTGTGGATGTTGCTACTGCATTGAGCAAATAACCGACGCCAAACCGAGCGCAATCAAGCTTGCTTGAATTGCCGAGGTGCGAAGGAGGAAAACAAGCGTAGCTCGTTAATTGGCTTTATATCAGTTGATTATATAAAGGAGCTTTCCTACGGGGAGGCTCTTTTTTTGTGCTATTTCAGTTTTGTTGATGAAGGGGTGATGTAGAGATACATTGCCCCAATTTTTTTATAAAGTATTTTTCTGTCAATATTGGTTTTTAGGAATATTTGACGGAATTTTGCAGCCCAATACCCCAGAATGAAAAACATTTTCTATCTTTGTGGAGTCTGGCAACAGACATACATATTTTAGATGAAAGTGTTTCGCTTTTATCCTTGTACAGAAATCTGGAAAATTTCAATTAACGCAGGGAAGAGCCATACATTCATCACTTGCTTTGTCATATACTGTTCTCAAGTATATATCAGCAAGTGTGGGGTATTGTTTATTTGCGTTAAGGTTATTCCAGAACCTCTGTACAGATAACGATTAACTCCACACTTTCTTTTTGTAATCAATGCTGCTCTTGGGGTTGGGGTGGGTGTGTCTAATTATGAAAAAACTTTTTTTAATGTTGGCAATATTGTCACTTGTCTTTGCATCTTGCAGTAAAGATGAAATTAATAACCCTAATGATGGAAATGATTATTACATTGTTCAACTTGGATGGAGTGGGGATATTCTGGATATTTTTGAGGAGCCTCTAACAAGGGTTTCCGGAAATGACTTGTATGGCATACAGGTATATTCTTGTCCAGATGTTGAAGGAAGTACAACATATATCCCGTATGCTTATGGATTATTTGATGATATAGATGGTATTACCATTAAACTTTTAGCCGGATACAAATATAAATTTGAATCTACAATGATTGTGGATGGAAAGAATAAACTATCTTCAAATAGCGAAGGTGCATTTTTGTCACCTTTTAATGTTGACAATGGTTGGATATCAATAACAAACGACTTTAATTTTTCATCTACAATTAAGATGGAGCCTAGTAAGTCATTAGTGAGTCTAAAAGTTGGTGGAACAGCCTATGTTCCCAATTTAGAACGTTTTTACGGGGTAACAACTGATTACAAACCATCTGATAATGGCAATGTGGATATAGATATGAAGAGAGTGAGTTTTGGAGCCAAGTTTGTAGCTCAAGGCAAGTTTAAACAAGAGGGTGGCGAAATTAAAATTCAAATTCCTGATGCTCCAGTTGCGTATATTACTTATTCTGCAGAGAATAATGAACACAAGTATGAGGATATTTATTCTTTCAAAGATATTGTGGGAGCATACAATGTAGCTAAAGATAATGACTACGTTGTTGAAATGGAAGTGAATCTCTCATGGACAAAGGCTAACGGTGTTACTGTGCCATTTGGAGATTATAAAGTTAAATTCAGAAGAAATAAGAAAACAGTTATCAACATAAAGGTTGATGACAAGAGTTCAGAAAATGGTATGGGGCTGATTCTTGAGACTACGGAGATAACCAATGGAGACGAGTATACAATTGATCCTGGTGGCTCATCAGATACTGATGTGGATATAAATTAGCCTTCAACCTCATCCCTAAGATGTTACATATGATGGTGGAGATGGAAGTGGTACAACCGTAGATCCAGAATAAGAATTTGATTAAACTATAGATGTTATGAAAAAATTTTTTTTAATGTTGGCAATATTGCCATTTGTGTTTATCTCTTGTTCAAAAGATGATAATGGAGACGGTAATTCAGAAAAATTTATTGGACTTTGGGCATTACTGGATTATTATTATGATGAGCTTTTAGTAGACGAAATGTGGGAGTTTAAGGAAGACGGGACTTTTATTTATATGGATGATTCACGTGATAATATTGAATTTAAGGATGGTTGTGTTTATAATTATGGTTCATTCCGCCAAAAAGTCGCAGGAACGTATTCAGTTAAGGGTGACATAATTACTTTGAAAGCAAAGGATGAATTATTTTATTTAGAATTTGAATATGACTTTTATGATGATGACCAAATAAAGATTCATCAAGTGTATGGTTGGGAAGTTGAAGATGGAGAAAAGGTGGAGGTGGAGCCCGAAGAAGAGTTTATCATTATACATAGGGTAAAGAAACTAATGTAGGCATTAAAAACAAACCCCACAACCTCATCCCGAGACTGCAGGGTTTGCCCGACTTAACCTAACTTAAAGCTGCGCTTTTTCTTCCTTCGCACCTCGGCATAGCTAAAGCAAACTTTGCTCTGCGCTCGGCTTGTCGTCAGTTAAAAAACTATTTCACTTGTATAACAAGGAAACGGAAAAAAGTTCTTTAGGTTTAAGGGGATGTGAATAGAAATACGAAAAATAAACATAAGAGAATCCTGATGGTTGGCAAGACTGTCAGGATTTTGTTTTATAAAGTTACGGATGGATTTTTGATTTTCAAAATGAGAAAGTAGGGAAAGTCCTGTTGGTATTGGGAATGGGCAATAGTGGCGCAATAATGGACATATTTTTGTGGCTTTAACTCTTTAAAAGAAAAATTGTTATATTTGTAAAAATCCTGATTAATGAAATTGATTGAGAGAAATATGCAAACTATTATTGCTTTGTGCAAGATGTACAAGGTGAATAAACTGTTTGTGTTTGGCTCAGTCCTTACTGAAAGATTCAATAAGGAGAGTGACATAGATCTGGTTGTTGATTTCAATAAAGAGGATATCACAGATTACTTTGACAATTATTACAATCTGAAAGATTCCTTGCAGGAGGTTTTGGGGAGGGAGATAGATTTGCTTGAAGAGCAGTCTATCAGGAATCCGTATCTGAGAAAGAGTATTGATTCTTCAAAAATGCTGATTTATGGATGATGTGGTAAAGAAATCGTTGCATGATATTTTAACTGCAATTGAGGAAGTGGAAAGCTTTTTTGGCGATAAACCAAAATTGTTTGAGGAGTTTTGTGGGAACATCTGCTTAAAAAGGGCCATAGAGCGCAATATTGAAATTATTGGAGAGGCAATGAGCCGCATTGTTAAGATTGATAATGATATTGCCATCACAAATTCCAGAAGAATAGTAGATGCAAGGAATTATATCATTCATGGTTATGACAGTCTTTCTCCCGATATCTTGTGGAGTATGGTCATTAACCATTTTCCTAGGTTAAGAGAAGAAGTGGAGAGTCTTTTGGATTAGTTCATTGTGCTATAATTCCCACTTTTGCGCCTTATAGCCGCCACAATAACAATATGAGGGCTGTAGTATGTACTACGCCCTCATAATTGCAGATGTTTATATCAGGTAATGTTGCCACTGATTCTGGAAACATTACCGTTTTTGGTAATCATACCCTCTATCAGGTCCTGTTGTTGAAATATTATCTCCGGTCCTGATATTGATATATTCTCTTCGGTTATTGATATATTCTGTTCGGTTGTCGGTTACTCTTCTACAAGTTCATATCCTAAATCAATTCCTTTTTCTGTGGCAGGACGGCCATATTTCATCCATTTAGGCATAGGGGCACCTTTGAGGTAATGGTCAAAGAATTGTGCAAGGCGGATACTCAAGTCTTTTGCATTTTTTCTCTGCTCAAGGTTGTGCTCCTCATCATTGTATTGCAACAGCCATGCAGTTTTGCCGCAACGGCGCAATGCGGTGAAGAATTCAATGCCCTGGTACCATGGAACTGCTCCATCTTTGTCATTATGCATAATGAGTACTGGTGTTTTTACATTGGGAACAAAGAATATAGGGGAGTTCTCAATATAAAGGGAAAAACCGCTCCAAAGGTCTTTGCCTATACGGCTTTGTCCGTGTTCATACTGGATCTGACGGGTAATTCCACTGCCCCAGCGGATGCCGCCGTATGCACTTGTCATATTTGCAACCGGCGCGCCGGAACCTGCGGCCTTGAATTTGTCTGTTTGGGTAATCATATATGCAACCTGGTAACCGCCCCAACTTTGGCCCTGGATAGCCATATTCTCGCCGTCAATCCAAGGGTAGGTTTTCTCAAGCATTTCAATACCAGGCATAATTGAACGCATTGCGCTTTGGCCCGGATACCCCTCGTTGAAGTAGATGTCCGGCACAAATACCACATAACCGTTACTTACAAAATAAGGGATGTTGATGGTTGAACTGCTTGGCGCAGGGAATCTTGGGTTGAAAAGTTTGTCGCTATACTTCTCGTAGAAGTAGACCAATACAGGGTATTTCTTTGTAGTGTCAAGATTCTCAGGCTTATAAAGCAGACCCTCACAATAGATGTCGTCTGCAGTCTGCCAGTTTACAAGTTCAACAGTACCCCAGTTATACTCCCTTTGTTGAGGGTTTATATCAGAAAGTTGTTTTTGTGTCATGAAGTTGTCATATGTTACAAAAGCATTGTTACCCTCTTCGTAATTTCCTCTTGCATAAACAAATGCTTCCTTTTTACCTTTGCCGGCTTTTGAATATGCAAAGTTTGAGAATACATAAGGGCCCTCAACCAATTTGGTTGTAACAGCCCTCTTTTTAGACAGATCCTTCACTGCAAGACCGCTCTCTTTGGTCTTGAAGTTGAATGTGGTGAAGAAGAGAGCCTCACCTTTTTTTATAACAGCCGTAGGTCTGCCAACTGCCTGTGGCCTTTCAGGATCCTCAATAAGGCTGACCATAGAGAGGCGGGTGTTATTGTTTCGGCCATAGTTGTCGGTAAATGTTTTTGGAGACTCAATGCCGTTAGGGTCAAATATCCAGTAGTCATATTTGTCGCCAATTACAAAAGCGCTGTTGTCTTCAAACCAGATTGTCTGACCGGCAGGTGAAGCAAGATTTGGAGTATCGTGCTCCTCATCGTGGAATGCTACGCCCAAAGACTCTGTAAGGTTCTTGAATTCACCTGTAGCAATAGTGTACTGGAACCAGTGCCTTGAATTTTTGTCATAGATTATGACCCACTTGCCGTCGGGTGATGTACTGGTTGCACCAAAACAAACCTTCTCCATAACAAGTTTTCTTGAGCCGTCATTTACATTCACAAGATAAATGTCGGTCAACCTGTTGGCATTCCATTGTGATTCAATTCTATATGGCTTGTCATTTCCAACAAGTACAAAGTCTGCCATCTGTTTGTTGTAAACAACCACATTAGGAACATCAAGGTCTCCAAGTTGTACAAATTTGCCGTTGTCAAGGTTTATATAGGCTGTATAGGTTTTTTTAAGATCTTTTGATCTCCTTAAAAGTTGGACAGGTTGAAGAAAATCATCATGCCACGACCAGATGTCAAGTTGAGGTTGCTCAAATTCAACCAAAGTGGTATCTTTTTCACGTGGTTGTGGAGATGTGCCAAAGAAAAGTCTCTTGCCGTTTTCACTGAAACTCAAAGATGAGTTCTCGCTCACAATCCACCCTTTCTGCAGCCCCTCAATTTTATTGTCAGCAACTTTTTTTAATGCTCCAGACACGAGGTCGTAATGCCAGATGCAAATCTCCTTTTTGGCACTTTTTGATGTGTCTGTGTTGGCAAAGAAAGCCAAAGTGTTCACTTTGCTGAACTCCGGCAATTTTATTTTTGAACCTTTAGGCCCGCTGATAATCTCTTTGCTCTCTTTGGTGGCAATGTCATAAAGCATCAAAGCCGGTTTTGCAATTGAATCTTTTTTCCCTACCTCAAGAGTGTAGGCTATAAGATTGCCCTCTTTATTGAATTTGTATGAAGATACATTTTTAATGGTATCAACGTTACCTGTTGCAATATTTCTCAAATAGAGCTCCTTGGTAGCCTTTCCCTTTTTGGCAGCCTCCCCTTTTGGCGGGTTCATCTCAAAAGCAAAGATATTCAAGAATTTGTCGGGACAATTATATGATTTGAAATTTGCTATTTTTTCTACATTTCCCGACAATACATCTATAATTGCCAAGGTATCTTTTGGCATATCATCCTTTTTTGCCTTTTTGATTTTTGCATCTCTTGTCTGGCTGAAAAAGGGTTTGATTGTAGCAATGACTGTTCTGCAATCGTCACTGATTTTTGCACGGGATGCCCGTGGTATTTCAAATTTTTTGCCTGTTCTGATGTTCTCAATAACGAGGGTAAGGTCACCTTCGCCAGGTGTGATGGTATACATCATGATATCTCCATTGTGTGGAACACTCAATGCTCTCAAAGTATTCCATGAATCATATACCGAGTGGTCCAGTGCAGGCTTCTGGGCATATGAGAGTGCTGCTGTTAAAATCAGCGCCAATATTAAAGACAATCTCTTCATAACAGTTTATTTAAATTAAAATTTGCCATAAATAAATAACGGTTGTAAAAATACATTATACTTGTGAGTTTGCAAATAGTAAGCATATATTCAAATCCAAGTTATTGGTTATTTTTGCACTTTCTTTTAGAATATATTTGTTCAGATGAAAGCACAAATAACAAATAGGGAGATTTGGTGTATAGCGTTGCCGATTATGTTGGGGAATATGGCCCAGACCATAATCAACTTTACCGACACAGCATTTTTGGGGCATCTTGGCGTGGTGGCGTTGGGCGCATCTATGCTTGCCGGACTTTTTTATTTTGTTTTCACCACGGTGGCATCAGGTTTTGCAATAGGAATACAAATCATTGTGGCACGCCGTTTTGGAGAGAGAAATTTCGGCCGTATTGGCGTAATTTTCCAGCATGGGGCACTTTTTGTATTGCTTTTGGGCTTGATTCTCTTTTCAATATTGTATTTCTTCTCTGATACTCTTCTGCTATGGCTCATTGATTCTCCAAACATTTATGATGCCTCCATCGAATATATAAAATACCGCCGGTATGGAATTGCATTTGTCTGTTTCAACTTCCTCTACAGGGCTTTATATGTAGGAATATCCAATACAAAAGTTATTACCTACTCCACTATAATCATGGCTATTGTAAATATATTGCTGGATTATTGCCTGATATTTGGCAATTTGGGGCTCCCTCAGATGGGAATATCTGGTGCTGCTGTAGCATCTTTTTGTGCAGAAGTATCGGCTTTCGCATTTTTTACGGTATACAGTTATGTTACAATGAGGAAAAAGGAGTTCGGGATGTTCAAAGTTCATAAGCCGGAATCTGAACTTATGGGGAGAATACTTAAAATATCCACCCCAACAATGGTGCAGAAACTCTTCTCTTTCAGTGTATGGTTCATCTTTTTTGTACTTATAGAAAAGATGGGAGAGACTGCTACCGGAATCTCATCAGTAACAAGAAGTGTCTATATGATACTCATTACACCTTGTTTTGCATTTGCAACAACAACGAATACTTTAGTAAGCAGAATCATAGGAGAGGGGGAGACCGGGCAGGTCTTCCCGACAATCAACAAAGTATTGAAAAATTGTCTGTTGTGTACAATTCCTATTGTTATGATGGTGGCAATCTTTCCTGTGCAGATTGCAGGTATCTATACCGATGACCTCAATTTTGCCCACTTGGTTGTACCTGCAATAGTTGTGATATGTGGCGGAACAATTTTCCAATGTATAGGCAATGCCTATTTTGAGGCGGTTTCCGGTACAGGAAACACTACTGCCGCTTTGTATCTTGAAACCATTGTCCTGGTTTTTTATATATTTTTCATTATGGCGATGACTCGCCTTACAACAAGGGTGGAACTGGTCTGGACTGCAGAAATCCTATATGGTCTAGTGCTGGGAATATTATGCTCCCTCTATATGAAATTTGCAAGTTGGCACAAGAAGAGAATTTGATCACTCTTGGTGAATGTAAATAACATTTGCTATATTTGATGTAGTTTGATTAAGATTCTTTGAGTATCAAACCATTAAGAAGAACTTGCATGAGAATGGGCAATGGATAAGAAATTGCTAACTTGTTTTGTTACACTATATTCCTCATGCTTTTCAAATAACTCTTTTCT
>JAFQHE010000069.1 GCA_017398125.1 Bacteroidales bacterium
AAGATTCAGAAATTCAAACTAAAGGATATTGGTTTGCAAATGCTCAAAGAGCAGGGTGTAGAAGTTATATAACTTATTATTATGGACTTTCGGTTAAATGTATTTGTAGAGGTTGCAAGGCACTTGAGTTTTACAAAGGCTGCCAGGGAGTTGTTTATCTCACAACCTGCCATTACCAAGCACATTCAGGAGCTGGAGAATATATATAAAGTACAGTTATTTAATCGTATTGGAGGAAAAATTTCACTTACGCCGCAAGGCGAAATATTTTTGAAGCATGCCAATGAAATATTGGCCCAATATAAGTTGCTTGCCAATGAAATGGAACTTGTAACTGAGCAATTTAGTGGAGAGCTCAAGATTGGGGCGAGTACCACGATAGCCCAATATCTGATAGCACCGCTACTGGCCGATTTTATTGTGAGGTTTCCACAGGTGAAGGTTTCGCTGTTTACCGGAAATTCTGAGCAGATAGAGGATGCTTTGGAGAATAAAAAGATTGATATAGGATTGGTAGAGGGGAGCAGAAGGAGCAACCATTTGAAATATTCTCCGCTTGCAAAAGATGAGCTGGTTCTTGTAACATCATCACAAAATCCGATAGGAGAGAGTGTTGCGGTAACTGATATCGCAACTCTTCCATTAGTGCTGCGCGAAGTGGGCTCCGGTACATTGGAGGTGATAGAAAAGGCTCTTCTTGAAAATGGAATCAAGTTGTCGGATTTGAATATCCTTTTGCATATCGGAACAACAGAGGGCATAAAGAATTTTTTAAAAACATCTAAAAACAGTTACGCGATAGTTTCTATTATTTCTGTGCTCGAAGAGTTGAAAAACAACGACTTGAAGATTGTGGACATTGTTGGAATGGAGATGTTGCGCGAATTTGTGTTTGTGACAATGCAGGGTGGACAGAATACCAGATTAGAGCGGTTTATGTCTTTTGCAGCAAAGTGGTATTCCAACAGTTACAAATAGAAAACTCTGAGCTATAACTTTAAATTATAAGTTATAAAAAAACGGTATATACAAATTGTTGTGATTTGTAATAGTTTTGCCGCCTCAAACAATTAAGGTTTTGCGGCGTTTTAACTATTATAAATTATGAAAAATCTAAAAAAAATAATCTTTCTCTTGCTATTGGCCGTTTCGGTGTTTGTATCTCCGGCAGTAGCACTGTTTGCCGGTATTGTATTGGCACTATTTGTGGGCAATCCCTATGGGGCATTATCAAAAAAGGTCTCTAAATATTTGTTGCAGGCGGCAGTAGTGGGTTTGGGTTTTGGAATGAATTTGCATGAATCTTTAGCTGCCGGCAAAGATGGAATTATATTTACAATAGTCTCTGTTACCGGTGTAATGGTTATAGGTTACTCTATCGGAAGAATGATGGGAATACTCCCTAAATTATCTTATCTGATTTCTGCAGGAACTGCAATTTGTGGCGGTAGCGCCATTGCTGCTGTATCACCTGTAGTAAAGGCTGATGATAATGAAACATCCATCTCTTTGGCAGTTATCTTTACTCTCAACGCTATTGCTTTGTTCATTTTTCCGCCGATAGGGGAGATGTTGGGCCTCACACAAAACCAGTTTGGATTGTGGGCTGCTATCGCGATACACGACACAAGTTCAGTAGTAGGCGCCGCATCGATTTACGGCGAAGAGGCATTGAAGGTGGCAACAACCGTTAAATTGACAAGAGCGTTGTGGATTATTCCTCTCTCTATTGTTTCAATATTTATTTTTGCTAGACAGAACCGTAATCAGGAGGGCGAGAAGACTAAAATTAACATACCTTGGTTCATATTCCTATTCATTTTGGCAATGGTTATCAATACCTATATTTCATTGCCTGAGGGATTATTGGAGGTGATAAAGGTTGCCTCACATAAGGCACTCTCTGTTACACTATTTCTTATAGGTTGCGGTCTCTCTGTTGCATCAATAAAAAAAGTTGGTTTTAAACCTGTACTATTGGGAGTCATATTGTGGATAATAATCTCTGTAGTAACACTTTTTGTGGTACTTTAAGAGAGTTTAGAAATCGAGAGAGAGCTGTTCGCAATATCCAGAAGAGCTCTCTTTTTGATTGTTGGATACTGTTAATCCTATCAGACGGATAGGAATATCGTTGTTGTAATCAAGTTTTTTTATCAGCTGTTTTGCTATTGGAAGTATCACATGCAGATCTCTCAGCTCTTTTGATTGGGTTATGCAGCGCGTTATTTGGGAAAAATCATTGAATTTAATCTTTATCGAAAGAGTATTTCCGTGAAAATCAGCTTTTTCAATTCTATTGACAAGTTC
>JAFQHE010000070.1 GCA_017398125.1 Bacteroidales bacterium
ACTGAGCCAATTACGGCTATACCTGCCCCACATGACCATTGGATTGCAGAACTTGTCGGTATATTGGTTTACAATGCAGTCGAGTTCCGTCCCTGTCATTGCGGATGTTCCCACAATCATACTATCATCAAGGAATGAACTCTTGCACTGTGTGGCAGCCTGTGCTGTCAGCCTGTTGTATTCCTTGGCGAATTGTTCGGCATCATCGGTATATGCAATATCGCAAGAATTGATACCCCCTTTGCAGTTTTTTACAATCACGTTTATTGCAATGCTGTCATATTTGAAGAGTTTCTCTTTTTCGGGTAGAATATAGAACTCTTTTATGTTGCTTGCAGCCTTTCCAATGCACCAACATAACAGGGCATTGAATTTGATTCCACGTCTCTTACTTGCCCTGAGCAGCTTGGTTACATAGAATGTTTTTGTCAATGTAACCATTGGCATAGGAGAGGTCATCCAAAGCGAGAAGGCTTCGGCACGTGTGGTTTCTTGAGGAGCTATTTCTATTTTCATATTATTATAGTCTTACTGTTATAATTTTGTGATAATATAGGTGCTGGCGGTTAATTTAGAGTTCCCTAGTCGCTTCGCTCTGTCGGGATGACTAGCAGCAATGGTTCAACTTGTCTTAATCCAGCCACAGTCTCCGTGGTAGATCATCTGCTTTGTCATTCCACCATCTATGCAGATATTCTCTCCAGTAATAAAGCCTGCCTTGTCGCTGCAAAGGAATAGCACCATATTGGCAATATCCATAGGATCACCTACTCTACCGGCAGGTTGCTGCGAGGCATCGGGACCATCATAAATGGTGTAGGCAGTATCTATCCAACCGGGAGAAATTGAATTTACCCTTGCTCGTCCCGACAGGCTGACAGCCAATGCGTGAGTGAGTGCAGCAATGCCACCTTTGGCAGCAGTATAGCTCTCGGTCTGCGGCTGGCTCATACGGTCGCGTGACGAAGAGATGTTGATGATGGATGCACCTTCGGCCAAATTGTTCTTTAGCAATTTTACCAAGTAGAAGGGTGCGGTTACTCCTACACTCAGGGCATACTGGAACTCCTCGTAGGAACATTCATCTATCCCTTTCATCAGTGGCAGGGCATTGTTGATAATGACATCCACTTTATTGTGGTTGCTCAGCACCTCGTATGCAAAAGCCTCCAATAACTCTTTCTTGGAGATGTCTCCAACAAAATGTTCACCTTCCTGTTTATCAATTACATAAACTATAGCTCCATGAGAACGGAATTGGTCAGCAATGCATCGGCCAATACCGTTGGCACCACCTGTTACTATGACTACTTTATCTTTGAATGTATACTTAAACATAGTAATAACACTTATTATCTATAATTTTTCCATTATGATATATGGCTTTGAGGGGATGGCAGAGCATCATCCTCCGACCTGCCCATCTGATGACTCACCCCATGCGCTCACGCATGTCTACCTTGTTTTCTACCCATGCAATTTCATATCTCCATCATTGACCCAACCAAGACGTTTCATAATCAAGTGAAAGAAGAGGCTGAGAATGGCTGGAGCTACAAAGTAGAGACCAATGATTTCAGCAAGAAGAATTGTATGATCAATTGTTGCAGACATCGTGTCCCAACATCCGAGCGGCCCCACAAGGCCTGCTGTTCCCATACCGGCCCCGGCCGCATTGTTGGTCATCTTTAGCCCCATTGTGGAAACAGGGCCAAGTATTGCCGATGTAAGGGTCGGTGCAAGCCATATTATGGGCTTACGTGCAATATTTCCTATTTGCAGCATGGATGTGCCCAGACCTTGTGAGAGAAGGCCTCCTACCCCATTATCCTTATAACTGATTACAGCAAAACCAACCATTTGGGCACAACAGCCAGCAGTAGCGGCACCGGCAGCCAATCCGCTTATTCCTATTGATATGCAGAGTGCCGCAGAACTGATAGGTAGAGTAAGCAAACAGCCGACCAAAACAGAGACAACTACTCCCATAATGAAGGGATTGAGCATCGTTGCACGATTGATGAGATCCCCCAAAGAGATTACCCACACATTGATTGGAGCGCAACAATATTTTGCAAAGAGACCGCCGGCAACAACAGTAACCATGGGCGTAATAATTATGTCAACAGGTGTGCGTTTAGATACAAGTGTGCCAGCCTCTGCCCCAACAATTGAAGCAAGGTATGCTCCAATGGGTCCACCAAACTGATAGCCAAGTGCACCAACAGCAATTGCTGATATTGTCACAAGCGGAGCACGCTTGAGACCAAAGGCAATGGCTAGTCCGATGGAACCGCCCACAACAGGTGCTGACTGGAGGAGCACAGCAATATCCATAAGAAAACCAAAGCCGGGTATCAGGGCTATCTGCTTGATTATAAGACCAAGTATAAGTGAGCAGAAGAGGCCCATAGCCATAAAGCTGAGCGCATCAACCACATATACCTTGAAGAGCCTTTGGATTACCGGTTTATGATTGTTGTTCATCTATTAAATCGCTTGAATATTTATTCTTGCATCTAAAATTAGCGATAGGTTACATATACTTCAACACCAATTCAGCAGCACGTTGCGAAAGCACTTGCCTACCCTCATATTTTCCTCCATTGTTGATGGTAAAACGGTACTTTGCAATATCATATCCGTTTGTGATGACATTGGGGAAGCTATTACCTTCTGATCGGGAGTCTGAAACAGATAATTTTGTAGATCTCATTCCCATTTGTAAAAACATCTTCTCTGCGGTCTCTGCGATTGAAGCATAGCTGCGATATTTGCGCAACAAAAGTTGCAGATAACGCACGCAATCGCCTGTTTTGTAACCGGCAAACAACTGTTCAACAGTAAAATCAAGATTTTGTGCAAGGTCTCCACTAATATCTTTTTCATCAAGCAGATTATGCAACTTATCTGAAAGTCTGATCTTTCCTCCGGCAACAAGTTCTGCCGCCTGTGGAAGCAATGTCAGCGCAGCGCTCATCTCCTTCAAATCATACTCTACAGATGCCAATGAATCTGATTTTGAGCCAATAAAATGATGATACTCCTCACGGTATCTGTCGGGAAGAAGAACAGACTCCCCAACCTTAAAAGAGCCTACTGAAACAGGAAGTAGACCTTTTGCAGGAATACCGCCAAATACGACCTGGGCAGCAGCAAAATTATTTACCTTATCATTGGAGTAACCAATCACATAAGAGGTAAAGTTTCTGTGATGGGCCATGTTTGCTACGGCATAAGGAGAGCCGAGATATACTGCAATCATAGGTTGTTCTGCAGCCCAATCAGTTATAAAATCAATTTCCTCGGATATTAGGCCATAATTTATATATTGGCGTTGGTCTGTCTGGTTGAATCCGAAAATGACCAGATCATGATTTTTCAACCTATCACGCGCAGATTTCAACTCAACCAAAGTGGCATCATTGCCAAGAATTAAGGTATCCACATGACCATATCTGTTTGCAAGCACACCAAATTCATGTCCCAATTGAGGATTTTTATATCCAACGTAGGCTACACGCTTACCCTCAAATGATACAGGAACACCATAGCCGGCAGAATTGTCATTAAAAAGGAGTGTAACCGACTCTTTTGAAATTTGTTTTATCAGGTCGAGTTTCTTGTCCATTATACCATCTTTCAATTCGGTATCTGTAAACCTGTTCAGCTGCGAGATATCTATAAACGGATCATAACCCTTGTCAAAAACACCCAGGCGAGCCTTAAGAGCAAGCATCTTCTTTACCCTCATGTCAAGTCCTTCCATTGTAATCTCACCACGCTCCAAGGCCTGCTCAATTACAGTGATTGATTCCTCTACATTTTCTGGCATAAGAAGTATATCTACACCGGCCTTGTATGCAGCCAAAGGAATATCTTTTTTCTCCAATCCGCTATCTTTTGAAACTCCTTTCATATTAAGAGCATCAGTGCATATAATACCATCAAAACCAAGTTTTTTCCTCAGTAGTCCTGTAACAATAGGCTTTGATATTGAAGATGGGGTTCCCGACGGATCCAAGGCAGGAATACTCAAATGGGCAACCATTACCATATCCACACCATCGGCAATAAGCCGTTTGAAAGGATAGAGTTCAAGGGTATCCAACCGCTGGGCAGTAAAAGGCAAAACGGGAAGTGCCAAATGTGAATCAACATCTGTATCACCGTGGCCCGGAAAGTGTTTGGCCGAACCGGCAACACCACCATCGCGCATTCCTCGCATCATAGCAATACCATACAATGCTGCCTTCTCCTTATCTTCGCCAAAAGACCTATGGTTGACAATATGCTTTTGAGGATTATTATTCAAATCCAGAACCGGAGAATAGTTTACCTGAATCTTAAGGGCGCGACACTCCTGCGCAATGGATTTGCCGACCTCATACACCAAAGAGTCACTGCTGAGGGCTCCCAATTGTAGAAAGAACTGGAATGCGGGCATCTCTTGCCAACGCATGCTGGCCCCCCACTCTGCATCAAGAGTAACCAACATAGGAATTTTTGCCAGCTTGTTCAACTGGTTCAACCTTTCTACAGCAGGAATGAAAACATCACCCAAAGGAATCACCCCTCCTATCTTCTCCTTCCTGACAAGCCTGTTCTGGATAGCCTGCATCTCTTTACTATCTCTTGACGTAAAATCTATTACCATAATCTGGGCGATTTTCTCCCTTGTAGAAAGTTTTTTGAATATGGAATCTACCTGTCTGTCAATTTTATCCTTAGTTGGATATTTATATTTTCCACACTCTGACGAATCAGATGCAGCAAACAGTTCTGTATGAAGAGAAAAACAGGAAAATAGTGAAATAAGTAATCCACATAGAAATAGATTTACAATTTTTTTCATAATAAATATTTCAACGATACTATCAATTAAAATAACTCAAAATCAACATACAAATGCCAACATTACAGCATGATGACAAGATCTGGACACCTTTGCAACCTGGGAGTCTGCTTACTAGATCATATATACAAAGATACAGGCAATTCTATTTTGTTGCAACTCATTTGTACAAATACAACATGTTGTCTATGATCAAATGCTGATTTTTGATATGTTCCAATTAATTGCTACTTTTGTAGGGAAATGAGAAAAATCATCATATAGATTCACTCATAATCAGTTAATTATTTTATCAAATCAATACGAGATGATAATCATGAAAAAACTGTTTTTACTTCTACTGTTTGCAGTTGCACTATGCAGTTGTGAGACTTACCTCGACAAGTGGGATCCTATAGAGCTTGACAAGCAGGAGTTGACATTCTCTTCAAAAGGAGGAGTGCAGACCATTTCTGCCCTCAATTACCCTACATGGTGGATAAATGGAGCTTATGAAGGAGACATATTTAGCACCGACAATTTTGTATATGCCACCTCTTCTGACACTCTGACATACTTCAAGGATATTCTTGACGGTGAGTGGTATCATGCTGAAATTCCAAAAGAGAAGAGTGCCAATAACCGTTTGGTTATAACTGTTTATGAAAACACCACTTCAACCCCACGCCAGGCCTCAATCAACATGCAGGCAGGCAACGCATTTGCCTACATTAATATACATCAGCAATAGTAAATAATTATGAAATCAGTCGAAGTAGCGGCTGCAGTTATATATAAAGAGGGCAAGTACTTTGCAACCCAACGCGGATATGGCGAATTTGAGGGAATGTGGGAGTTTCCGGGCGGAAAGATCGAACCCGGTGAAACACCCCAAGAGGCATTAAAACGTGAAATCCAGGAAGAGTTGGGCATTGATATTGAGATAAATGCCCATCTATGCACAACAGAATATGATTACCCGTCATTTCACCTTACAATGCATTGCTACTTATGCAATATCTTCTCTGGTCAAATGGAGTTGCGTGAACACAAATCTGCACAATGGCTTGCTCCCGACTCACTTGATCAAGTCACATGGTTGCCTGCCGACAAGGAGGTCATAGAAAAGATCCGGTCACACACCCCTCCCGGAGTGAATCAATAACCGAACCTGAAGATGAAACAGAGATAGACTACACAGACATCTTCAAAGATCTTGGGAAAAATGCTCCGAATAGACCGATTTCAATTTATGTAACAGACCAGGCAAAAGCAATACTTGAGTCAGCGAACACCGGAATAAACCAGGAGTATGCAAAACTTGTTGTAAAGTAACAGCTCTGTCTATTTCAAATAGAGGCTGAAGAATTTCCATATCTCTTCAGCAGTATCAATATCCTTGTCTGGCCATGCATGGGCTCCTCCAACGATCTCATACAGCCAGACTTGGTTTTTATTGGTACCATTCACATATCTGTGTGCAATTACTTTATTCCTTTTGAGTGGCAATATTTCACGCTCTTCGTGTGTACATCTGTTCACGGCTGCCCATAAACCTACAGCAGATGGCACTGCAATATATGACCCCCAACCATCTTTATTGGATGGATCGCCATTCCACTTAGATACAACATCTTCAGTTCCATGTATCTCAAGAAGTGGAACCGGAGCTGACGGCTTCAGCTCACGGTACATCCACTCCATTGTAAGACCTGCAATAGGCGCTACAGCAGCAAAAATGTCCGGAGCTTCATATGCAAGGAGATAACTCATCTCACCACCATTAGAATGGCCTGTAACAAATACATTATGATGCGATAGTTTATGCTCTTTTTGGAGAGTTTTTACAAGTTTACGTGTAAATCCTATATCATCACGCTTCCAATTTTCATCAATATGGAAGGCATAACCTACAGCCCAGCAATGCTGCTCCTTGAAATCCTGCGGTCCGGTCGGATAACATACTGCAAAACCATATTTGTCTGCAACAGGATTGAATCCATATACCTCTGACGGAAAAGTTGTGACACCATAACCGTGAAATACAAGAACCAGAGGTGCATCGGGGGGCAAGTTTTGCGGTTTATAAAGATAATATGTGTACTCCACCCCTTTATGTTTGAGAGTATGTTCTGTAGTAATTCCTGAACCCGACGGCTCCTGGGCATAAATGAAAATATTGATGCATAACAGCAGAATCGTAGTAAAAATATGCTTCATGATATACTGACTTTATAAATTATATACTGACTTAAATAATTTTATGCAAATTTACACTTAAAATATCAATTTATTGTTGATGCCGCCCTTCAACTCTGCCAAATACTATTCTTGGAATACCCATCTTCAAGCATATAATGTATTGGGCAATGCAAAGGATTGAGTTTTAACACATAAAAAGAAATCCCAAAGTTTGAAGGAAATGAGATGAACCCCAAAAGTTTTAACTCTGACTTTTGGGGTTCACTCGACTGCGCGTGGACTCTGCTCCACTGATAAATATCTCTACGAATTTACCTGATGCTACTCCTTGATATATGAATTATAGATTGCATTGGTAAGAGTCTTAAGGAAGCTCTTTCCCTCTACCGGAGTGTAACCGTTAGTCATGGCAACAATTCCCCAACCATCTGCAGGACTCCATATCATAATACTGTTAAGTCCGTATGCTCCACCTGTGTGACCAACCGGATAGCTGCCAGGAACATTATATTTCTCATCATCAATATAGTCAACAAACTCTTTTAGACAAAGTGCATACTGCTCGTCACCCTCATTTTTGATCATCCACACAGGAGTCTGCATTGCCTTTGCACTCTCCTCGGAGATAATGCGGATACCGTTATATTCACCATAGTTCATGTGCATCATCATATAGACTGCAAGGTCATGTGCTGAGATCTTGACACCGCCTGTAGGCGAAAAAATTGGAGAAGAGTAACCGAATATATAGTTAGGCATCTCATCAGCCCTGCTTCTGTAAGCACCTTCTGAAAGGAGATACTCACCATTCTCACGAGAATAGATCAGGGCAAACTTACTTGCATCAAGTGAATCAATATTATGACCTCCATATAGACCAAGTTTCCAAATTACATTCTCCCTTACATAATCATCAAACCTTACCCCTGACACCTTCTCAAGTATTGTACCCGCAAGGTTAAGACCCATATTTGAGTAGTTGTAACCCTCACCAGGTCTATATTGGAAATAGGACTCTTCACAATCACCGTAAACAGCCGGGTTCAAATGGTCAAGGGTAAAATAATCCTCTTTATCCCTGATACTTGCAGTATGGGAAAGTACCATTCTCAATGTAATGGTATCATCAGGAAAATAAGGATTTCTTATTTTGAAACCTATAAGGTCACTTACATCATCGTCAAGTGAAATGATTCCTTTGTCTACAAGTTGGAGCAAAGAAGTGGCTGTAAATGATTTTGAAATTGAGGCAATTCTCATTACATCATCATTTGCAAGAGGAGTTTTGGTCTCAAGATTCTTGTAGCCAAAAGAGTTGTTGTAAACTATCTTACCGTCTTGAACTACAGCTGCTGATATACCCACAGCCTGAAACTCATCAAGAACCTCTTTAATTGCCACATCAGTAAGCTGTTCCTTTGAAGGGGAACATGCAGCCAGCAACATTGCCAATGCAAAAATTGCCAAGAAAAATTTTGAGTTACGCATAATAGATCTATTTGTTTGCATTAAGTTAATTTATGTCCAAATTTAATCATTATATTTCTTAATTTTGCAGAAATAATCACAAAATTTAGAATATGATAGAGTACAACATTACAGTAGGAAATGATAAGGATACTGCCTCAATTGCACAGTTTCAGGTAGATATGGCTATGGAATCAGAAGGTACTGCTTTAGACCATGAACTAGTATTGAAAGGAGTTGCTGCTGCTATGGCTGACGAATATAAAGGCACATATATAGTTGCAAGAGCAAATGGAGAGGCAATAGGAAGCCTTTTGCTTACACGCGAGTGGAGCGACTGGACTAACAGATGGTACTGGTGGATCCAGAGTGTATATGTAAAACCTGAATATAGAGGCAAAGGTGCATACAGGGCCATGTATGCAAAGGTAAAGGAGATGGCAAAGGAGCAGGGAATTGTCCAGATACGACTGTATGTTGACAAAACCAACTATCCGGCCCAGAAGGTTTACCAGAAACTGGGAATGGCCGAGTGCCACTACTATATGTACGAAGAGGTCCTATAACGGACCTCTTTTTATATTATACGCGTCAACTCATTATGAGGAAGCACCTCCTGCCGATGTATTGGTTCACTCGTTAACGAAGTGGCGTAACAGACAACACCCCTACTTTATACAAGCCTTGAGACCTTTGATTACAGCCGAGGTAAAGCCCTCGTTCTCCATCGCATTGAGACCCTTGATTGTAATGCCGTAAGGTGTAGTGACCTTGTCAATTTCAACCTCGGGGTGATTACCGCTCTGCAAAAGAAGTTCTGCAGCCCCTTTTACAGTGTGTTCTACAATTTTATGTGCCATTGCAGGACTGAATCCCAACTCAACACCCGCCTCAGCAGCAGCTCTTATATAACGCATGGCAAAAGCAATTCCGCAAGATGCCAATATTGTTGCAGATGCCATGTGTGACTCATCAATCATAATTACATGTCCAAGCTGGCTGAAGATCTTTTCAACCATATCACATTGCTCTACAGATGCATTATGTGATGCTATGAATGTCATGCTTGACAGCACCTCTACAGCTGTATTTGGAATTACCCTGAAGAGTGTAGGAACAGACTGCTCAACCTTAAGGTATGCGCACAATGTTTCAAATGGAATACCCGCTGCTACAGAAATGACAATTTGACGGGAAAAATCCAATACAGGAGAGATCTCTGCCAATATGCTCTCCATCAACCAGGGTTTGACTGATATAACTACAAAATCAGCATCTGCAACCGCCTCACAATTGTCGGTAAGGATCTTGACTCCAGGAAGCAGTTGGTTCAACTTCAAGGTTGTTGCCTCAGACTTTGCAGTACAAGTGATATCCTGAGGAGCAAACAGAGTACCTTTGATAAGGCCGCGGGCAATGGCTCCACCCATATTGCCGGCGCCAATAATAGCAATTCTCATAATACAGTACATCAACTAATGAGCCGGCAAACCTATAAATTTTCCATTAAAAATCAAAGTGGAGCATTATATTTACCCGACAGTTCATCAATATTCCTCTACAAACCGTGTAACCAAAGTAAACAGCCTCCCGAAATTGCATGAATGGAAATTCTCAAAGGTGTCACGTGGCGAGTGATAGTTCTTGTTGGTATCGCCGTCAAGTTCAATATAGATTGCAGGAACTCCCTTTATGCCAAACGGATAGTGGTCGGCATAGTCATCCAAAGGGTGGTTGTCAAGTTTGGCAAAAGGGTTTTCCAATGATGAGTTTATACGGTTCAATGCTTCAAGTCCCTCTTTTCCGGCATCAGAAATCTGGCAGTAAATATTGTTACCATTGTCGCCAATCATATCCAGTTCAACAAAATACCTTATATCTTCCAGAGGAAGAAGAGGGTTGTCTGTATAGAAGAAAGATCCAAGCAGATTATTCTCCTCTGAATCAAAAAATATGAACATTATTGAGTAATCTGGTTGATTTCTTTTAAAATGTCTCATAAGATTAAGAAGCATTGCTGTTCCCGATGCATTGTCATTTGCTCCATAGAAGATATTCTTGCCGCAGATGCCAAGATGGTCATAGTGACATGCAAGGACAAAATGTTTGTCGGGATATTTCTTGCCAGGAATATATGCTATTAAATTGTGACCGTCATTCTCAATCATCTCTGCTGATGACTCAATTGAGACCTTTTTGGCATCGGTTGGGAATGATGAAGTGACCATAAACACAGGCATTGGAGTATTGAAGTGGTTCCTGGACTTGAAATAAGGAAAAACAGGCTCCTGGGTTGACTTGCAGATTAATGCACCAACTTTATCAAGAGGAACAAAATAGGTCTTGTAGACCTCTATCCCTTTGTATGTATACATATTCTCAACAAAACAGTCCCAATCCAAAACTACAGCCTTATCCTTGAATGCGCCGCTGTTGAGGTATGTGCAAAAACCGTCAGGAGTAATATATTTGTTATCAAGGTAAACCACATCAAGTTCACCCTTATAGGATGGTGAGAACTCCTTTAATGTATACTCAACGGTATGTTCAAGAGTATCACCATCAACCACAAGTTCAACATTGCCTCTCTGGGCATTGAGTGGATGTTTGAAGTGCTGCATGTATGAAAGCTGCACGTCTGTGCCATGACTCCATCGGGCTGCATCGGAAGGAGAGATGAGGCTCTTGAACTCAGGCTGGAGTGCATGAAGTTCAGGTCTCTGTTTCCCTTGCCATGACTTTTCAATTACAGACTCAGGAAGGGCAGAAACGCCAATTTTCTCAATCTCGTTGAGTATAAATTCCGCCGCTTTAATTGTACCGTTGTTGTAGTTGCTTCTCCCATAATATTTTTCAGAAGAGAGTTCTTTTACAACACTAACGTAATAATCCTCGCTTGGAGTGGGGATCTCAGAATTACTTGAGCACCCGCCCATTGTAATAAGACTCATAGCCAACAAATAAAATTTTCTCATAATGATTTCAGATATTCTTGAATTCCACACAAAGGGTTGAAAAATCATGATAACCATACAAATTTAAATATTTTTTTATTGAAGTTACGCAATTTTGACAATTGATTGGAGTTGATTCGGGTAATATGTATATTTGCGACAAATAAAACTTGAATTATGAGATTAACAGGAAGAAGAGAGAGTACAAATGTTGATGACCGCAGGCATATCCGCGGCGGCAAGAAGGCCGGTCTTGGCCTTGGAGGAATGATAATAGCAGGAATCATTATCTGGCTCATGGGCGGTAACCCTTTAAGCGTGCTCAATTATGCAGATACTGAAAGTATCTTTATGGAGCAGGGAACATCTGCCTCCTACACCCCTACTGAACAAGATGAAGAACTTGCAAAATTCTCCCGACAAATTCTTGCAGGAACTGAAGATGTCTGGACAAAAGAGTTCCAGAAAATGGGCCGTACATACAGGGCACCGCGCCTTGTCCTTTTCACAGGCAGTGTTCAATCTGCATGTGGAGGAGCAAGTTCATCAACAGGTCCATTCTATTGCTCTGCCGACCAGAGTGTTTATATTGACCTGTCATTTTTCAAGGATATGAAAAGGCAGTTGGGTGCCGACGGCGATTTTGCATATGCATACGTGATTGCCCACGAAGTCGGACATCATGTGCAGTATCTGCTTGGAATACTCGACAATGCACACAAACAGATGAGCAGTATGAGTGAAAAGGAGAGCAACAGAATCAGTGTACGTCTTGAACTCCAAGCCGACTTCTTTGCCGGAATATGGGCACACCACGACAATAAGATGTTCAACTCACTTGAAGACGGAGATATTGAAGAGGGTATCAATGCAGCTTCCAAAATTGGAGATGATTACCTCCAGAAAAAGGCACAGGGCTATACTGTACCCGACTCATTCAACCACGGAACATCTGCACAACGCATGAGATGGCTTAAAAAAGGTATAAACAGCGGAAAAGTAAGCGATGGCGACACATTTACACCATCCTATCAGGAACTGTAACAGAGGAAACAATCAATATGGCATACAGGAAATTTGGCACATGCTTTTTTGAAAGATATGCTCAACTGACACTTGAGACCATACTTGGAGACCGTTTTGCCGGACTTGTAAATATGGACAGGCCCGATCTTCAAAGTAAAGACGGAAGATTGGGCATTGAGGTTACAAGAGCAATGGAGCCCAACAAAAAAAACGCGAACCAACTTTTGAAGGAGCTGGCGGGAATGGAAATCAAGGAGGAACAGAGGAACGACCTTCAAAGTATAGTTGAAAGCGGATATGCCTATGGTCTTCCCGGGTTGGATTACACAGGAGCTGTTGAGAATGATTATTGGGCATTGGCACTACCATTGAAAAGAATACTCAAAAGCAAGATAGAGAAAGTTGCCAAGGGATTTTATGGCAATTTTGACCATTTTGAACTATATGTCTTCTGCAGAGACCTTCTTGATA
The DNA here is from genome assembly GCA_017398125.1 of Bacteroidales bacterium. Classification (GTDB taxonomy): domain Bacteria; phylum Bacteroidota; class Bacteroidia; order Bacteroidales; family UBA932; genus Egerieousia. The sequence goes on from JAFQHE010000070.1 coordinate 12,955, forward strand.
TGTCACAGGTTGAGGCAGCCCTATCCTACACACTTGAGCTTCAGGACAATCTTGATCTCCGTTTTGAGACACTCTATCTGTCACAAACAGATACTCTTTATGTATGCAACCTTAAAGACAATAAACTATACGAAGGAATAGATACAAAAATAGATGTCTACGCTATTCCAGATGCAATGCGGAGAGATCTATTTTTCAAATCACTGAAACCAGAGCATGAAATAACAACTTGATCTATCAGCTCCAAACCGCTACTCACTATTGAAAAAGGCGCAGCGGATGCTCTATCAACACACCGAGATGATTGCCGGCACATCATCAGCGTTAAAAGGAGCTGAGATCAGACACATCCCAACATCATAACCCAAATCAAGTCCCCTGAGAGCCTCCTTGCACAAAAGGAAGAATTTAACTGCTGGGGTTAAACCAAATGTGAGTAATAGAGTTATTATATTGAAGAGTTCCATAATTCGCATACAAACAGATTTGCAAGGATAAAGAACCTAAGGAACAATTTTATAAATTAGCAACACTATAAATGAACTGCTATGGGAAACGGCACAAAAGAGAATATCCTACGGATTATAGAGTCACAAAGGGAATTCTTCAAAAGCGGAAAGAGCCTTTCGGTAACATTCAGGAAGCAGATGCTCCTCAAACTGCTGAATGCCATTGAAACAAATGAGAAAGAGCTGTCAGATGCACTGTGGGAAGATCTGCACAAATCATATGAAGAGGCATACCTTACCGAGTTCAGCATTGTAAAGGAGGAGATAAGAAGCCACTTGAAACATCTTTCAAAATGGAGTGCCCCCCAAAAGGTGAGTACCCCTCTCAAGCTTCAACCTGCAAAAAGCTACATAGTAAAAGAGCCTCTTGGAAATACTTTGATTATATCACCATGGAACTATCCCGTACAGCTCCTTTTGTCTCCATTGGTTGGAGCAATTTCGGCAGGATGTACTGCAGTATTAAAGCCGTCGCCATACGTACCTAATATATCATCCGCACTTGAAAAGATGATCAAAGGTTGTTTTAATGAGGATTATATAGCTGTAATACAAGGGAATCGGGAAGTAAACACTTTTTTGCTTGACCAGCGTTGGGATCTTATATTCTTTACTGGAAGTCCTTCATTGGGCAAAACTGTAATGGCAGCTGCTGCAAAACACCTCACACCGGTAATACTGGAACTTGGAGGCAAAAGTCCTTGCATAATTGACAAAACTGCCAATATAGAGATTGCCTCCCGACGGATTGCCTGGGGCAAGACACTCAATTGCGGACAGACATGCATAGCACCTGATTACATCATAATACATAACGATATAAAGGAGAGATTCATAAAATCGTTCAAAGATGAACTCTACAAGCTTCACAGGGGGAAGAGTTATCCGGCCAACAACAAAATATTTCCAGACAGATACTACGTACATATAATCAATGAAAAGGCCTTTGACCGCCTTATCGGTTATCTTGATGAGGGTGAGATAATATACGGAGGAGAGTATGATAGGGAGAACCTGCTGATTGAACCTACTTTGATTGATGTGTATTCGCTTGACACACCAATAATGCAAGAGGAGATTTTTGGCCCAATCTTACCTGTAATCACCCTTGATGAGAGTTCAAAACCATTCAAAGATAGTGTATTGGAGTTCATGAAAACAAAGGAGAAACCTCTTGCCCTATATTATTTTGGAAAAGAGGCTGATGGTTGGGAGATCATAGCGGGCACATCCTCCGGAGGAGGCTGCATAAATGATGTAATCATGCACATAGCAAATGACAATCTTCCATTTGGAGGAGTTGGCAACTCTGGCATGGGGCATTACCACAACAGGGAGAGCTTTGAATGCTTCAGCCACAGCCGGTCAATTCTCATCAGTGGCACATGGCCGGACTTTCCTTTCAGATATATGCCATACAAGTTCTTTTCACTCATAAAAAAAATAGTGTAAAGAATAATTGCTCCGTTAAAAAGATTAAATGGAGAGCCAAATGGGATCTCTATAAACAGCGAACCCCTATTAGAAAGCACTCTAATAGGGGGTTATTCATTTGATAAGAGACCATTGAGCAGCCTCTACAGCAATTTAAAATATTACGTTAAAGTATAAGTCTTAAAATAAATTCATCTACTCAACTTTGGCATCAGCAAAGAGATCTTCATAATCCTCAGTGGCCCGCATGATTACATCCTTCGCTGTTTCAGGTCCATATATTGAGACAAACTGCATACGGCTGGTATGCTCGCCAGGAATGTCCTTGTAGGTACTGAAGTAGTGTATCAGTCTGCGGATAATATCCTTTGGAACCTGCTCAATGTCAGTCATCATACCATAAACGGCATCACTTCTCAATACAGCAATTATCTTGTCGTCGGCCTGATTATGATCCAGAAGCCTCAAACCTCCTATTGGACGTGAATTGACAATAATGTCACCATGTGTAACATCCTTTTCAGTAAGGATACATATATCAAGGGGATCTCCGTCTCCCTCCACATCATCCCTGACCAAAGCCTTGTTGGTCAATTCTGCCATCTTTGGACCGCAATATGTCTTAGGCAAGAAACCATATAGAGAAGGAACAATGTTTGAAAATTTCTGAGGTCTGTCCAATGACAAATAACCTGACTCTTTGTCAACCTCGTACTTAACTGTATCAGTAGGTACAATCTCTATGAACGCCCTTACTACCTCAGGAAAGTTATCTCCCTGGCTTATTCCGTGCCAAGGATGGGCTTTATGGGTTTTCTTAGTATACATAATGGAACAAAATTAGTAATAATTTTGTGTGGTTGTTCTTTAAAATGGTTCTATTTTTTGGAGGCGACAGCCAGTAACACACCAAGAACTATCCCTAATAGAGCCGCAAAGAGAACTCTCTGTTCCGGTGGAAGTAAAAATGTTACAGTATGGGCAGGATACCAGAAAAAAGGTATTGTCTTCTTGAATACAAAGCCCCATTGTACATTCCAATTGAGTTCTGCAAAACGTCTTGCCATAGGTATAGGTGTGACAAGTGCCTTTAGCGAGCCGCCAAACTCTGCTATATGGGCATCTGTTATCTTATGAAAAGTCATGAATACCGGTGCAAAAATGGTATTCATGGCAACAGAAACCGACAATGCTACCAAAAGTTTGTCCATTGAGAAACTCTCTGCCGCCAAAAGAGTCGAGGCATTTTCAAATCCCATATACTCCAAAAACATGGGAGTTCCTTTGGAGAAGATTATCATTGCCATATTGATTCCCATTCCAAGGAATCCCCATATAACCATCCTGGGCAAGATGCCAAATGAAGGTGTAACATACTTGCCGGTGGATATTCTGCAACCAAGCATCTCTCCCATTGTTGAGAGAATTGCAAACTTCAGAAAACTCATGACCATACCATGTTCCGCATTGAAAGAGTTGTACCACGCATAGAGAGGATCAATCAACGCAAACGGCAGAAAAAGGGCCAGAACAGCAAGAATAAAATAGAAATCACTCCGTTTCATACACCGACTGCATCAACTCCTAATTGCCACTTGTGGCCAATGAATCCTGACAAGGTACCACTTCTACAACTGAATCAGCAGATGCAACATCAGCAGGAGTTTCAACCACCTCCTCCACTACCGGCTTGTTATAGCATGGAAGAGGTGATTTAAGATTTATAAAAGCCAGTGTATTTGTCAACCATAGTGCGCCAAATGCCATTCCAATCACAACACCTGCAATAAACCACTTTTTCCAGGCAGACATTCCCTTCTTGGCATAAGGATCCTTAAGTTTCATTTTAGGATATTTTGGAAGCTCAGTAAGGGTCTCACCGAATGGTATGCTGATCTTTGATGCAGCATTGACAGCCCAACCGTTTGCATTCAAAAGAGGGGCAATATTCCTTCTTCTGAGTTTCATCCAAGCCATTACCATGGCCGGGCCTGAAATCAGAAGCAGTATACCAGCAAATACAAGTATCAGCTGCCACCATGACAACTCAAACAGACCTTTGAAAATACTTGCCAAAGCTGTTCCAATCATACCGACAGCCATTCCTATTGCTGCAAAAATACCAGCAAATTTGGCGATGTCGAATGGAGGGGCAGGAACCGGTTTTCCGTCGGGACCGGCAGGTGCAGCAGCCACAGCAGGTGCAGAATTTATACTTGTGGTGGCTTTGGCCATCATCTTGGCATCCTTATCAGCTGCACTCTTGTTTATAAGATTCTCAACAGCAGTTGCCATTCTTTTGTATGGAGACCAGAATGCCTGTGCAACACTAATAGGATTGTCTATAATCTTGGTTATTACCGCATCCCATTCAACACCGGCATTGTCATAGTAGATACCATTCTTTCCAACCATAAACTCACCGATTTCACCTACTGTTACAGCAGCAACTATCTGCAAAGTAGCTGGAGAACTCTTTGTTTTACAGTCGCAGTACAACAGATACATTCCACTTGCGGCGGCAGAGGCATTATGTTTGCCCATATCAGTAACTTTCATACAGAAACGGCATGCCCTCTGGTCAATGATCAAAGTTCCGCTCTGGAAAATTGCAATAGTATCCTTATCCTTGTCATAGAAATCAACAAGTGTGACAAAGTTTCTCAACAATCTGTAGAAATCCCTGAAAATATAGAGGAATCTGTCAACCATCTCAATATTTTCCGCCTCTTCCTTAAGTGCAGCATCTTTAGATACAAGCTCAAGCAATGCAGCTTTCTTGTCCTGTGAAATGAAATTCTTGATGGAGTCAAGACCCAATGACTCAACTGCAGATCCGGCCTTGGCACCCTTCCATGCAACATATTCAGCAAATTTTGCACCTATGCCATTCCAATCTGCAAGGGTAATAGCCTTTTTCTCCTCTCCTATAGCCACACTCCTGACTAAATCAAATTGGGCAGCCCATGCAGGATTTATTGGTGAAGTTAAATCGATCTCGGAATTTCCTGTAATCCTTGCCAATGGATATGCTGCAATCTCCTCCTTTTTAGATGCGAGGTTCTCTGCACTTATTGCCTCAATACGGGCTGTCTGAACATCAAGAGAAGAGGTGCTGTCGGGAGAAAAGGCAGCAAGCTCAGCACGCATAAAATAGTCCTTAACCTTGGCATCCAATGCATTATATGCGTCAATAAGTGCATCGGTATTTTCGCCATAAGGGGCCTTGACTTCGGCATTGCACCATGAAACATAATCTGAAAGATTCTTGTAGAAATTCTCTATCTGGTCAACTCCAGCACCAGCCACACCACTTCTATCCTGAACACCTCCCATAGTGGCAACAACTGCAGCTATGGTTGCCTTTTCAGTCTCATCATCAGTTGATGCCTCTGTGATTATGCCATCTCCATTGAAACGGGTCTTTTCAAAAATTGCAGTTATGTCAGCTGTATCAGCTAAAGAAATAACATTTCCATCTTTGCCAAGATTCTTAAGAATCTGTTTTGCTGAATTATATAATTTAAGGCCATTTGCATCTTCGGTATTAATCTCTGAAAGATCAATTGAAGCACTTCCCTCCAATATCAGATCCTTATTCTTAAGGAGAGATGTAATCCATTGTGCTACAGAAACTATATCATTGACGCGCAACTTTCCGTCGGCATCACAATCCATATATTTGAGACTCTTCTCTTCTATTTCAAGTCCTGTTATCGGACATGAAAGCACAGTCCACATTTTAGGGTCAAGCTCACCAAGGTGTGCTATATCCTCTCCCTTATTGATTCTTACACGAGAAGCTCCTCCAATATTAACAAACTCCCACTTGTACTTTTTATCTTTCTTTAAAATAGCCATATATATAAGTTTAAGTTATTATTCAATATCATTTCTTCCTCTGCTCAAAAGGACAAAAGCCTCGGCATTCTTGCAGCCATGCTCCTTTCCCCTGAATTTTTCCATTTCAAGATGCCACTCATCATACCACTCTTCCGGTTTCTGGCTTACATGGCAAAATGTAGCCTTTCTCTTTAACTCAGAAAACTCTGTTATATCCAAGTAGTGTGACGGATGAAAACATTGGCTCTGCAATCCGGTCATCGCCTCACCATAATATAGGTCAAAACTATAACCCAATCTGCGCCACGCATCATATACAAGAGATGCGCAAACCCTATGGTCAGGGTGTGAATCAATAGGCCAGTGTGTAAACACAATATCGGGTTTCTCTTCTGCCAAAACCGCCTTCATTTCGGCATATCTCTCCTTATTGATCTCAGAATTGCCATCAATTTGGGTCATGAAGATGGGGCGTACACCCATTATCCGGCAAGCTTCCCTTGCCTCCTGCTCCCTTATTTTTGCAGCTTCATCATGAGTTTTACCAGGTATTCCAGCCTCACCTTTAGTCATATAGACAGAGACCACATCGCATCCGGCAGCTTTGAAGAGCAGCATTGTACCTCCAAACATAGACTCAGGATCATCAGGATGAGCTCCAACTATCACTACTTTTTTAGAGGCCGACAGTTTGCCGTTATCGGTCATTTCCGCACTTTTTTCAGCTGCAAATGCATCAACTCCAAAGATAGAGAGTCCGGCCAATGCTGTCCCGGCTCTTTTGATCATATTCCTTCTGTCCATATTATAGATTTTTAGTTATATTGCTATTATCGGATAATGGTTTGTCAGAAACCATATCAAACAACAAATTTAATAAAAATGAAAATAATAGATAACTTTGTAAACAAAAAATATGATTGAAAGCTATCTTCCCAACTTTGTGTGTGACAAATTCATAAATAACCCCCATTACCGCAACGGACATTTACGTGTGATTAATGCTCTTGAACACAGAAAAGTGGTTGGGTTGCACACACCGCAGATGAAAGAGATAGCAAAAAGAATCAATAGTGATGGCATTCCAGGAGTCATCCCAGCCGGAGTATCTGCAATAAGGGCCTTTGAAGAGTCGAATACAAATGATTTATGCCATGAGGAGATAATGGTTTGGGGCTTTCTGATCAATCTCCAGAAGTCACCCCTTCATGAACGGATGGCAATGCTCGACAAATATGTTCCGGTCATTGACAATTGGGCAGTATGCGATGCATTCTGCTCAAATGCAAAATGGATGGCAAAAACAGATAAGGCAATCTTATGGAACTATCTCCAAAAATGGTTCAACTCAAAAAGAGAATTTGAGGTACGGTTTGCAATAGTCACATCCATGTGCTACTATATGAACAGAGAGTGGCTCGAAACTATCTTTGCAAAAATCAACGGCCTTGAAATTGACAAAATCATATCAGAGTATAAAAGGGCTATTCCCAAAATAGAGACCAAATTGAAGCAAAATGGAGATCTGCCCAGAACCGGATATGTACCTGGGAACTCGCCCTACTACGTACGTATGGGCATTGCGTGGCTAATGGCTACAGCCTTGGCAAAGTTCCCGGAAGAGACACGCAATTTTGCCCGAAACTCAAACCTCCCGGATGATATAACCAGACTCTACATACGCAAAGCAAGGGAATCATTCCGCACAAGAGAGATAAGTGCAATCTGACGAGACTGCATAAAATAACACAAATTTTACACTACCCTTTAAAGTTGAATCTTAAGATATTATCACTTTGTGACTATCTTTTTACGCCTGCGTTTCTTGTGCTTCATTTCATACCTGAACTTACGCACCTTGGCAATAATCATCCATACAAACAATGCTCCAAAGACTGCAAATATAATAAGTACAATTCCTGTATTGAGGTTGTCGCCTTTTACCCTGCTCCACATCTCAAGGACCTTTTCAAGATCCCTTTTGTTTGTAAAATCATGAATAAAAGCACAGCGGTCAATGACAGACCTGTCGGGATACTGTATAGGATCTATATTGATTGAATCTGCATGCGGGCCAAAAAAGTAGCTCAAATCCGAGACTGTCTCTATTGTAGTGTCAATCCTTGCCTGAAGCACCTCATCAGAAGCAATTGCACTTACATAGCCTATCGCATCCATATTCCGGATTGCAATATCAGGTCTGCACAGGTAGTTTATAAAATAACTTGCAGCTTTGGGATTCCTTGCATACTTCGGAATTACCCAACCGTCAAACCATACATTGCTACCCTCTACAGGCACTACATAATTAAGTTCAACTCCAACTGCAGCAGCCTCTTCAATTGCCCAAACGGCATCACCGCTCCAAGTAAAGTTTATGCTTACTGCTCCTTTAGTCATCATCTCCTTGCCAAAGTCCGCCTCCCAACCCGCAATATTGGGTTTAAGATCTTTCAAAGTCTTTTCAACCATTGCAATAGCCTCTTCAGAGTGGTTATTCATAAGATCAGTGGGTGAGAGTTTTCCCTGCATAATAGCATCGGCATTGGCATAAATGATAGCTGTGCCATAACAATCCCTATATGCATCCTTCATCAGAATTTTATTCCTGTTCTTTGGATCCCATAAAGTTTTCCATGTCATGGCCTCCTCCTCAGTAACAAGTTTTGTATTATACATGATACCGGCCGTTCCCCACATATAAGGTATGGAGTAGTCCGAACCCTTGCGCCCATCAGACTCAATGTCAGACATAAGCTCCATCATATATGGCGAGACATTAGGAATATAGTCAGGTGTGTTGCCAAAATCCCTATCAATTGGAAGGAGCATATCTTTTCGTATCATCCTCTCAATTATATAGTCTGACGGACATACAACATCAAAATCCTCATGACCACGCTCAATCTTGGTCAGCATTATCTCGTTAATGTCGAATGTCTGGTAGATAATTTCAATATCCTCACCAGTCTGCTCCTTATACCACTCCGGAAACTCAGCCAAAACATCCTCATCAATATAATCTGCCCAGTTGTATACCTTGAGCACCTTGTTCCTGGCCTCCTGCGAAGGCTGGCATGCTCCAAAAGCAAGGAGCATAAAAATGTATATAATATATCTTGAAATCTTCATTTCTACTCCTTTTTCTGTTTTTCAGCACGTTTGTTGATGATAATCAAAAGCACAAGTACAGTGACAAATATTATTGTTGACAAAGGACGCAACTCAGGTGTAAGACCACCTTTGCGGGCATCGGCATAGATAAATGTCGACAGAGTTTCTAGTCCCTGGTTTCCTATAGTGAATATTGTTACTGCAAAATCATCTATAGAGAGGGTAAACGCCAATATGAAACCGCTTATCATTCCAGGAAGAATCTCAGGGAAAATAACCTTTCTGAGTGCCTGGAATGGGGTTGCACCAAGATCCAAGGCCGCTTCATAAATATTGGGATTCATCTTTTTAAGACGAGGCATCACACTGAGGACTACATACGGGGTACAGAATGCTATATGGGCAAGCACAACTGTAGTAAAGCCCTGAGATATGCCAAAACTTACAAACAGCAGGAATAATGAGACACCGGTAATTATGTCGGGGTTCATTATCGGGATATTGTTTGTAAAGTTGATTATACTCTTACTATACGGATTACGCATATTGAAAATTCCTATTGCAGCAATGGATCCCAACATTGTAGAGACCGAAGCGGCAATGAATGCTATCAAAAATGTATTTACAATAGCACTGACCAGAGAGTGGTGCATGCCTCCGGAAAAGAGCGAACTGTAAAGTTTAAGCGAAAAGCCTGTCCAGTTACCCAACACTTTGGCCTCTGTAAAAGAGAAAATCATAATGATAAGTATTGGCGAATATAGAAGTGCCAATAAAAACCACAAATAGCCTTTTGCCAATATCCTGTTCATCATATCACACCTCCACTTTCATTTTGGGCATTGTCCTCCTCATTGGTAAAGAGACTCATTATTCCAATAAGCAACAACATGATCAATGACAAGGCTGCACCGTAATTCCACATTCCATTATAGATATTCTCCTGAACTGTTGTTCCGAACAGTTTGATATTATTCATAGTAAGCAATTCGGCAATTGCGAAGGTGGAGACAGTAGGCATGAATACCATAACAATACCGCTAATCACACCCGGCATAGATAGAGGTAGAATTACCTTTGTAAAGACCTTCATCGGATTGGCACCCAAATCCTGGGCAGCTTCAATCAGGCCATGATCCATCTTCTGCAATGTGTTGTAAATTGGATATACCATAAAAGGCAGGAAGTTGTATATCATTCCAAAAACGAGAGCACCCTCCCCCAACGGCAATTTAAGAAAATCAAAAAGTGCCACGGTTGCCAGAGTACGGATAAGAATATTTACCCACATCGGCAATATGAACAGTACAATCATTGTCTTTGGTACATTGAAGTGTTTCTGGCTCATTATATATGCAGCCGGATACCCCAAAAGCAGACAGCTGAGGGTTGTAATTATTGCTATACCTATTGAGTATATGAACGTATTCATTGCCTCAGGATGCATGAGGAACTTCCTGAAATTACCCATGGTGAAGACTCCCTCCTCATCAGTAAAGGAGTAGTAAACAATAAGAAGCAGCGGCATCAGAACAAAGATGAAAAGGAAGATGGCATATGGGATAGACCAGCTCCTTCGCTGCATAAAGAAACGCGACAAGCTTTTAATCATCTCACTACAACTTATTAATACGAATATGCTCAGGTGAAATAGTAATACCGACACAATCGCCATTGTCCCAGACATCGTTGGTATCTACATATATATCTTCTCCATAGTCAGTACCTACAGTCAGATGGTAGTGGTTGCCTTTATATAAAATGAAGTTCACATCACCGCTCAATACACCATCCTCTTCATTATCCTGAAGAATTACATTTTTGAAATCGACCTCCACATTCACTTTATCACCACTCTCAATACCATCTTGAGGCAAACACTCAAACTTCTCTCCAAGGAACTCCACATGGTTTGCATCAATCATCTCACCCTCAAAGGTATTGCATGTACGCTCCTTCTTCATTACGTGAATATCAAACGGTTTCACAAGGAGTCCGACTCTACGTCCCGCCTCAAATGAGTGGTAATCCTGAACCATAAGTTCGTACCCCTGATCAGTTTGGACAAGCATCTCAAAATGGACACCCTTGAAAATACAGCTGGTAACAACGCCGTTCAATTGTGCTGCATCTTGTGGATCAAATATATAAATATCCTCCGGACGTATTACCACATCAACCGGTACATTTTCGCCAAAGCCTTTGTCTACACAATCAAACTCATGACCTGCAAATGCAACCTTCTCATCCTTCACCATTGTACCGTTGAGGATGTTGCTCTCTCCAATGAAATCTGCAACAAAAGAATTTATAGGCTCATTGTAAATATCCATTGGTGTACCGATCTGCTGGATTCTGCCCTCGCTCATTACAACAATTGTATCACTAAGTGTAAGAGCCTCCTCCTGGTCGTGCGTAACATAAACAAAGGTAATTCCAAGCTTCTGGTGCATCTCCTTAAGCTCCATCTGCATATCTTTACGCATCTTTAGGTCAAGGGCTGCAAGAGGTTCATCAAGCAGCAAAACCTCAGGCTCATTGACAATTGCACGGGCAATGGCTACACGCTGCTGCTGTCCTCCCGACAAAGAATCCACATCCCTATACTCATAATCTGTCATGCCCACCATCTTGAGGGCTGACTTTACCTTCTTCTCTATTACAGGCTCAGGAGTCTTTTTAAGCTTAAGACCGAATGCAATATTGTCAAATACATTAAGGTGTGGGAAAAGTGCATATTTCTGGAAAACCGTATTTACGGGCCTCAAATGGGGAGGTGTCTGCGTTATCTCATTGCCGGAAATCTTGATTTGACCTTCTGAAGTGGTCTGAAAACCGGCTATCAATCGTAATAGTGTTGTTTTTCCGCATCCCGACGGACCCAGAATAGTAACAAATTCACCTTTTTTAACATTCAAATTGATGTTATCCAAAGCTATCTTATCTCCAAAGTGCTTTGATACGTTCTGTACCTCAATGATGTAGTTTGATTTTTGCATCTCCAATTAAAGCATAAAAAATAAATTTGGTTAATATCTGCATTATACCGAACAAAGATAATAATAAATTACTAACTTTGATAGAACTTTATTTATTAACTCAAAATTCTATTATTATGAAAAAGTATCTTGCAGAGATGGTGGGAACTATGGTTCTTGTCCTAATGGGATGCGGAACAGCTGTAAGTCTTGGCTGTACCTCAAATGATCCGCTTTTGGCTTCAACAGTTGTCGGAACAGCAGTTGCATTCGGTCTTGCAGTAGTTGCCATGGCCTATACTATTGGTGGAATCAGCGGTTGCCACATCAATCCGGCAATTACAGTAGGGTGCTACCTTACCGGAAGAATAAGCGGTAAAGATACTGCCATGTATATTATATTCCAGACTATTGGAGCTATAATTGGTGCAGCAATCCTTTACCTTTGCACATCTGCCAGCGGAACCCAAATAGTTGGAACCGGTGCTAATGCATGTCAGCCTGGAGTCTCTGAAATTGGAGGTCTTATCGCAGAGATAGTATTTACAGCTATTTTTGTACTTGTTGTACTTGGAACAACTGACTCAAAAAGAGGAGCAGGCAACTTTGCCGGCCTTGCCATTGGTTTGTCACTTATATTGGTACACCTTGTATGTATAAGATATACCGGCACATCTGTCAACCCTGCAAGATCAATAGGCCCTGCACTTTTCCAAGGAGGAGCAGCTCTATCACAACTATGGATATTTATCATAGGACCATTTGCAGGTGCTGGAATCAGTGCTTTGATCTGGAAGCTGATTGAACCTAATGACTAATTGCAACAATCAAATACAGGCCTGAAACAAGCATAAATGCTTCAGGTAAAAATTAAAAGCGCAGATGCAATACAAAAGCCGAAAAGGTAAGTGATGGAACACCATATTATAGAGAGTGCCGACGGATCATCTTCTCTGATGCTCAACAACTTCAGTGAGAGCTACCACTCTTCGAACGGAGCATTTACCGAAGCACTTCACATATATATAAGAGAGGGTGTCTGCTACCTTTTCAATAAATTGCAGTGCAGCTGCATCAACAATTCAAAAAGAACAGGGCAGTTCCCCCCTATTGTCATCTTTGATATAGGGCTGGGAAGTGCCCTTAATTGTTTGGCAGTGCTATTATGGCAACAGACTCTTGCAAGGTCAAAAGAGTGCTTGCCCCAAATACATTATATTGGAATTGAAAAGTACCCTATTCCTGCAGAGGAGGCCAAACTGCTCAACTTTCCAGAACATATTGCAGAGAGACAGGCGGAGCTCAACGGCAATACGGAGTGCCGTTTCTGTCGGGAGGAGATTAGAGATTGGTATGAGAGTATCCATGATGCCCGATGGGAGGAAAATTTTGAAATGGCACCAGGCTTTACACTTACAAAGCGAAGGGCTGATATTGCCAAGTGTTGTGCAGATGATTTCAAGAGTTGTCTGTACCCAGATTCTCCCAGTGCAGTATTTTATGATACATTTTCACCCTCCACACAACCGGATTTGTGGGAAAAGAGTATATTTGAAGAGATTTTCAAAGGGATTGCACCGGGATCAGTCCTAACCACCTACTGCTCCAAGGGAGTTGTAAAACAGAGATTAAGGGAATCGGGCTTCCATTTGGAACGGCTGACAGGCCCTCCCGGAAAGAGACATATTCTAAGGGCCTGCAAACTATAATCAAAATAGACACTAAAAGTAATGGCAGACAACTATTTGGAAAAAAAGATGGAGGAGTATAAGGCCAGGCCGTGGAGTTCATCGGGCTGCAAATCCCACAAAATGGCAACAACTCTAAACAAACTGCTGGCAAAAAACAGACAGTATTGCATTTACGACAACATAGTAGTTGTAAGGGAGGAGCACCTGAGAAACATATCAGATGTTTGCAGTAAAATAGAATTTGTCGGGAGTATAAAGCAAGAGGATTTTGTTTTTGAATATATTATGCTTGACGAGCCATTGTCAGAGAGCAAATTTGCAGATAACCACCCTTCGGTAGCATCTGTTTCCAAAAGTTTTGCCACGACCAACTCCAAGGCTCTAATAGCCATAAGGTATATAAAAGAGTGTGAAAATTTGCAGAGATTATATCTTAATTTGGGAATTCTCATGCAAAGTATGCTCCTCAGAGCCACTGAAATGGGGCTCAACGGCCATTGCATTTATCTCGAAGAGAAAAAATTATTGTCAGATGAGAGATTAATCGCGGTTTTGGCATTCGGAAAAGGGGTTCAAGAAATCAGATCTCCCCTATTAAGAGATTCAGGGAGCAATATCTGAAATAGAATCATATTATGAAAAATAATCCTCGCCAGAAGATTCTGACGAGGATATATCTTTTTAGATGGAAATGCAACATTGCATCATACTCCAACCAATTTGAGCTCTACTGATGTTCTGGTCTCAAAAGATCGAGAACAGTTTTTACCGGGTTGAAAGTAATCAAAGGAACCTCTACAAATTGAGTGTTCCAATTGCTCATTGAACCATTCCAAAGACCTGGCAACTCCTGAGCTTTAAGAGCTTTGCCCTGAAAACTCTTCTCCGAGATAAATCCGGTAGATGGGTCAAGATACTCAGTCAAATTGAATTTTTCACCTTTATAGTTCTTGACAGCACAAACAAGATCAACAGGATTGAAATGGGTTGCACCCTTCATTGCTGCTACAGCCTTTTCATTGCTCTTGTCAATTTGGGCAGCCTCAAGAATCTGAAGTGAAGTTGTGCCGTCAGCCTCCTTTATAATGTAAGGCCCGCCACCAGGTTCACCCTCATTCTTAACCATTCCACAAACTCTAACCGGACGGTCAAGTTTTGCTCTTACCAATGCAACCAACTCTGCTTTAGGCAACTGAGGGAACTCTACAGCAAACTCATCTTTCATGAATGCCACAATTTCCTGCAAAAGTTCATCAGCAACATTCTCTCCTGCAGAATCAAGACTCTTCAAATAACCGAAGATCTTCTCCTGAAGCTGTGCAGTACGGCCAATAAGAATTTTCTTCCATTTGATTGTCTCATCAAGAAGAGACTCTTTGACAACATTGTCTATATTCTTGATAACTATAATATCTGCGTCAATATTATTAAGGTTTTCCAACAATGCACCATGTCCGCCAGGTCTGAAAAGCAAAGTGCCGTCTGCCTTTACGAATGGATTGTTCTCCATATCAACAGCTACAATATCAGTTGATGGCATCTGGTTGGTGAACTGGATATTGAACTTGCAGTTGTAACGCTCCTCATATTTCGCCCTTACACTCTCCAAAAGCTCCTCAAAGCCCTGCTGGTGTTCAACAGATACGGTCACAACCATACGGACATTACCCTGAGAATCCTTTGCATATCTCACACCCTCAAGCAAATGCTCTTCAAAAGGAGTTCTGTTCTCATTTTCATATTTGTGGAACTGGATAAGGCCCTTAGGCATTGCTCCGTAATTCCATGCTTTAGAATAAAGGGTAAGATTCAAAATACCCTTGGCGTCAAAGAATGGGAACAATGAGATGTTTGAAACGAATTTATGGGCAGGTGAGCCCTCTGCAAGCTTTTCACCGGCATTCAACTTGTCAACTGCCTCAAAAAGATCCTTGAACATACGTGTTGCAGCACCCGAAGCAGGTACAAATTTACATACACTTCCCTTGTAATTGTCGGCATTTGACTGCTCCTTTGCCTGAGCAGCATCATCCAATACTTTTATTCCACATTTGGGAGTGGCAGCATCCACTATCTGCAGATAAGGAAAACCTGTCTCAAAATTCTTAAGTTGAAGTTCAAATTTCTCTTGAGCAATTCCTCTGTCAGCAATCTGTTGTTTTTGTTGTTGGGTTAACATAAAATTCTTGTCTATAATGATAATTACTTCTTATTTTTTCAAATGATTCTGGATTGTTCCTAAGATTGAAATCATCTTCAAAGATAGGGAAAATTTCAGTAAGTTTCTTACTGATTTCAAGGTTATTTACTCCTTTCAAATCAACATTTATACGTTTATATCCGTTTTTACACGTTTCAAACGCTTTTAATTGGGATATTCCTAAAAAGTCGGCAACAGCCCTCACCGACATCTCTGTACCATTTACCTTACCTTCAAAGGAATATCCGGCAATATGGGGAGTTGCAATATCAACCTTATCCAAAAGTTCCTGGTTGATTGCAGGCTCACCATTCCATACATCAAGGATCACTCCGGAAAATTTATCGATTCTGTCAAGCAGAGCCCTCTCATCCACCACCTCTCCACGAGAGGCATTTATAAACATGGCCCCATTTTTCATTGAGTCAAAAAAGGTGCAGGAGGCCATACCTCGCGTATTGTCATCAAGCCATGTATGCATGGTCACTATATCTGAATTTTGAAGGAGGTATTCCAACGAATAGAAATCCTTGAAATCTTCAATCTTCAATCTCCCGGCATTAAAAGCCAGTGTCTGCTCACGCTCCTTAAGAGGATCGCAACGTAAAACCTCAAAACCCAGATACTCAGCCAAATCAGCAACTTTAGAACCTACATTGCCTACACCGACAACGCCCATTACATGCTTGATATCCTTTTGATTTTGTACCGCTGCGGCTCTATAAGGAAGTTCAAATCCCTTCTTAGCTGCCAATGCGTACAGAGCAGTAAAAACATACTGCATTACCCCACCTGAATTGCAACCTGCAGCATTTACAACCTTTATGTTCGAAGAGCTGCAAAAATCCATATCAATATGGTCTGTACCTATTGTTGCGGTGGCTACTAACTTGACTGAGGTATTTTCAAGAAGGAGTGCATTGCATTTTGTACGTGTTCTTATTATAAGTGCATCAGCATCCTTTACCAACTCTTTAGTAAAATCACCACCTTTCAGATAGAGCACTTGACAATATGGTTCAAATACGCCCTTGATGAAAGGTATGTCTGCATCTATTACTATCTTCATAAATAACGTTTTATCTGAGGATAATTTTTTTTATGATATTGTCGCCCAATTCTTTATTTAGCTGGAGAGTTATATTGTCCAACTGGAAATAGAGCTGGTTACGCACAATGGAGGAGCTAATTGTACAATACAATATACCATTTGCAAAGTTTCTTGAAGAGGTGTAATATGCATACTTCTTACCCACGATCTTATCCCATGCATTTGCAATACGCAGACGCAAAAGGCCCTCTTCAAGCCCTTCATCCCTTATGAACTCCTTAAGAAGATCAGAAAGAATATTTGCATTTGTTCTTTTCATGGCAAAACTGATCAGTCAGAGTTTACATTGTTTGATCGGCCATTGCTGTATACACCGGAAACTACCTCAAAAGAGGCTACATTATCAGTTATGGATGAAGCTATTTTCTCCATTCTGACCTTGTTGCTGTCAGTAATAAAAATTTGGCCAAACTCCTCACTTGCAACCAGACCGAGCAGATACTCGACACGCTGCATGTCAAGTTTGTCAAAAACATCATCAAGGAGAAGTATTGGTGTGCATCCGTGCAACTCCTTCATTAGGGTGAACTGAGCAAGTTTGAGTGCAATAAGGAAACTCTTCTGCTGCCCTTGAGAGCCGCACCTCTTGATAGGATGTTCACCAAGGGAAAACTCCACATCGTCACGCTGGATACCGGCAGAGGTATACCTGAGAATAGAATCACGCTCTTTTACCTTGTCAAAAAGATACATAAGAGCCATATCCGACTGTGAGGGCAGAGATTGGTCTGGCTCATCGGCAATATTATCATTCAGCAAATCCGCTTCTGTCGGGAAATCCTGTGATTGAGCTATCGGAGAAGCGGAATTATTCACAAACTCATCAAGATCAGACACATATTTCAAGGAAACACTCTCTTTGTCACCACTGAGCTGATTGTAATACTGCACAATAAGTTGCTGCAGACGGTTGCAGAGCTCAAGTCTTCTCCTATATATATATGCCGCATCAGGAGCCATACGCTCATTTATTGTCTCAAGAAGCTCGAATGATAGATGATCCATTTTGAGGAGTTTGTTCCTTTGTGCCAACAACTGATTATACCTCATTATGCGTCTCAAATACTCCTTATCGACTTGAGATAGAATTGAATTGACAAATTTTCTCCTCTCCTCTCCACTTCCGTTAATCAAATAAGTATCTGCAGGAGAAACCATTACAATAGGAATAGTCCCTATATGCTCCGATATGCGGCTGTAGCTTTTGTCATTTTTCCTGACACTTTTTTCGCCACCTGACCTGATTGAAAGGCTTATCTTGTCTTCGGTTCTGTCACTTCTAACATAACTGCCATTGAGCGCAGTAATATTTTCGCCAAAGGTAAATGTATATGAATCAGAGCTGTTAAAATAGCTCTTTGTCATTGACAAATAATATATTGCATCAAGCAAATTGGTCTTTCCCTCTCCATTATTGCCGGAGATACAGTTAATTTTACTGCTGAAAGACAAATCAGCAGTGCGTATATTCTTGAAATTTGATATTAAAACCCGTTTTAAATACATAGCCTACAAAGATACCTAAATTTGAAATATATTACAACAGCTCATTATAAAGTAAAAAATGGTCAATTATCTTTTGCTAATCTTATAAATTATTGTATTTTTGCACCCTGCAAAAAATATGTGGAATAAGAAATAAAAATTTATATAAAATGACTAAGAATAACAACGTTCAGGAACCCGAAATTAATGTGGGTGAGGCTCTATCAAAAACAGAGAAATTTTTTGAGACTTACAAGAAACCTATGCTTTACACAATTGCCGCTATTGTAATTGTTGGTGCAATTGCATTGGCATACTACCAATTCATTCATCTTCCAAAACAGCAGGAGGCAATGGGCCAGACCTTTGCAGCTGAGGCAGCTTTCAGGGCAAATGATTTTGAAAAGGCGTTGAATGGCGACGGCAATACAATGGGTTTCAAACAGGTAATTGATGAGTACGGTGCAAAGGCTGGCGAGGCAGTTTACTTCTATGCAGGTGTCTGCGAACTTCACCTTGGCAACTTTGCAGAGGCTATAAAGTACTTCGACCAGTACAAAGGTTCAGATCCTATAATGGCTGCAAGAGCTATCGGATGCAAAGGTGATGCTTACTCTTCAATGAATGAGTTGGAGAAGGCTGCTGCAGAGTATGTTAAGGCTGCAAAATCGGCCGACAACCTATTGGCTGCAGGTTACCTTAAAAAGGCTGGTATCGTATATGAGGAGCTTGGCAAATCTGCTGAGGCTTTGAAAATGTACGAAGAGATCAAGACCAAATACCCAAAATCACCTGAGGGATTTGAGATTAACAAATACATTTCACGTATCCAAGCTACAAAATAAGTACTATGGGAAGAGCATTTGAGTTTAGAAAAGAGAGAAAGTTCAAACGTTGGGGCAATATGGCCCGCGTTTTTACAAGACTTGGTAAAGAGATTACAATTGCGGCTAAAGCAGGCGGACCAGACCCTGCAGGAAACCCTCACTTGCGTTCACTTATCCAGACCGCCAAGAGTGAGAACATGCCTAAGGACAATATAGAGAGAGCTATCAAACGTGCTGTAGAGAAAGATACTGCAGATTACAAGGAGGTAGTATACGAAGGTTATGGCCCTCACGGTATTGCATTCCTTATTGAAACTGCAACAGATAACCCAACACGTACCGTTGCCAACGTAAGAAGCTATTTTAACAAGTTCGGTGGTTCATTGGGAACTTCAGGAAGTGTTGATTTTATGTTTGAGCGCAAATGCGTGTTCAAAATGAAATCTGAGAATCCTGTTGACCTTGAGGAGCTTGAGTTGGAGTTGATTGATTATGGTGCAGAAGAGGTATTCAAAGATGAGGAAGATGAGAGCGTAATTGTAATTTACGGAGCATTTGAGTCTTACGGTCAGATTCAGAAATTCATTGAGGAGAATGGCTACGAGTTGAAATCAGGTCAATTTGAGAGAATCCCTACAACTGAATTGAAGAAGGTTGCCAAAGAGGACAGAGTTGAACTTGACAAGCTTATAGACAAGCTCGAGAATGACGACGATGTTCAGAATGTTTATCACCTTCTTGATACATCAGAAGATTAATTTTACAATCTTTTAGAGAATATGGAGCTGGCCCAAAAGGTCAGCTTCATTTGTATATGCCCCTATGATTCTCCCTCTCATCTTAAATACTCATTAATGTCCCCAAAAATCAGCTTCTGTTGGCCAATATGCTATTCATATATGCTTAATTTACAAACTCCATATACCGGTTATTGAGGCCATACAAAGCGAAGGAGGCCGGCAACCATCTCTGATTGCGGCCTCGGACGATTTAATTATTCAAACTAAGAAAAAACTATTTCAACATAACAACATATTTCTGTTGGAATAGTTCAGTTGATTCACAACAAACCTGTTTGATTGTAATTCTCTATTCTACAGTAAGTTTATTCTCAATGAGCCTATTGATATATTGCTGGATTAGAGCTTTAAAGTATGCATCCTGCGCCTGAAGGGTCGGCGATGCTTTCAACTCATCACAACCGGGAGCTTCAAGAAGATTATTCTCCAACAGCGGATCCTGAACCAAAAGATAAACACCTTTCAACTCTTTTTCATTGCGGAACAATAGTGTATCGCCGAGAACAAGCTGGAACTGTCCTGATGTATAATTGACCGCAAACTGAGGTTCAATATCCTTATTTATATCTCTACCAAAAGCAAAGAAGGGCTCATTGTAATTCATCATACCCAAAAGCGTCGGCATAATGTCAATCTGCTGTGTTACACCATTGTATATACCAGGTTGGATGTACCCTGGAGCATAATATATCATCGGTATACGTGTATTGCCAATTGAAGTGCCATATTCTGGGCTGATACCCCATAAAGTGGAATGGTCTGGAACAATTACAAATATTGTATTCCTGAACCACGCCTGATTTTCAATCTTCTTGAAAAATTTGCGTACCGACATATCGGCATAGGCAATAGTCTTTTGTAGAGGCACTTCGCCGTCGGGAAGAAGGTCTTTCCACTCTTCTGGTATTTTAAAAGGGTGGTGAGATGAGAGTGTAAAGATATTTGCCATGAATGGCTGAGGCAACTTTGGCAGCTCCTCTCCTACAAACTGAAGAAAATGCTCATCCCAAATACCCCATGCACCATCAAATTTTGAATCATCACCAAACTCATCCTTTCCAAAATAGTTCTCAACTCCGCAAAGACGCGATACAGCCCTGATACCCATAGAGTTATTTGGCGCACCATGAAAAAAGGCAGTATAGTATCCGAGTGAATATAAAATTTTTGGCAAGCCATAGATCTTGTTTGTTGAGTATGGTGTTACAGCATAAGAATTAATCATGCAGGGAATAGAGGCCAATATAGAAGGAACTGCATCAATTGATTTCCTGCCATTGGCAAAAGCATTGGTAAAAAGCACACCCTGTTTGCTCAAAGAATCAAGGAATGGTGTAAAGTTTGTTTTGAGATTCTTGTTAAGGAACTGCATATTTTCGGCGCCGAATCCTTCAAGTATCAGAATTACAATATTTTTACCCATTGCACTCTCTCCATTAGTCTTTATGGCCGGGGCATGGGAAAAAGACAAAGAATCCCTATCTACACAATCATCTGCAGCCGGGAAATGGACTGGAGTATATATATCAGCCATAGAATCATAATCTTCAAAGAATTTCTGGAGCTTATAGTCAGCTTTTCCAATCGTTCTTATCAATGAAAATGGAGTATTCAGTACTGCAGCTGTATGTATAGCCTTATCGGTAAAATCTCCGGCATTGCTAATAGTAATTGGACGAATAGTACGTGTAACTCCTCCCCTGACACCTATTATAAATATAGGTGCAGTAATAATGAGAGCAATGCTCTGCATAATATAGAACTTGTACCCGAAGTTGCTATGGTTATAATATTTTATGTAATTGCTCAGATTCCTGTCATACAATTTTTCAGTTTTGCTGCAGCTTCCCGACAAATATATGAGCACAAGCAGAAAGAGAATACCCAACAGAAATACATACCAATAGAGCCAGATACTCTGGAAGAGAATCTGGAAGAAATTGACATCACCGGTAAACTCACTGAAAAATGTCATGCTTGTCCTGCGTAGAGTAAATCTGAAATATACGCAGTCTGCAAGATTGATTGCTATAGCTATAAAATTGGTGACAATATAGAGCCACCGGAGTATTTTCTGAGACAAGGAAGTCTTGATTGCCGGTATTGGCAGAAAAGAGAGAAAAATATAAAGGATATTGGTATATAGTATTGCCGATGTGTCAAACATCAGTCCGCCCCAGAGGATTCTGGTCAACTGGTTGAATGAAATTGTGTCGAGAAGATGATTATTGAATATTATAAAAAATACTCTGCAAAGTGTATATATGATGTAAATCAACAGAATCCTCCATAAAACAAGAAGATAATAATTATTGATGCGAATTTTCATGTTATACCTGATAAAAACAAAGTTTTTAAACTTTTTTACAAAAATTTTAGGCAAAGATATAATATTTAGTAATTTTGTAGCTTAAAATATAAAAGTTTATTCACTTAATTTAATTATATAAAACTTATTACGATGGAATTAACACATATCGAGCACATTGGTATTGCAGTTAAGTCATTGGAGACTGCTATTCCTTACTACGAAGAGAAACTTGGTCTAAAATGCTACTCTATTGAGGAGGTTAAGGATCAGAAAGTAAAAACAGCTTTCTTTAAAATCGGTCAGACAAAGATTGAGCTTTTGGAGAGCACAGATCCTGAAGGAACTATAGCTAAATTCATTGAGAAAAAAGGTGAGGGCGTTCACCATATTGCATTTGCAACTAACGGTGTTCAGGCTGCTTTGGATGAGCTTTCTGAGAAAGGTGTACAACTTATTGACAAAGCTCCAAGAAAAGGTGCTGAGGGTTTGAACATTGCTTTCCTACATCCAAAATCAACTCTTGGCGTATTGACTGAGATGTGTGAGGATCCTTCTAAAAACTAGTAATCTCAATTTAAAAACTAAAACCAATATAAAATGAGTCAACAACTCGAACAAGTAAAAGCGCTTATTGCTCTACGTGAGAAAGCGCGCTTAGGTGGCGGTCAAAAAAGAATTGAATCGCAACACGCTAAAGGCAAATATACTGCCCGCGAAAGAATTAACATGCTATTGGATGAAGGTAGCTTTGAGGAGTACGATATGTTTGTGACACACCGTTGTCAGAACTTTGGAATGGAGAAGACTACATTCCTTGGTGATGGTGTTGTTACAGGTTACGGTACTATTGATGGCAGATTGGTATACGTTTTCGCTCAAGACTTTACAGTATTCGGTGGTTCATTGTCAGAGAGCTTCGCAATGAAGATCTGCAAGATTATGGATCAGGCAATGAAAATGGGTGCCCCTGTTATCGGTCTTAACGACTCAGGTGGAGCACGTATCCAGGAGGGTGTGAACGCACTTGCAGGTTACACTGAGATTTTCCAGAGAAACATTCTTGCTTCTGGTGTCATTCCTCAGATCTCTGCAATCTTCGGTCCTTGCGCAGGTGGTGCTGTATATTCTCCAGCTCTAACCGACTTCAACATCATGACTAAAGGTTCAAGCTACATGTTCTTGACAGGTCCTACAGTTGTAAAATCAGTGACTGGTGAGGATATTACTCAAGAGAACCTTGGTGGTGCAAGCGTACACGCAAGCAAGAGCGGTGTTGCACACTTTGCAGTAAATACAGAGGAAGAGGGTATTCAGGTTATCAGAGACCTTTTGAGCTATCTTCCACAAAATAACCTTGAGGAGACTCCTGTTGTTCCTACAGAGGATCCTATCGACAGACTTGACGACGTTCTTAACGACATCATTCCTGACAACCCTAACAAACCTTACGATGTTTACGAGGTTATCGGCGGCATTGTTGATGATGGCAAATTCCTTGAGGTACACGCAGACTACGCTAAGAACATTGTTGTAGGTTTCGCACGCTTCAACGGTCAGGCAGTTGGTATCGTTGCCAACCAGCCTAAAGTTCTTGCAGGTGTTCTTGACATCAACTCTTCAAGAAAAGCTGCACGTTTCGTACGTTTCTGTGACGCATTCAACATTCCATTGGTTACTTTGGTTGACGTACCTGGTTTCTTGCCTGGTTCACAGCAGGAGTATGGCGGAATTATCCTTCACGGTGCAAAACTTCTTTATGCATATGGTGAGGCTACTGTTCCAAAGATTACAGTTGTATTGCGTAAAGCATACGGTGGTGCATACTGTGTGATGAGTTCTAAACATCTAAGAGGTGACATCAACTATGCATGGCCTTCAGCAGAGATCGCAGTAATGGGTCCTTCGGGAGCTATTGGCGTTCTATACGGCAAAGAGATGAAAGAGGCAGCTGATCCTGCAGCATTTGCAGCAGAGAAAGAGAAAGAGTACAGAGATGCATTCGCTAACCCTTACAATGCTGCCAAGTATGGCTACATCGATGACGTTATCGAGCCTCGTAACACTCGTTTCCGTATTATCAGAGCACTTCAACAAGTTTCTACCAAGAAATTGTCAAATCCAGCCAAGAAGCACGACAACCTTCCTCTATAATTAAAACAACTTAAAAGATGAAGAAATATTTTAAATTATTCATATTGTTGGGAGTTCTGTTCTGTGCTACTTCTTCGTATGCCCAAAACATCTCAGATATGCGTTTGAACGAGGTTGTCGTTACAAACACTGAGGGTTTTGAGGATGACTACGGCTACAGAAGCGGATGGATTGAGCTTTTCTACACATCGTATGGTACAGTAAATATTGCGGGTTGCTACCTTTCAACTGACCCCAATAACCTTACCATGTACATGATTCCAAAAGGAGATGTACTAACTCAGATCAAACCTCGCCAGCACACCTTGTTCTGGGCTGATGGTGTGAAAGAGAGAGGTACTTTCCATGTAAGTTTTAACCTTGAAGGTGCAAAAGAGGTATTTTTTGTATCAACAGACGGAAAAACTATTGTAGATAGAGTTGCCATTCCACAACTGGATACCAACCAGTCATACGCAAGGAAGGTTGACGGTGAGGGCAGCAACAAAGTTGAGAGTATTGTATACAAATCTATCAACAAGACTATCAAAGCTAAAGCAAATGAGGCTGATCCTACAGTCGAAGGTTGGGTAGTATGCAATGCACCTACTCCAAGCACAAACAATTTGACTTTGGACGGAGAATCAAAAGCGTCAATGATGCAAGATGTTGATCCGATTGGAATCTTCTTGACACTTACTGCAATGTGTGTAACATTCCTGTCATTGATAATTTTGTATTTCATCTTCAAGAGAATTGGCAAGTTCCATATCAAGAAGAAATCAGAGAATGCAAAAGAGGCTACCAAAAATGTTGCCAACAGCGCCAAAGCAGATACTTCAGGACAGGTTTCTGCAGAGACATATGCAGCAATTTCAATGGCTATGCATTTGTACAAAATTGACAATGAGGCACATGATTTTGAGAACACAGTTCTTACAATCCATAAAGAATCAAAATCTTACTCACCTTGGAGTTCCAAGATTTATACTTTGAGAGAGACTCCACAAGTAAACAAAAGAAAATAATTTAATTAAGAAAAACTGATGAAAGAATATAAATTGAAAATTAATGGTAACGACTATGCTGTTTCCATTAACGAAGTAGATGATAATGTTGCGGAGGTTGAGGTAAACGGAACTCCTTTCAAAGTTGAATTCGAGAAACCAATTACCAAAAAAACCGTTACAACCGTTGTTTCAAAACCAGCGCCTAAGGCTGCCGGTGCTGCTCCTGCAGCAACTGTTTCAAAACCAGCCGCTGCTTCAGGTGCAGGCGAGACTGTAACTTCACCGCTTCCTGGCGTTATTCTTGAGGTTAGCGTTAAAGTTGGTGACGCTGTTAAGAAAGGACAGAAAGTTATGGTACTTGAGGCTATGAAAATGGAGAACGTTATTGAGGCTACTGCAGACGGTACAGTAACTGCAATTAAAGTTGATAAAGGTGATTCAGTACTTGAGGGTGCTCCACTTGTAATAATCGGATAATTATGGTTTACGAAGCTAATATTTTAGATAACTTAAGCCAATTCTTTATGTATACCGGATTTGCCAATGTAACAATTGGTCATATCCTTATGATTCTTATTGGATTGGTCTTCATATACCTTGCCATTACAAAGGATTGGGAGCCAATGCTTCTTGTTCCTATTGGCTTTGGTATCATCATTGGAAACATTCCATTGTTTCCAGGTCTTCAGGTCGGTGTATACGAAGAAGGTTCTGTATTGAACATCCTTTATCAGGGTGTTAGACAGGGTTGGTATCCGCCACTAATCTTCTTGGGAATTGGAGCAATGACAGACTTCTCTGCATTGATTTCAAATCCTAAACTATTGCTTATTGGTGCTGCTGCACAGTTTGGTATATTTGGCGCTTATATGGCAGCCTTGGCTCTTGGCTTTGGTGCTGCAGAGGCAGGTGCTATCGGTATCATTGGTGGTGCTGACGGTCCTACAGCCATTTTCTTGGCAGGTAGACTTGCACCTGATTTGATGGGTGCTATTGCAGTATCTGCATACTCATACATGGCATTGGTTCCTGTTATCCAACCGCCAGTAATGAAACTTCTTACTACAGAAAAAGAGCGCCGTATCAAGATGAAGGCTCCGAGAGCGGTATCTCCTACTGAGAAGAAATTGTTCCCTATCGTAGGTTTCCTTCTAACTGCATTCATCGTACCTTCAGGTATTCCACTTTTGGGTATGTTGTTCTTCGGTAACCTTATCAAGGAGTCTGGTGTTACAAAACGTCTTGATACAACTGCAATTGTTCCGATAATCTACTTTATCACTATCATTATAGGTATTACAGTAGTTTGCTATACCCATTCAGACAAAGTCCTACAGTGGAGTTCAGTAAAGATCTTTATCCTTGGTGCATTCTCATTTGTTGTTGCAACATTTGCAGGTGTATTGTTCGTGAAGTTCTTCAACTTGTTCTTGAAAGAGGGCAACAAGATCAACCCGCTTATCGGTAACGCCGGTGTATCTGCAGTTCCGGACGCAGCACGTGTTTCAAACAATGTAGGTTTGGAGTATGACAAAACAAACTTCTTGTTGATGCATGCCATGGGTCCTAACGTAGCAGGTGTGATTGGTAGTGCTGTTGCAGCAGGTATCTTGCTTGCATTCCTTGGTTAAGAAGTCTTTCTTACAGACAACCATATTTGAAGAAGGTGACCCTGTCGGGTTACCTTCTTTGCTTTTATTATTTCTCCATATCCGAATGAATGCATTCTGACCAACATAACTCTGCTGAATTTACCGTTTTATCACTCCTTTTTGAAGGTATGGAGAGATTTCAAATAATAATAAATAACAATATTTAAGCATTTGATGAAATAATCTCCCTATTTACCTAAAAATATGATAAAATAGGCACAAAAGAATTCTTAATTATCCATTGTTTTAAATAAATTGCTAACTTTGATGGATATTAAAATTTAGGAGGTTAACCATATGCAAAATAAACTTCAGGAGCTTACCGACAAACTCTACAACGAAGGTTTGTCAAAAGGCAAACAAGAGGCTGAACAGATGAAAGCCAATGCCAAAAATGAGGCAGCCCAGATCATAGCAAAGGCTAAAGAGGAGGCCGAGGCAATTCTTAAAAAGGCTCAAGATGATGCAGCTGAGCTCAAATCAAAAACAGAGAATGACATCAAAATGGCATCTTCTCAAGTATTTACAGCCGTAAAACAACAAATTGAGGGCGTAATAGTAACAAAAACCCTCAAATCAGTAAAGGAGGCGACTCAAGATACTGAGTTCATCAAAACCATTCTTACATCAATTGTATCAGCATTCAATCCTGCTTCATCTGAACCTGTTGCCCTTGAGATGATTCTTCCTGCAGACAAGAAGTCTGAACTTGAAAAATTTGCCCAAGAAAAACTTGCATCTGTATGCCAGGCCGGCATTGATATACAATTCAGCAAGAATATAGCCGGAGGTTTCAAAATAGGCCCTAAAGGTGAAGGTTATATGATAAGTTTCACCGACAAGGATTTTGAGAATATCATTTCTGAATACTTGAGACCAAAAACAAGAGAACTTCTTTTTGGCTAACACTAAATGAAAAACAATAATGGGAAATTATCACTACATTATTGCCGGCTTACCTGAACTTATTCTCAATTCTGAGAACAAGGGATTTGATTATGATGCCATAAGAGAATCCATTTACACCAGCAGTACTGATAAGGACAGACGTTTCATTGAGTGGTTTGACTTTGGCACCAAAGAGGATAATCTCACCCCACATTTCTATAGGGCTGCGATGAAATGCAAAAATGAGTTCATCAGAAAATATTTTGCATTGGATCTTGAAATCAGAAACAGAAAAGTGGATTTTGTAGCTGAGAAGTTGGGAAAAGAGAGCGACAGTTACAAGGTTTTGGCCAATATGGAGTCAAAGCTCGACCTTACAGAAGAGCAGCTGACCAAATTGGGTGAAATTTTTGCCAACAAGAACATCCTTGAAAAGGAGCAGCAACTTGACAAGTTCAAGTGGGACTACATAACTGAGCTTAACCCGTATGGCGTTTTCAGTATGGATGTCATCCTTGCTTTTCTTGCTAAAGGCAAACTTATTGACAGATGGAACAAACTTGACAAGGAAACCGGTAGAGAGATGTTCCGCAAGCTGGTGGATGAGGTAAGAGGCACATTCCAGGGAATAGAAAATAAAATAATAGAGTAAATATATGAATACCACAGGAAAAGTTACGGGCATCATTGCCAACCTGATCACAGTTGAGGTCAATGGTCCCGTTGCACAGAATGAAATATGCTATATCAAGCTTGGAGATACCAGGCTTATGGCAGAGGTCATAAAGGTAAACGGCAAGAGCGCATCCGTTCAGGTTTACGAGAGCACTCGTGGTGTGAAGAAAGGTAACGACGTAGAGTTCATGGGGCACATGCTTGAGGCCACACTGGCTCCAGGTCTGCTTTCAAGCAACTACGACGGTTTGCAGAACAACCTTGCTACCATGACCGGAGTATTTTTGACTAAAGGAGAATACACCTCTCCTATTGATATGGAAAAACAATGGGAGTTCACCCCTATTGCCAAACCTGGAGACAAAGTTGTTGCTGCAGACTGGCTTGGTGAAGTCAAAGAGGGATGGTTGCCTCACAAGATTATGGTACCATTCAACTTCAAGGGCGACTACACAGTAAAATCTGTTGCAAAGGCAGGAAGCTATAAAGTTACAGAAACAATTGCTGTTGTAACCGATGAAAACGGTGAAGAGCACAATGTGACAATGATACAGAAATGGCCTGTCAAAGTTGCCATTGGCGGATATAAGGAGAAGCCTCGTCCATATAAAATCATGGAGACTGGTGTAAGATGTATTGATACACTGAATCCTATGGCAGAGGGTGGTACAGGTTTCATTCCAGGACCATTCGGTTGCGGAAAGACAGTACTTCAGCATGCAATTGCAAAACAGGGCGAAGCAGATGTAATCATCATGGCGGCCTGCGGTGAGCGTGCCAACGAGGTTGTGGAGATCTTTGCGGAGTTCCCTGAACTTATAGATGCAAGGACTGGCCGTAGCCTTATGGAGAGAACAACTATCATCTGTAATACATCAAACATGCCGGTTGCTGCCCGTGAGGCATCGGTATATACTGCAATGACAATTGGTGAGTACTATCGTGCAATGGGTCTTAAAGTTCTTTTGCTTGCAGACTCTACTTCACGTTGGGCACAGGCTCTTAGAGAGATGTCAAACAGAATGGAGGAGCTTCCGGGTGCAGATGCTTTCCCTGTAGACCTTCCGGCAATCATCTCTAACTTCTATGCAAGAGCCGGCATCGTTACACTTAATAATGGCCAGACAGGTTCAGTAACATTCATTGGTACAGTATCTCCAGCCGGTGGTAACCTTAAAGAGCCGGTGACTGAGTCTACCAAAAAGGCTGCGCGCTGCTTCTACGCACTTAACCAGAGCCGTGCCGACAGAAAGAGATACCCCGCAGTTGATCCGATTGACTCATACTCAAAATATCTCGACTATCCAGAGATAGCAGAGTATCTGAACAAAACTGTAGATTCTAAATGGGTTGAGAATGTAAATAAAGCCAAAAACTTGATCCTTAGAGGAAAAGAGGCCTATGAGCAGATCAATATCCTTGGTGATGACGGTGTTCCTATGGAGTACCACATGAGATACTGGAAGAGCGAGCTGATAGACTTCATTATCCTTCAACAGGATGCATTTGACTCGATTGACTGCTCTACCCCAATGGACCGTCAGGAGTTCATGCTTAAAAAGGTTTTGGAGGTATGCGATACTCCTGTAGAGTTTGAGAATTTCGAGGAGTGCGGAGCATTCTACAAAAATATCATAAACATCATGCGCCAGATGAACTACTCTGTTTACAAGAGCGCAGATTTTGAAAAATATCTTGAGCAACTAAATAAAGCAATCAACCATGACAACTAAAGCATTTCAAAGAATATATACCCAATTGGAGGCCATTACAAAGGCTACAGTTGCCCTAAAGGCACAAGGGGTATCAAATGATGAGCTTGCTACCGTGGACGGAAGGTTGGCTCAAGTGGTAAAAATCAAGGGAGACCTTGTTACACTTCAGGTATTCTCAGGAACTGAGGGTATACCTACAGACTCTGAGGTAATCTTCTTTGGAGAACCGCCTGCATTGAATGTGAGCGAGCAGCTTGCCGGACGTTTCTTCAACGCCTACGGAGATCCTATTGACAATGGTCCCCGTGTTGAAGGTGAAAAGAGATATATTGGTGGTCCGAGTGTAAACCCATACAGAAGAAAACAGCCTTCACAGCTAATCCCAACAGGTATTGCCGGCATTGACCTTAACAATACACTTGTGTCGGGACAAAAAATTCCATTCTTCGCAAATCCGGACCAGCCTTACAACCAGGTTATGGCCAATGTGGCATTGAGAGCCGATGTAGACAAGATTATCCTTGGCGGTATGGGTCTGACCAATGATGACTACCTCTATTTCAAACAGATGTTTGAGAATGCAGGTGCATTGAACAAGATCATAAGTTTTGTAAATACAACTGAACAGCCTCCTGTAGAGCGTCTGCTTATTCCAGATATGGCTCTTACTGCAGCCGAGTATTTTGCTGTAGACAAAAATGAGAAGGTACTTGTGCTACTTACAGACATGACCCTTTATGCCGATGCATTGTCAATTGTAAGTAACCGTATGGATCAGATTCCTTCAAAGGACTCAATGCCGGGTTCATTGTATTCAGACCTTGCTAAGATCTACGAGAAGGCCGTTCAGCTTCCTGATGGCGGTTCAATTACAATTATCGCCGTTACCACATTGAATGACGGTGACATTACCCACGCTATTCCGGACAACACCGGTTATATCACTGAAGGTCAGCTTTTCCTTAGAACAGACTCTGATACAGGAAAAGTTATCATTGACCCGTTCCGTTCACTTTCACGTCTTAAACAGCTTGTAATTGGAAAACAGACAAGAGAGGATCATGGACAAGTAATGAACACAGGTGTACGTCTGTTTGCAGATGCAGCAAATGCAAAGACGAAGTTGGAGAATGGTTTTGATTTGAGTGACTACGACTTGCGCTGTCTTGACTACGCAAAAGACTACTCTACAAAACTTCTTGCAATTGACGTCAACATAAAGATTGACCAGATGCTTGATACAGCTTGGGAACTGTTTGGAAAGTATTTCAAACCGGAAGAGTTGAGTATCAAACAAAACCTTGTTGACAAATACTGGAAAGGCAATAATTGATAACTTATGGCAATAAAATTCCAATATAACAAGACATCACTCAATGACCTTAACAAACAGCTTAAGATCAGGACCAATGCGTTGCCTACCCTCAAGAATAAGGAGAGTGCGCTAAGGGTTGAGGTCAAGCGGGCAAAGGCTATGAGTGATGACCTTATGGAAAAATTATCTGCCTCTTTAAAAACCTACGAGTATTTGGCTGCACTTTGGAATGAATTTACACCAGGACTCATTACCGTAAAGGATGTTGTCCTCAAAACTGAAAAGATAGCAGGTGTAAAGACTCCGGCCCTTGTGGATGTGGTTTATGAAGTGAATGAATTTGACATATTCAAAAAACCGCTATGGTACACAGATGGAGTGGAGATTCTTCAGCAGCTGGCCCAAATTGGAATAGAGTCTGAGATCTACCTTGAGAAGATGCGTATACTTGACTATACACGAAAGAAAACCACTCAAAAGGTAAATCTTTACGAAAAGGTTCAGATTCCGGGCTATCAGGAGGCGATAAGAAAAATCAAGAGATATATGGAAGATGAAGAGAATCTTTCAAAAGCATCTCAAAAGATAGTTAAAACCCGACACCAACAAGAAGAGGAGGAAGAGAACAATGATTAAGAAAATGACCAAATACTCATTTGTGATATTTCACAAAGAGGCAGATGCTTTTCTAAAAAGCCTCCAGGAGATTGGTGTTGTAGACGTCACCAGACAAAAACGTGCAATCGATTCATACTCTATGGAAAAATTTGAAGAGATTGCACAATATAATTCAGCAGCAAAGGCTTTGATGCGTCTAAGGGATGAAGCTGTAGCTGCAAAAGTGACAATACCTGCAGAGAAACCTCAGGTTGAGGATCCTGTAAAATTGTATCAGAAGCTTTCAGCGGAGATTGAGCGCACCAAGAACAACCTTACAGCACTTAAAGCTGAGTACAGAATGGCTGAACCTTGGGGTGCTTTCACAGACAAAAATCTCTCTGATATAAAGGCTTTGGGTTACAAACCTCTGTTTTACACTGTTTCAGGTGCAAAATATGAGAAGGAGTGGGAAAACAGCTGGCCGATATTCACTGTAAACACAGTTGAAGGCAAAATGTATCTTGTAATTCTGGCAAAGGATGGAGAGAAACCATCTCTGCCTATTCAAGAGGCCACTTTTCCACAAAGATCTGCAGATGTACTTCTTAAAGAGATAAAAGAACTTGAAGAGAACATGGTTTCATGCAAATCGCTTCTTCTCTCAATGACAAACTGCATTCAGGATATTGAAGAGAAGAAGGAAGAGCTGTTTGCAAACCTTGACCTCTATCTTGCCAATGAGGGATCTGCCAAAAAAGCAGATGAGACCATAGCAATCTTTGAGGCATTTGCCCCTACAGATATTGATGAAAGTGTTGTCAAGTTCCTTGAAGAGCAGAATGTGTATTATCTGAAAGAGGCTGCAAAAAATGAGGACAACCCTCCTATCAAGCTCAAAAACAACTTCTTCGCCAAGTTGTATGAGCCTATCGGCGAACTATATATGTTGCCTAAATATGGAGAGCTTGACCTTACAATGTTTTATGCACCGTTCTATATGCTCTTCTTTGGGTTCTGCCTGGGAGATATGGGATATGGACTTATCCTTATTCTGGCCGGATTGCTCGTTAACTTCAAGATGCCAAAGTTTGCAAACTATGGTAAACTTATAGCATGGCTCGGATTGGGTACAGTAATCATGCCAGCACTGAGCGGAACATTCTTTGGAGCAAAGATATATGAGCTTTTCCCTATGCCGCAAAACATAACAGAACTCTTCTTTAATGATATGCAGATGTTCTGGTTTGCAATTTTGTTCGGTATATTCCAGATTGTGGTTGCAAGACTCATCCAGTGCGTGTACAACCTCATCAAGAAGAACTACAGAGTTGGATTGAATGCCTTGGGATGGGCAATATCAATAGCTTGGGCAACACTGGCATACGCCTCAGTAGAAGCAAGTTTTGATTACCCTGCATTTGTCAACTATATTGGAATGGCAGGTCTTGCCCTTATAGTTCTTTTCGGCTCAGATGCAAAGAATCCGATTGTACGCCTGTTTAAAGGTACATTTACCCTATATGACTCTACCAGTGTATTTGGTGATGTACTTTCTTACATACGTCTTTTCGGTTTGGCAACATCAGGTGGTATCCTTGGATTTGTGATCAACTCAATTGCCCTTACGCTTGGAGAAGTACCATATTTGGGATGGCTTCTTATGATAATCATGCTTATCATAGGCCACACCTTTGTAATGCTGCTTTCAAGCCTTGGTGCATTTGTACACCCATTGCGTCTTACATTCATTGAATTCTACAAAAATGCTGGATTCGAAGGTGGCGGACGTGCATATAACCCTCTAAAAAAAGCGAACAAACAATAAAGCCTCCTCCCGACAGAGGTGAACAGATAATTGTCGGGAATAAAAATTAGGAATAACAATTTAAAAAAATTTAATATTATGGAACAATTACCTTTCTTTTTGGCCTATATTGGAATGGGCATTATGTTGGCAGTAGCTTGTATAGGTAGTACATTTGGTGTAACAATTGGCGGTAACGCTACAATTGGTGCACTTAAAAAGAACCCTGACATGTTCGGTTCTGCAATGATCCTATGTGCATTGCCTGCAACTCAAGGTCTATACGGATTTGCTGCATTCTTCTTGATGCTTAACAAACTAAAAGTAATGGAGACTCTATCATTGAATGCCTCTCTTGCAATTCTTGCAGCTGGTTGTGCTCTTGGTATTGTAGGTTTCTATTCTGCACTAAAACAGTCTTCAATGGTTGCTAACGGTATCAATGAAATGGCCAATGGTAACGATGTATTTGGTAAAACTTTGATTCTAGCAGTATTCCCTGAGCTTTACGCTATCTTGGCATTTGCTGCAGCATTCTTGGCATTACCTGCATAGTTTAAGCATTTTATCATAAGACAATAGTCAATTTGGAATGTTACCTCTGCCGCGAACTGCAGCAGAGGTAATTTTTTTACAGATAAATATGACCAAAAAATTGACAAAATGGGATAACAAACATTAAAATTAGCTATCTTTGCCATTTCAAGATATAGCATAATAGACAATATTAGGAGACCACATTATGACACTGATCAAGTCAATTTCTGGAATCAGAGGAACAATTGGCGGAGAGCAGGGAGACGCTCTAACACCCGTTGACATTGTAAAATTTACAGCAGCATATGCTGTTGAACTTAGAAGAAGACTACCAGGCTTGGAGAACTATAAGGTAGTGGTGGGAAGAGATGCACGCATCTCAGGCCAAATGGTAGAATCAATCGTATGCGGAACATTATTGGCATGCGGTGTTGACGTTGTGAATGCCGGACTTGCCTCTACACCTACCACCGAAATGGCAGTTATATTTGAGAAGGCACAGGGAGGTATTATACTTACAGCCTCACATAACCCCAAACAGTGGAATGCATTGAAACTTCTCAACGAAAAGGGAGAGTTCCTTAATGCAGCAGAGGGAGAAGCACTTCTTCAAGTGGCAGAAAAAGACGCCTTTGAGTTTTATGATGTTGACAAAATAGGCAAACTGGTAACAAAAGACTTTACAGATGCCCATATTGATGCGGTCTTGGCAGACTCACTTGTAGATGTACCTGCAATAAAGGCTAAAGGTTTCAAGGTGGTGTTGGATGCGGTAAACTCTGTTGGCGGATGCACAATGCCTAAATTGCTTGAAAAGTTGGGTGTGGAGTGTGTTCAGATAAACTGTACTCCCGACGGCCATTTCCCTCACAACCCAGAACCGCTTCCTGAAAACCTTATAGAGCTCCGTGAAAGGGTTGTAAGCGAGGGGGCACACCTGGGAATCTCTGTTGATCCTGACGTTGACCGTCTTGCATTGATTTGCGAAGATGGAAATGCATTCGGAGAGGAATATACACTGGTATCTGTAGCTGATTACGTTCTACAAAACAGAAAAGGAGCCACAGTATCAAATCTCTCATCTTCACGTGCATTGAGGGACGTTACAGAGGCTCATGGCGAGAAATATTACGCATCGGCTGTAGGAGAGGTAAATGTTACAACCAAGATGAAAGAGGTTGGGGCCGTTATTGGCGGTGAGGGTAATGGAGGTGTCATCTACCCTGCCCTACACCATGGACGTGATGCTTATATCGGAATTGCACTTTTCTTGAGCAACCTTGCCCATAAAGGCATAAAAGCTTCGGAGTTGAGGGCAACATATCCTCCATATTTCAGTTCAAAGAACAAGATTGAGCTATCTGACAAAAATATGATTGACAAGATACTCAATACCATCAAGGAGTGCTATTCAAGCGAGAGAGTGACAGACATTGATGGTGTCAAGATTGACTTTGATGCCAAGAAGACTTGGGTACATCTCAGAAAATCAAACACTGAGCCAATTATCAGAATCTACGCCGAAGGTCCTACCCAGGAGGAGGCAGACAAATTGGCACAGACAATCATATCTCAGATAAATACAATTATAGGATAAGGGGAAAGATGTTTTCATTCAGAACTACCCCCCTACAACAACAACCCGATCTTATCCTCAAAGGAGGAAAGATTGGGCTTTTGTGTAATCAGACGGCATGGCATCCGGAAACCGGAGAGTATATATTTGAATCCTATGCCAGAAAAGGCAACTTGAAAAGAGTCTTTATTCCTGAACATGGACTCTTTGGCGAGCTTCAGGATCAGGTAAAGCTCAACGAAACTTCCATCTACAACAAATTGGTTCCTGCAGGCGAAGAGATAGAGTTTGTATCTCTTTATGGAAACTCAGAAGAGTCTCTGTATGCATCTGTCGGGAAGCTGGAGGATCTTGATGCGCTTGTAATCGAGCTGCAAGATGTTGGATGCAGATATTACACATATATCAGCACTGTACTTAACCTTTTCAAGGTCTTGAAGAAAGAGGAGATTTCACTCTCCGTATATATTGTAGACCGTGCAAATCCGGCGGGACGTCAGGTAGAGGGCACAATGTTAAGGGCAGGATACCGCTCATTCATAGGAGTTGAAGGTATTCCTCACAGACATGGACTCACATTCGGTGAATTGGCATATCATCTTTATAATGAGATTAATGCAAAATTTCCACTGCATATAGTTTCATATAAGGCATCGCAGGGAAATAAAGACCTTCTGCCGTGGAGTATTCCTCCATCACCTAACTTTCCGGGCCTGTTCACTGCCCATTTTTATAGCGGACAGTGCCTTTGGGAAGGGACAAATGTAAGCGAAGGAAGAGGCACCACACGTCCTTTTGAGCTTTTTGGAGCTCCATTTATGGAGAATCTGGCAGATTTCAATATAAAGAATGGTTTTGAGAACTGGAATGACCCAAAACATCCTATACATGATGAAGGTGTTTTTGTCAGGTGGATGAGATTTATCCCGGTATTCCACAAATATAAGGATGAGTGCTGCTTTGGATTCCAGCTTCTGCTCAATCCCAACATGCAGTATCATGCACTGGCACATAATTTGCGTATAATGCGTTTTGTCAATGACACCTGCCCAGGATTTGAGTTCCGCAGCGGAAAATATGAGGCGGGTAATGACAAAACGGCAATTGAACTTCTTTTGGGTGACAAAGAGCTCATTGACTATGTAAAGGGTAACGGTGATTGGAAAGATATTAAGGAGCATATCAAGGTCGAAGAGCAGAAATGGATCAAAAAGACCAAAAAAGATCTCCTTTACGAAGACGAACAACTTTACAGAATAAAATAGGATTGATTTATAAACTATAAAAATTTAATGATATGGCAAATCCGGTATTGAATGATACTATTTTCAGAAAGAATGCCGCCACTTTCACACAGAGCGGTGTAATGACGGTCAAAGGCACAATGACTAAAGCCTTTCTTCTTTTGCTTATGGTCATTGCAGCAGGCGCATATACCTGGAAAATTTTCTATGAAGCTACAAATCCGGCATCAATTACCAGCTGGATGTGGGGCGGACTGATAGTAGGATTCATCTCTGCTATGGTCATCAGTTTCAAACCAAATACAGCACCATTCCTCTCGCCTATATATGCGGCAGCAGAGGGTCTTGTACTTGGTGCAGTCTCCGCAATATACAACTCGGCATTTGCTGAGACAGCTCCAAACATTGTATCAAGTGCTGTAATTCTTACCCTTTTGTGTGCCCTTGTAATGTTTGCAATATACAGAAGCGGGCTCATTAAAGTCAACGGCACCTTTGCAAAGGTTATAACAACTTCTCTAATAACCATTTGCATATTTTATTTAGGAAGTATGCTACTCTCTTTGTTTGGTGTAAATGTGGCTGTCCTTCACGACAGTTCACCGCTAAGCATAGGCATAAGTGTCATAATCACAGCCGTTGCAGCATTCAGTCTTCTGATGGATTTCAATTTCATAGAGCAGGCCTCGGCAATGGGAGCTCCAAAACAGATGGAGTGGTACGGTGCGTTCGGATTGATGGTTACACTTGTTTGGTTATACCTTGAAATCCTCAAACTGCTTGGCAAAATAAGCAGCAGGGAGTAGTAATTTTTGATGTAATTTTCAGAAACTGAATATAAAATCAAAAAACTGCTTGCGCGGTCAAAATAAATTGTTACCTTTGCACCCCGTAAATTTACAATAACAGAAATAGTATTAATATTATGAAAAAAGGTATTCATCCCGAAAGCTATCGCCTAGTTGCTTTCAAGGATATGTCAAACGAGACAGTATTCATCACACGTTCATGTGTTAACTCAAAAGAGACAATTGAGATTGATGGTGTAACTTACCCTCTAATCAAATTGGAGATTTCAAACACATCTCACCCATTCTATACTGGTAAGATGAAATTGGTTGACACTGCAGGTAGAGTTGATAAATTTTACCAACGTTACAAAAGAAAATAATCTGTCGGGATTATATAAAGAAAAGACAACTCAAACGGTTGTCTTTTTTTTTGTCTTCAACCCTAAAGGTGTAGGTTCATATACTTTTAAAATACCTATGTTTTTTGTAGTTTTGTAGGTTAATGGAGAATAGTATTATATGATTACCCAAGATTCTATAAACCAGCTTATTGAGCTGAGCGACCAATATAATAGGGAGTGTTATTTTGAAGGGGATCCCATAATTTTCCCCAAACATTTCGCACTTCTTATGCAGGGTAAGCCGGGTATTCCAGGCCTTGGCTGTCAGGCAGAACGCGGTATTGAAGATGGTACTGACAAATATGTAGTCTCAATCAAGGATGTTGAGATTGCCGGGGTAATTGCTGCGCACTTGGCCTGGGGAAGAAGGGATATGATTATAAGGGACTGCAAAAGGGCATTTGACGAGATGAGATGGCAACCATACAAATATGTGATGGCTGGCACTTACAAGGATGATGATACAAGCCTTCACAGAACTATAAAATGGAGTGAATTTGCCACGATTTGTTCAAATCTGAAAGAGTTTTACACCAAAAACAACTCACTTGAAGAGCTTGATGCGGATCAGATGAGGGTAAATATATTTTCACAGAAGAGTAATCCCAAAGCTGCCAATAAAAAGATTCACATGTTCCGCCGGTGGATGGTGAGAAATGACGGTATTGTAGATTTGGGTATTTGGAAAAGTGTCTCCCCTGCCGAACTGATAATTCCTCTTGATGTTCACGTGCACAGAAGTGCTGCCAACCTTGGAATTACCGCTCGTAAAAGTGCAGATCTTGCGACAGCTCTTGAGATTACCGATTTTTTGAAAAAAATTTTTCCGGAAGATCCGTGCAAAGGTGATTTTGCCCTTTTTGCCTATGCCGCCACAAAGCTTAAAGAAGAGGAACAGCGCAAGAGAGTGAAAAAGTAAAAGAATGAATAAATTTATAGAGAAAATATGAAAGCAAAGTATTTGATTGGAGCAGTTTGGGCTGCAATGATGAGTACAGCAATATACGCACAGAATAATGTTGGTGAACTGTTGCTGTCGGGAAAGAATGAGAATTATCTTGACAATCGTGTAAAGTGTAATGATGAGACTGCCAATTGCAAAGTCAAATTCTTTACAAACTTTGAATCTGGCTCACTTGACAGTGCAAGCCTCAAGAATATGGCACTTGTAACTGCCCAAATGCAGCCAAGCCATGAGAAGTATTCATTTGATCTCTTCTCTAAATTTGACCCT
This sequence comes from Bacteroidales bacterium, assembly GCA_017398125.1. Lineage (GTDB taxonomy): Bacteria > Bacteroidota > Bacteroidia > Bacteroidales > UBA932 > Egerieousia. The sequence goes on from JAFQHE010000070.1 coordinate 52,830, forward strand.
GAAAATCCGGCAAATCCACAACTTCAGCCAAGTGCAAGGTGGTACTTCTTCCTCATGACCGGAGTAAAGGATAAAGAGATCATACTCAATATGCACAACTCGGATACAAGAAGGCCATTCTATTCATACAATGGTAAAGATTATATGAGGTTCAGCAAAGAGGAGTGTTCCCAGCCCGGTCAGATAAGAAAAAAATATGACTCCGACAGTGTTTATGTAGCCTACTTTACACCATACCCTGAAAGTTACCTTCATAGCCGTATTGGAGAGTGGAGCAAGAGAAGTTGCGTTGAAGTCGGTTCAATTGGCAAGAGCGAAAATGGCAGGGTAATGCCGATATTGACTGTTACCAATAGGGAAAAAGATAACAAAGGAAAGAAAACCGTTTATATACACGGCAGAATACACACCAGCGAAACACCAGGCAGCTGGCACCTTGACCAGATGATTGAGACAATTACCGGTAACAGCAAATATGCTCAGGATTTGAGGGACAATATTGTATTCTACATACTTCCTTTTACCAATCCCGATGGAGTACAGGAGGGCAGATCACGTTCAAACACCAACGGCATAAATCTGGAGGTAAACTATGATTCACCCGATTCTGTTACTGCACAAGAGGTCAGAAATATTCTCGGCTTCCTCAAGAAGATTACTGCAGAAAAGCCGCTTGACCTTGTTCTGAATATGCACTCACAAAGCTTGAATCAGGTAACATACTGGGTACACAGTGCAGAAAGCACCTCTGACGAATATTACAAGAAACTGTTGCTGTTGAGTAACCTTACAATAAATGACAATCCTTATTTCCGCAAAGATGACCTGAAATTCTCCAAACATGCATCAAGGTATATGGAGGGCTGGTTCTGGGACAACTTCAACGGAGAGACAGTTGCAATTACCTTTGAAACTCCATATACATTCTACAACAACAAACCAGATGGAGAGTGGGTATCTCTTGAAAACCTCAGAAGCCAGGCCATGAACAGCGTATATGCCATTGGCGACTATCTGCAGATTCCATCATCGGAACGAATTATTGTAGAGGAGAAGGGTGGAAAGGGCTTTACAAAATCAAAAGACCAGAAGCATATCTATTTTGGCAAATCCTACCTTGTAGCCAAAAAGAATGGCGCAATCTTAAAATATAAAATCAAGGATCTGCCTGCCGGAGAGTACGACCTCTACAAATGGAATGCCGGTGCTGCTGAAAAGGTAAGTCCCGATGGTATAAATGAGTGGATCAAACTCGGCACCCATCACCAGGCAACAGACGGCAAATTCATATACACCTACTTTGCAACAGGAAAAGGAGATAGAGCTGACAACATCCTGTTCATAAGAAAATAGGGCATTATAATTTTATATCGAAACAATTTAACGTGGAAATGTACAACAGTTACCTCAATCTGTTTGGAGTTACACAGGAGGATCTAAAAAAACTTATTGATATTGCACTTGAGGAGGGCGGCGACTATGCAGACCTCTATTTTGAGCACTCAATTGCCAACGAACTCGCACTGCGTGACAAGCAGGTAAATGCAGTGGGCTCACATATAGATTATGGAGTTGGCATAAGGGTAATAAGCGGCGACCAGACAGGCTACGCCTACTCAGAGATTACCACTATGTCCAAAATGGTTGAAGCGGCAAGGACTGCTGCCAAAATTGCTACCGGAAGCAAAAGCAGATATACCGCTCCGGAAAATGTGACACTGCTTGGAGGAAACAACTTCTACCCTATTGCAAAGGGTTGGGATGAAACGTTTGTTACCGATAAGATCCCATATCTTTACAAGTTGAATGATATAGCATTCGGACTTGACAGCAGAGTTGTAAAGGTAAGTGCCAGAATATCCGATTCTCTTACTAAAATTTTATTTTTCAACTCTTTGGGAGAAACATTTGCAGATATGCGGCCTATGGTGTCAATAATCTGCAGTTGCGTTATGGAAGAGAACGGCAAACTCGAAAACGGCAGTGCTTCACGCAGCTTCAGAATGGGATTTGAGCTGCTGAATGATACAATTGTTGAAGAGGTTGCAAAAGAGGCTATCGCAAAAACTTCATTCCTTTTTGGTGCAAAACAGCCAAAAGGTGGTGTAATGCCTGTGGTAATGGGAAGCGGAAGTTCCGGAATACTTCTTCATGAGGCTGTCGGACATGCATTTGAAGCAGACTTCAACAGAAAACAGACATCCATATTCTGTGACAAAATGGGCAAACAAGTGTGTGACAAAAGCATAAACATTATTGATGATGGCACCATTACAGCCAATAGAGGTTCGGTAAACTATGATGATGAGGGAGTGCCTGGACAGAAGACCTATCTTGTAAAGGATGGAGTGCTCAACTCCTATCTTCATGACCGTATCAGTGCCAAATACTACAATACAGCCCCTACAGGAAACGGCCGAAGGGAGTCTTTCAGATACATTCCTATTCCAAGAATGAGGGCAACATATATGGATAGCGGCACAGCTTCAGAAGAAGATATAATTGCTTCAGTAAAGTATGGCATTTATGCCGACAATTTCACAAACGGACAGGTTCAGATTGGAGCCGGAGACTTCACATTCTTTGTAAAGAGTGGCTATCTGATTGAAAACGGAAAGTTTACACAACCAATCAAAGACATCAATATAATTGGAAACGGGCCAGAAGCTCTTAGAGAGATTACAGCAGTTGCAAACAACAATATAATTGACAACGGTACATGGACATGCGGCAAAGAGCAATATTGCGCTGTATCTTGCGGAATGCCAAGCGTACTTGTAAACAAACTTACAGTTGGAGGATGCACAAATGAATAGATATATTGAGAACAGGGAAGAGATAGAGACTGCAAGGCATGCTCTAAAAACGGCATTGGCAAACGGAGCCGGAGCAGCACGCATATCATTGAATATGGGGATCCAGAATGCATTTGCCGTACTTGACGGAAAACTTGACAAGCTCCACATGGCCAATGACCGCTCTCTATACATCCAGCTCTACGCCAAAGGAAGATATGGTGCATTCTCTACCAACAGAATTGAAAAGGGTGAGCTGGAACACTTTATAAAGGAGGCAATTGCAGCAACTACCCTATTGGCAGAGGACAAATGCCGTACACTCCCAGACAGTTCGTTATACTACAAAGGAGCAGGCAAAGACCTTGGCCAGTTTGACCCTACATTTCTTGAACTTGATTCAAAGAAAAAGAAGGAGATTGCATTCAGCGTCTACGAGGAGACTGAAGGTAAAAGCAAAAAGCTCATATCTGCAAACAGTGAATACGGAGATTACCTTGATTATCAATATATGATTGATTCACAAGGATTTGAAGGAGAATCAATCCTTAGCGGATTTACAGTAAGCGCTGAGTGTTCTGTAAAAGGCAGAGGTGATGCCCGTCCCGACGGATGGTGGTATGAAAACTCTCTTGAGTTCAAAAGGCTGGAGATTGGAGGTTGCGGAAACAAGGCACTTGACAGGGCTCTTGCCAAACTCAACCCCAAAAAGATGAAAAGCGGCAAGTACAGGATGATAGTAGAAAATATCTGCTCCAGCAGAGTTGTATCGCCTATAATCACAGCCCTGGGTGGCGAAAATATACAACAGAAAAACTCATTCCTGCTTGACAAGCTTGGAGAAAGGGTCTTCTCTGAAAAGATGAATCTTATTGATACGCCGCACGAATATGGCATGAGCGGTTCGAGGTATTTTGATGGGGAGGGAATCGCCACCAAAAACATGTCGGTCATTGAAAACGGAAAAATAAACACATACTTCATAAACAGTTACTACGCCAACAAAATGGGTGTAGCCGCAACAATTGAAGGGCCGTCGGTACCCAAATTTTCGGCAGCAGCCTACAAAGATGAGTACAAGAACTTGTCGCTCAATGAAATGATCAGGATTATTGACACAGGAATACTTGTAACAGGCTTCAACGGTGGAAACTGCAACACAACTACCGGAGACTTCTCCTACGGAGTGGAGGGTTTCTTCATAAAAGATGGTGTAATATTGCACCCTATAAGGGAGATGAACATAACAGGTAACATTATCCAGCTCTGGAATAACCTGATTTTTACCGGCAATGATGCCAGAAGTGCAACAAGATGGCAGATACCGTCGCTTGCATTTGAAGATGTTGATTTTACTGGATTATAATATTATTGAAATGAATAAGGAACAAACTACAAAAGAACCTACACTTCTTCTTGCACTGCTGCCTGTTGTGCTGTTGATAATAATGATGGCTGTAGGAGTATATCTGTTTAAGGATAATCTCACTTCAGGCCCATCTCAAGTGGCACTTGTAACAGCCGCAATAATAGGAGCCTTGATTGCTATCTTCTATTTAAAAATTCCGTGGGAGAAGATTGAAGAGGGTATACTCAAGAATCTCTCCAATACAGGAGGGGCAATTTTCATTCTTCTAATGATTGGAGCCCTTACAGCATCATGGATACAATCTGGAGTAGTACCGACTCTAATATACTATGGACTGAAAATCATAAACCCTTCAATCTTTCTGCTCATTGTATTTCTCTTTACGGGTGTTATCTCTTTGATGGCCGGCAGTTCATGGACTACAATCGGAACAATTGGAGTTGCAATGATTAGCACCGGTGAAATTCTCGGATTCCATACAGGATGGCTTGCGGGAGCAATTATTTCAGGTGCTTACCTCGGTGACAAACTCTCTCCTCTCTCTGATACCACAAACCTGGCAGCAAGTATCTCAGGAGTGGATTTGTACAAACATATCAGGTATATGGCAATAACAAATATCCCTGCATTCATACTGGTTGGAGTAATATTTGGTGTTGCAGGATTCTTCATCCCGACCAATGCTCTTCTTGACGTGGAGCAGCAGTGCGCAGAAATTGCAAGCACCTACAACATCTCCCTATGGCTGCTTCTGATTCCATGCTTTACAATATTTTTGATCTTCAAGAAATTGTCGCCATTTATCACACTATTTCTTTCGGCAGTTGTTGCAACGGCAGTTGCAATGTTCGCACAACCCGATATTATAAACCAGATCTCTCCATACGCCGAGGGTGACCCTATGAGATATATCTATGTTCCAATGAAAATGCTCTCTTCTCATGTAGATATTGAGACAGGAAATGAAATTCTCAACGGCTTGGCCTCTACAAATGGAATGGGTGGCATGATGACTACAATCTGGCTCATTCTCTGCGTTGTGGCTTTTGGTGGTGTAATGGAGGCTGCCGGTTATATCAATGCTGTCACCAAGAAGATCGCAGGTGCAATGTCAAAAGCTTCAAGCCTTGTATCTTCAACAATTGGAACGTGTATCTTCTGCAACCTTGTTATCTCAGACCAGTACATGTCAATATTGATACCCGGCAAGATGTTTTCACAAGTATATAGAGATAATGGATATGAGGCACGTCTTTTGAGCCGTTCACTTGAAGATTCAGCAACTGTAACTTCTGTTCTCATTCCATGGAACACATGCGGAGTGGTACAGTCAAGCGTACTTGGAGTTCCTACACTCACATATCTGCCATACTGCTTCTTCAACTACCTCTCGCCTCTCATTTCAATTCTATTTGCTGTTGTAGGGTATAAAATATACCAATTTGGCAAACCTGTAATGCAGAAGGTCAGAAAGAGCAAAGAAAAATAGTCTGAAGATATTTGGTATAATCAAAAAATAGAGTCACATTTGCAGACCGAATGGCATGGTCGGAAAATAGACCGTCAAAAAATTGAAAATTATAATAATATAAAGGATAAAAAATTATGACTATTGATTTGAATAAAGTTGTATCGCTTTCATACACTCTTGAGGTTGACGGCGATATCATTGAGACTGTAAAAGCTGAGAAGCCAATGATGTTCATCTTTGGAACAGGTTACCTTCTTCCTAAATTTGAGGAGAACATCAAAAGCAAAAAGGTTGGAGATACTTTTGACTTTACACTTGACGCTCCAGATGCATACGGCAATGTTAACGAGGATGCCATTGTAGAGCTGCCTAAATCTGTATTTGAGATTGACGGTAAAATTCAGGAGAATGTCCTTTTTGTTGGTAATGTACTTCCAATGATGGATTCAGAGGGTAACCGCCTTCAAGGTGCTATTGATGAGGTAAAGGAGAATACAATTGTAATGAACTTCAACCACCCTCTTGCCGGTGCATCACTTCACTTCTCAGGTAAGGTTGAAGAGATCAGAGAGGCTACTGAAACAGAGCTTACAAATGGCCTATTCAATGAGAAGGTAAGTTCATGCGGCGGCGGATGCTCATCAGCAGGTGACTGCTCTTCATGCGGTTGCGGTGGCTGCCATTAATAAATCAAAAGCCTGACTTGACAAATTGCCGTTTCACCGGCAAAATCACAAAATAGGGTAATTTATCCCCCAAAAAAGCGTATGGCTGAAAAAGTGGAATACTTGTCAGTCACACGCTTGTTTTGTAAATATATTGGGCTAGTTTGCCAAATAAACACCTGTTAAAAGCAGATTTACACACTTGCTGCAATCTTCTCTGCCACATTTATACCATCAAGGGCAGAAGAGACAATTCCACCGGAGTAACCGGCACCCTCTCCACAAGGATAGATACCTTTGAGGGAGAGATGCTGCATGGTATCAGCATCGCGTGGAATACGTACAGGAGAAGAGGTCCTGGATTCGACGCCCAATAAAAGTGCATCTGAAGTATAGTAGCCATGCATCTTCTTGTTGAACTCAAGAAAAGCTTTTCTCAATCTGTCGGCTACAAAAGGGGGCAAAAGTTCATGCAAAGGTGCAGAAACAGTTCCTGGCACATAGGAGCTCTTTGGCAAATCGGCAGAGAGTTTTCCCTTTACAAAGTCGTTCATTCTCTGCGCAGGTGCCTTGATTGAACCGGTATGCTCAAACATCTTGCGCTCCACATCCTGCTGGAAACGCAACAGCTGCAACGGACCGTGCTGAGCATACTCTGGCACATCTTCGGTATTTACAGAAACAACAATACCTGCATTTGCCCACTTTGAGTTACGCATTGAATTGCTCATTCCATTAAGCACACCTTCTCCAGGTCCGGTTGCCGACGGAACCAGAATTCCTCCCGGGCACATGCAGAAAGAGAACACTCCTCTTCCATCTACCTGACAGACAAGCGAGTACTCCGCTGCTGGAAGCGACGGATGGTATTTACCCCTGTACTGAATATTATTTATCAGTTGTTGTGGATGTTCAGCTCTCACGCCCAAAGCAAATCCCTTGGCCTCAATCTCCCACCCCTTCTTATTGAACAGTTCGTAAATATCCCTTGCAGAGTGGCCTGTCGCCAATATTACATTGGGTGCATCAAAAGAGATCATTTCTTTTGAAGAACCTGCCCCCGCATCGCCACGGGAATCTGACGTTTCAGACTCAGCGGACGCAATCCTCTCACAGATAACACTCCAGTTTTCCTTCTCACCCCTGACAAAATCGACAGCCCTTGTATTGAAATGGACCTCTCCCCCCTGCTCGATTATACAATTGCGCATAGCCTCAATTATACGGGGCAATTTATCGCTGCCGATATGGGCGTGGGACTCTATTAGAATTGAACTGTCGGCACCAAACTGTACAAACTGATGCAACACCTTTCTTATATCACCCCTCTTGTTTGAACGGGTGTAGAGTTTACCATCGGAAAATGTACCGGCGCCACCCTCTCCGAAACAGTAGTTTGAATTTGGATCCACCACACCCTCCTTTGAGAGTTTGGCCATATCAAACTTTCGGGCATGAACATCCTTTCCGCGCTCAACAATAACAGGCTTGAAACCGTTCTGCAGCAATGAAAGTGCAGCAAAGAGTCCGGCTGGGCCGGCACCCACTATAACCACATGCTTCTCTTGCGGAGCATCAGAAACATTCTGATATGGTGCAAGTTCATATTTTTGTACCTGCTCCTCCCCTTTTGATGCAACTTGAACCCTATACCTGTATTGCACAGAAGAGCCGCGCGCATCAAGTGAACGCTTTACAATCTGATGACTTGTAACCTGTTTTAAGGTAAGCCCTGCTTTTCTCGCTGCCGCAGATACAAGCTCCTCCTCGCGCGGTGGCTTTACGGCGTTAAATACAACCTCAACTTCTCTCATCTGATTAGTGGATATAATATATCTTTCTCTTTTATAAATATAATGACGGCCTGCGTATTGATGCAAATGGTGCCACTACTTCATGTCGGCTGCCCTTGATATTGGAGGCAGATCAATGTCACATGTCATTCCAAGGCGGAATTTGCACAATCCGCTCATTGCAATCATTGCAGCATTATCGGTAGTGAACTTGAATTCCGGAATAAATGTATTCCATCCTCGCTTTTTGCCCTCAAACTCAATTCTGTTGCGCAATCCCGAATTGGCCGACACACCTCCGCCAAGGGTTATTGTCTTTATACCGGTCTCTTTAACCGCTTTAATGAGTTTGTCAAGAAGAATATCAATCAGATGCTTCTGGAATGATGCACATATATCAGCTTTGTTATCTTCTATAAAATTCTCATTCTCCTTAAGCTGATCTCTCAGAAAGTATAGCAATGAAGTCTTAATTCCACTAAAACTGTAATCGAGTCCTGCTATATGCGGTTTGGAAAATTTGAAACGGTTCTCATCGCCCTCCTTTGCAAGTTTGTCTACAATCGGACCACCCGGGTAACCGAGCCCCATCATCTTTGCACACTTGTCAAACGCCTCACCCACCGCATCATCTATTGTATGGCCAATTACCTCAAAATTAAGATAATCTGTAACCTTTACAATCTGGGTATGGCCACCCGAAACCAAAAGTGCCAAAAAAGGGAATTCCGGAGAACGATTCTCCTTGCCGGTTTGTTTAATAAAATGTGATAAAATATGTCCCTGAAGATGGTTAACCTCCACAAGAGGCTTATTGATTGCAAGGGAGAGTCCCTTTGCAAACGATGTTCCTACAAGAAGAGACCCAAGAAGTCCGGGACCTCTCGTAAAAGCTATGGCATCAATATCCTCCAATTTTACACCGGCCTGTTTTATTGCCTGGTCAACAACCGGAAGAATATTTATCTGGTGTGCCCTGGAAGCAAGTTCAGGTATTACTCCGCCATAATTGCGGTGAACATCCTGGCTGGCCATAACATTTGAGAGGAGTAACTCATCCTTTAAAACTGCTGCAGATGTATCATCACATGAAGATTCTATGCCTAAAATCAAATAACTCATACAGATGTTAAAATTTTTACAAAGCTACTCAGTTTTTTTAATTATTTTTGTTATTTAAAATGCATTTATTCCACAATTTTATCAAAACGCTGAAAAAAATATTTGTATGGCTCCTTATTGCCCTGATAACCATTCAGGTCACAGGATATATTGCGCTGCAGTTTCCTGCAACGCAAACACTTATCATTAAGGAGATTGTAAAGGTTGCATCAAAGCAAATCAACGGTAAGATTGATATTGGAAAGATATATTTCACCTTTTTCAACAAGGTAATCCTTCAGGACGTAACAATTGTATCTACAGAACAATCGGCACTCCTTGACTCGTTGAAACACAACTTCCACCAGACCGACACACTTCTGCACTGCGGCAAAATCTCAGTATCATTGAAGAGTACAGAGCTTATGAAACTCAAGGTAAGGCTCAACCGCATATATATTGAGGATGGATTGTTTGCCATTCAGAATGAGGGCGGACAGGGAATGACCAACCTTTCGAGAATATTCAAAATTGATCCCAATAGAGAGAGGGACACTACTAAAAAGGGAATTCCAATCAATCTTTTGGCCAACTCTTTAAAAATCAAAAATTTCAGATTTATACTGAATAATCCCGACAAATACATTCCCAAAGGGGACAGCATCATAAATTTCACAAACCTTGATGTACGCAATATAAACATTGATATAAACAATGTAAGAGTTGAAAGGGATACAATATTTGGACGTATCAAAAATATAAGTGGCTGTGACAAAAGCGGATTTGCATTAAGGGAACTCAACGGCAACATAGAACTGAGTTCAACAGAGGCCCGTATCAAAGACCTCATACTTGCCGACAACTATACCAGAGTAATTGCAAACTATTTCAGCATGAAATACTCCTCTCCAAGGGATTTGGGAGAATTTACCGAACTTGTAAAACTCGGGGTTGAACTTAATGACTCATATCTAAGTTTCAAGACAATAGGCAGAATTGCCCCAAGTCTTTACAACAGCACTTTGGGTTTGTTCATAAGTGGTAAGGTAAGCGGTCCCGTTTGTGATCTGAGAAGCAAGTCAATCCAGGTCAAATCCAAATCAGGAGATACATTCCTTGATGTTTCTGTCCGAATGACCGGTCTTCCTGACATTGAGCAGACCATGTCAGTTGTTGAGATCAACAATTGCCACACCACCAGCAACGATGTTTCACGAGTTGTAGGGGCAATTAACGGAAAATCAGGCATTGAGTTCTTCAAGAGACTTGCACCTGACATCAAGTACATGTTCAAAGGATCTCTTATCGGCCTACCCGATGACTTTGTTGCACACGGTCTGCTCACTTCAAAAGCTGGAGATATTGATGTAGACATCTTGCTCAAAAATGATCTGAAACTCAATGGCTTTGTAATTAAGGGAAATGTTGTGAGCCATAACTTTGACGTGGGCAAAGTCATCTCGGCTAAAGCACTTGGAGAGCTTGATATGAAGGGTTCAATATCTGCCCTTGTAACAAAGCGTAGCGGAATCTCCCTCTCCATTGACAGTGTAAAGATTGACAAACTTGGATTTAACGGTTACAACTATTCAAACATCACAGCGGTAGGAAAATACAATAACCGCTATTTTGACGGAAGGATTGTCTGCCATGACCCCAATCTTGACTTCAGATTCCAAGGTCTATTCTCATTTGACACAAAAAAGGAGAGCCGCTATAACTTCTTTGCAGATGTTCCCCATGCCAATCTTGCCGCACTCAATATTGATAACAGAGACACAATATCTGTAATGGGCTTGCGTACTATTGCCAATTTTACCACCACCTCACAAAAGGATATAGTGGGAAATATAAATGTAACCAATGCTACATACAGAAACAGCAATGGTGAACACAAGCTTGGCCCAATAAAACTTACATCACATGCAGGAAACAGAAGCTACAACATTCTGCTTACAGCTCCTTTCATTGATGCGGAGTTTGACGGCACAGCCCCCGCCACATCTTTCATAAAGAAATTGGTTGCAGTTACAATGTACAGTAATGCCGGCAACCTGTTCTCAACAAACAAAGGCTCACTCTCTTCAGAAAAGCTCAAACAGATACACAATGACGGCAACTCATATAGTCTGAAAGTGAAGACAAACAACTCCTCAGCACTATGCCAGTTCATACTGCCGGGTCTGTATATCGAGGAGAATACAGAGATTGACACCTATATCAATGAGACAAATCAGTTTGAATTTGCATTGAACTCAGGAGGAATTGTATACAACCGCAATTTCGTCAAAGAGCTTGACCTGAAGATCAACAACAGGGATTCACTACTGAATCTTGACATGAGCGGTGATAACATCAGGATTGCAGGCATGAGAATGGACAGCACCACATTTACATTAAAGGGGAAAGAGAATCTCTTTGATGCAAATTTTGCCTTCAGGAACACATCCCAGGAGAAGAACAATGCCAACATAGGCACAACAATAGGATTTTTGAAAGATTCCATAAGGTTTACACTTGACAGCAACTCACACATAATGCTTAAGGGAAACAGATGGCAACTCAATCCTTCAGAGATAATATTGGCCGACAGCTCAATTATAATTGACAAGTTCAGAATAAACAACGGCAGCCAATACCTGAGTGCAAACGGTCTGCTCTCAAAAGAGCGGAAAGACTCATTGAGCCTTGGCCTCAACCGGTTTGACATCAAGATCTTCAACCTCTTCCTAAACAAACCGTTTAATGTGGAGGGATACTTTTCCGGCAATGCCCGCATATCCACCTTCGGTGACAATTCAAATATCTTCCTTGACCTGACAGGAGATTCTGTTTATGTATACAACAATCCTGTGGGAGTAATGAAGATTATGAGCAAATGGTATCAGCCGGAGAAGAGATTCAACATCCTTGTCAACTCAAAACTTGACGGCAGAAGAAACATGAATGTTACGGGCTATTTCAAGCCTGAAGGCAACTATCTCAATCTTGACGGCTCTCTTGACAACCTCTCCGTAAGCTATTTTGAGCCTTTTTTGGCAGATATAATATCTAAATCTTCAGGTACATTCTCCGGTAATGTAAACTTGAGCGGCCCTATTGACCGATTGAAACTTAATGGTGAAGATTGCAGGTTCGACAATTTCAGATTCATCGTAAACTATACAAAAGTACCTTATACACTCAATGGCCCGGTCATTCTCAATGAAAATGGTATTTTTGCCAATGGACTTGAAGTTTCAGACAATTATGGCAACAAGGGAAGTGTATCGGGAGGACTTCACTACCACTACTTCCGAGATGCCAGGATTGATGCCAATATTACATTCAGGAATCTTGAATGTCTTAAAACCCGGGAGAGTGACAACGAATATTTCTACGGGAACGCATTTGCAACAGGATCATTTGGCATTAAAGGTCCATTCAACAACATTCTGCTTGACATAAATGTACGTCCCGAGGAGAAGACTGCCCTGCATATTCCGCTAAGCTCTTCAGAGAATGCAACACAAACCAACTTGCTCACATTCAAGGAGCCTGCAAACAAGAAGATTGCAAACTTCTATGACTCGCTGATGCTAAACCGTACAAAGGCCAAAAGTGCAACACAAATGGAGGTTCTGCTCAGGGCCAATGCCAACCCTAATGCGGAGATCTTCATTGAGATAAACAAATCTTTGGGAGACATCATAAGAGCCAACGGAAATGGCCTGATAAATCTTGACATCAATCCTACTAAGAATGTATTTGACATATTCGGAGACTATGTCATAAATGAAGGCAACTATAAATTTGTATTGTCTGGATTTGGATTTGCAACAAAAGATTTCATTATACAGCCTGGTGGAACAATACATTTCAATGGCGGAATTGATAACACAACTCTCAATCTTACAGCCATATACAGAACAAAAACTGCCATAAATACACTTATTGCAGATACAAGTTCCGTAAGTACCAGACGTACCGTAAATTGTGAAATAATCATGAGCGGCAACCTTATGAATCCCGAGCTCAAGTTCAATATTGACATTCCAGACCTTGACCCGACAACCAAAGTAAGGGTTGAGAGCGCACTCAATACCGAAGGAAAGATTCAGAAGCAGTTTGCAGCACTTCTTATATCCGGTGGTTTCCTTCCAGACGAACAGTCCGGCATTACCAACAACTCTACAATACTTTACTCCAATGTTTCAGAGATTCTCAGCAACCAAATTAATACAATTTTGCAACAATTGGGAATTCCGCTGGATTTAGGTTTCAACTACCAGCCTGGAGAAAAGGGCACTGACATCTTTGATGTGGCAGTCTCCACCCAACTGTTCAACAACAGATTATCAATAAATGGAAGCATTGGTAATGATCCGTACCAGAGTTCTACAAACAGAGGGGTAATTGGCAATGTTGATGTTGAGCTCAAACTTGACAAGAGCGGAAAGATGCGAATGAACCTCTTCTCACATGCAGCTGACCAATATTCCAACTATCTTGACGATAGCCAACGAAGCGGCATCGGTATAAGTTACCAACAGGAATTCTACCGCTTCAAGGATATATTCAGGAAGAAAAGCAAGGAGCAGAAGGAGTATGAAAAGCGTGAAAAGGAGCGCAAAAAAATGGAACGCAAAGAGGCCCGTCTAAAGAAAAAGGGCATCATCACAACCGATGATACCCAAACTGGCCTGAATGCCCAATAAACCCTACGGCCCGTAACTTGATTATAGAGTTACCTCGGTAATTTTTCCTATCAGAGACTTGTCATACTTGCGCTCTACCTTTATATAATTGCCGGTATAGCCATACATCATACCACCTTTTTGTGTAGACTCAAAGAGTACCTGCTGGGTTGTTCCCTCATATCTGCTACAATACTCTTTGTGCAGACGGTCACTCAACTCAGTAAGGGCCTCTACCCTACGGCTCTTTATGCTCTCCTGCACCTGATCAGGCATTATAGCGGCATCGGTATCCGCCCGTCGGGAGTAAGGGAAAACATGAATGAATGCAGGTTTTACCTTGTCTTTGAGGAAATTGTATGTAGCCTCAAAATCCTCATCTGTTTCACCAGGGAACCCTACAATAACATCTATTCCAAAAAAGACATCTCCCATTATCTCCCTTATCATTGAGATTTTGTCATAAAACATTGTGGTGTTGTAACGGCGTCTCATTTTTGCCAATATCCTGTCGCAGCCGCTCTGGAGTGGGATATGGAAATGGTTCTGGAATTTTGTTCCGCCTGCTATCCAACGGATTGTCTCTTCATTGAGCAAGTTGGGTTCAATTGATGATATACGGTATCTCTCAATACCTTCAACCTCATTAAGAGCCTTGAGCAGATCAATGAATTTTTCACCGGTACTCTTACCGAAATCACCGGTATTCACACCAGTAAGCACCACTTCAACCATCCCTTTGGCAGCAATCTTCTTTGCCTCTCCAACTATGGTTGCGATGCTCAGATTCCTGCTTTTGCCCCTTGCAAGCGGAATGGTACAATATGAACAGTGATAGTCGCATCCATCCTGAACTTTGAGGAATGATCTTGTCCTTTCACCCTGGGAGAAGGCCGGAAAAATGCTGTTTACCTCAGATATTGCACAAGAATATGAAAAGCGTGCAGAGTCATCTGTAACCAACGGCTTGAGGTTTTCGTTAACCAACTGAAACAGATCGCCTTTGCGATCAGCCCCAACAACCATATCAACTCCCTCTATATCAAGAATCTCCTGAGGCTTCAACTGGGCATAGCAACCGGTCACGGCTATTATGGCATCAGGATTCTGCTTGTGAAGCTTGCGTATGAAATTCCTGCACTTTTTATCGGCATGCTCGGTAACAGAACAGGTATTGATCACATATATGTCTGCCGGACGGTTCTGAGGAACACGCTCATATCCTGCCTCAACAAAGTGCTGGGCAATTGTAGATGTCTCAGAAAAGTTAAGTTTGCAACCAAGAGTTACAAAAGCCACACTTCTTGCCCTGACCGATTCCTCCAGTACTGGGGTTCCTTTATTCTCCATATCAATATCAACCATATTATACAAACTCATTTGCTCCCGACAGACCTATAAAGCCATAACAACTCTTGATGCCCCGACCCTGCCTCCGAGAGGAGGATTTATTTTATCTACACTTACCTGAGCCTCAAGAATATAGGGAAACGATTCCTTTATACTGTCAAGAATTCTTCCAGCAACATGCTCCAGTAGATGTGATGGAATGGCCATCTCTCTCTTAACTATATCATATAGCAACTGATAGTTCAAGGCATCCTCTATATTGTCACTTGACGCAGCTTTGCTGCAATCATAAACCACAGAACAATTTACAATAAACCTGTTGCCAATAATTCTCTCCTCCTCAAAACATCCGTGGTTTGAGAAGAACTCCATATCAACAAGCTCTATTTTTCCTACTCTCTTCATAATTATAAATCACTTTCTACTCAAATATTCCAACTGCATACAATGATAGCGGCCAATACTAAGCCAACAGCACAAATACACAAGGACGTTTGCCTATTGTAACCGGATTGCTCTTCCATTGGGCTACACTTTTTGTCTTGATGAACTGCGTAGGCAAAGTGATGTCTGCAGCAACACAAATCCTTGTTTTTGGACCACAAACAGCAAGCAGGTCGGCAAACAACTGATCATTCCTATATGGGGTCTCAATCACTATCTGGCTCTGTTTCAGCTGCATCGAAACCTTCTCTATGGTTTTTATCTTTGCACGTCTCTCATCTGGCTTTACAGGCAGATAACCTGTAAATGCAAAACATTGGCCATTAAGGCCACTGGCCATAAGTGCAAGCATCAGCGATGAAGGACCTACAAAAGGCCTTACCTCAATATCATTCTTATGCGCTAGCTCCACAAGCAAAGCTCCCGGATCGGCAACTGCGGGCAGACCCGCTTCAGAGATTAGTCCGACATCATTTCCATCTTTCAATATCTGGATATATGACTCAACATCTTTCTGCAATGTATGTTCATTGAGTTCATACAGATTGAGTTCAGCTATCTTGCCCTTGAGCCCTGCCCTTGACAGATAGCGTCTCACAGTCCTAAGCTCTTCTACAACAAAGTGCTGTAACTTTGGCAACAGTTCAAAGACCGGTGCCGGAATGACCTCTTGCGGCTCATTTTCACCAAGAGGAGATGGAATCAGATATAGAATACCGCTCATTTATTACAAAAATATCAAGTATCTGTTAAACTTTATCTCTGCCTGAAATGTAAATTACAAAGGTAACTAAAATTTTCTACCTTTGCAGAATGAAGAGCAAGATCACATTTTTAGGCACAGGAACATCACAGGGAGTACCAATGATAGGGTGCGATTGTCATGTATGCCAATCTGCAGACCCAAAGGACAAGAGACTGCGCACCTCTGCGCTCATAGAGCATGAGGGCTTCAGAATTATTATAGATTGCGGTCCCGACTTCAGGCAACAGATGCTTAGGGAGAGGATCTCCGATGCAGATGCAGTGCTTCTCACTCACCAGCATAAAGACCATACCGGAGGACTTGACGACATACGCGCCTTCAACTATTTCCGCAAGGCCGCATTCCCCATTTATGCAGAAAATCGTGTTCAACAGAGCCTTAAAATGGAGTATTCCTATGCATTTGCAGAGTTCAAATACCCTGGTGTGCCAGAATATGAGTTAAGGACAATTGATGAAAATCCGTTTGAAATTACCAAGACTCTTCCCGACGGTACTACCACCTCAATAACAGTCACCCCCATAAGGGTATTCCATTACAAACTGCCTATACTTGGCTTCAGAATTGGAGACATTGCCTACCTTACAGATGGAAGTTCAATACCTGAAAGTGAATTTGAGAAACTGAAAGGGCTTGAACTGTTTGTAATAAATACCATCCGCCATACTACTCATATTTCTCACTTCTCGCTCTCAGAAGCTCTTGATGTAATTTCACGTGTCGGAGCAAAACGCAATTACCTTACACACCTTTCACACCAGATAGGTACACATAAAGAGTTAAGCAGGGAACTGCCTGAAAACGTATATGCCGCCTACGACGGCCTCTCTGTTGAAGTATAGGCGCAATTGCAAAGAAACGGCACTTGTTACAATCAAATTACACCCGAACCTATCATCTCCTCCTCGCCGTGGGTATACCATGCGGCAAACTGTCCGGCTGAGATTCCTCTCTGTGGTTTGTCAAAGATAATGTACAAGCCGTCGGGATACTGATATAAAGTAGCCTCCTGCAATGGCTGGCGGTAGCGGATACGCACAAGATAGCGGCGCACTTCACCAACCTGCATCTTAAGGTCTTCCCTTATCCAATGCACCTCATCCTTGGCTATCTTAAGTCCGCGCCTGTATAGTCCGGGATGAGAATGACCCTCACCAACATAAATGATATTTTTTTCTATATCCGTAGAAATCACAAAAATAGACTCTTTATGACCGCCAATGTTCAACCCTTTGCGCTGGCCGATTGTATAAAACTGGGCACCGATATGTTTGCCGATAACCTTTCCATCTGAAGGGTTATAATGAACAGGTGTTGCCAATGCTTCAAGTTCTTCGTGGGTATACTCCTGCACTTGATGGCCTTTGATACCATCACTCATCCCGACATTCCCGGCATTTTGGGCATTCTGGAGAGTCTCATCATTCTGGGCATTCGGGGCATTGGAGGCATTTGGGGAGTTCTGAAGGTTCTGCGCCCGGGCAAGAGCCTCAGCAACAGTCTCTCCTGGCCTTAGAGCCGCCTCTGTGTATGGCTCCCTCTCCTGCTCTGTTGCAAAGATCTCCACAACTTTACCCTCTTTAGGTTTGAGTTTCTGCTGGAGGAAAACAGGCAAATCAACTTTACCCACAAAACATATTCCTTGAGAATCCTTCTTTTCAGCACTCTGCAAGCCGGCCTCTTTTGCCAGCCTGCGGACAGTCGGCTTATCTATATCACCTATTGGAAATAGAGCCCTTGAAAGCTGCTCCTGTGAGAGCTGGCACAAGAAATAACTCTGGTCCTTGTTCTTGTCGTCACCGGCAAGTATCCTGTAGATTGTTTCACCCTTCTCATTTACAAACTCATCTTTCTTGCAGTAATGGCCGGTTGCCACGTAATCTACTCCAAGTTCGAGGGCACATTGAAGGAAAGCATCAAATTTTATCTCCCTGTTGCACAACACATCAGGGTTTGGAGTACGCCCCTTCTCATACTCACTGAACATATAATCCACAACTCTTTTCCTGTATGTTTCGCTCAAATCCACAAAATGGAAAGGAATTCCAATCTTCTTTGCTACCATCTCTGCCACAAATTTGTCCTCCTCCCATTCACAATCACCATGAAGAGTACCTGTTGTATCATGCCAGTTCTGCATAAAAAGCGCAACCACATTATGTCCAGCCTGCTTCAACAGCAGTGCAGCCACACTTGAATCCACGCCGCCAGAGAGACCTACGGCAATTTTCAACGGCTTGAAACCGTCATTTGCTCCGGCAATCTTTTTCTCAGGTATCATACCTGCCTCAGATGTGTCTAAAAGTGAATTATATAGAATTTTATTTTCCATTGTCATACAGTCAAGAATAGAGTTTGAAAGCTACAAATTTACAAAATTAACGCTTACAAACTTGTTTTTAATGGAAATTTGCTTACCTTTGCAGTCGGGTAAGTCATATACGACCAGCTCCTGCAGAACTCCCCCAGGGCCGGAAGGCAGCAAGGGTATGTGGTTGTAGCGGTGCGATATATCAAGCTTACCCTTTTTTTGTACCCGCAAGTGGAACGTTTTGCCCCCCTTACCACATTCTCCTGTCAATATCAGTAGTTCAGTTCCATATTGCTACTTCGGGTAGTTGTCAAAGGCAAACGGCAACAATGCCGACACTGAATCCAGTACAATTGCCCCATTTGTACTTCCTATGACTATTTTTACAGGTGAACCGCTTTGCGATTGAGTTTCAGAGAGCACCTGACAACATGCGCCGCACGGATATGTGAGTTGCGGGGTAATCCGACCGTTGTGTGATGCGACTATGGCAATAGCCCTGACTGGAACACCGGGATATTTAGAATGGGCATAAAAGAGTGCCGAACGTTCCGCACACATTCCGCTCGGATAGGCTGCATTCTCCTGATTTGCTGCAGAAATGATCTCTCCATTTGCCATTTCAACCGCCGCACCGACTGAAAAACCTGAATATGGCGAATATGACCCTGAAGTTGCCTCAATGGCCTTATTAAGGAGCAATTTCTCATCATGTGGCAATTCATCAATGCTTTTGTAAGATGTATAACTGATTTTGAGTTCTCTTTTTTCCATATATAACTCCTCCTTAAACTGAAATATGCGCCCTTTGCAGATGTTGATAACTTTAATTTCAAGGGTAACACAAAAATAGTAATTTTGTGCAGATTTTAATAACTGCTACCGCCTGTTTACCGCAATGAAGTGTTTTTTTAAGCCAACATATTTGTATAGGATTGCATTCATATATGTTGTAACCTTTATCCTGCCATTTGGTTCAATGGCATTGGCACGCGAAATTTCCAGAAAAGAGTATATCCAACAATACAGCCACATTGCAATAAGGCAGATGAACCAGTATGGCATTCCTGCCAGTATAATTATGGCCCAGGCCTGCCTTGAGAGCGGTAACGGTAACTCCAGGCTCGCAGTAAAGGCCAATAACCACTTTGGCATCAAGTGCCATAACTGGAACGGCAAACGGATTTATCATAATGATGATGAGCGAGGCGAGTGCTTCAGAAAGTACAACCATGCCGAAGATTCCTTTAAGGACCATTCTGAATTCTTGCGCAACGGCAGAAGATACCAGTCACTTTTTGACCTCAAAAGAACAGACTATAAAGCCTGGGCCCACGGACTCAAGGCTGCAGGCTATGCAACAAACCCCAAGTATGCACAATTGCTTATAGAGATTATTGAGAAGAATGAACTCTACAAACTTGACAGTGAGATTATATCCTACAAAGAGTCAAAGCAGCTGAAAAAAGAGCGGGCAAAAATTGACAAAGCCAACCGCAAGGCAGAAAAGGCAGCCAGAAAAGCAGAAAAGAGGGCAGCCAAGGCATCATCGGCCGGAGGAGATTACGGAATTGGCGTTGTATTGCCCACAGAAACTCCACAGATTGGAGATCCCGGTTCGGCAGTATGGGTAGAAAACAGTCCTTTATACAACTATACCCTTGACCGACAGATTTTTACTACCAACGGTCTGCAATACATCATTGCAAATGGTACTGAAACGTACCAGTCAATAGCCAAAGAATATAACCTTTTCACTAAAGAGTTATTGAAATTCAATGATTTGAGAAAGAGTGCCCCAATTCCGTCGGGAACAATAATATACCTTGAAGCCAAAAAGAATGAGGGTGAAAAGGCTGCTTACGTTGTTCAGGAGGGTGATACGATGTATGGCATTTCGCAGAAACTGGGGATTAAACTGCTCAAACTTTATGAACTCAACAATATGGAATATGGTTCTAAAGCAGAGGTGGGCACAATATTGAACCTCCAGAAGTAATGCTATTCATCCATTTGGTTGGCAATTAGGAAAATTGAGCAAGAATGAAGAAAAACGCAACCAGGAATCCAATAGAAGGTAGCGATAAGCAATAAGTAAGTAAGTAAGCAAGTAAGCAGTAAGTATGAAGAATAAGAAACAGACAGAGGATAAAGGAAACAGCAAACAATACAAAAAAAAGTTGGTCAAGTGGTTTACAGCAGGCGCATTGATTGTGGTATGCCTTGCTGCTATTATCTTATATAACACATACACAACAAGATACAAAAGCAATGTTCAAGAAAAATTTACTTTGCACATCACTCCGCAAACAACCTACGCATCTCTTGTGGATACACTTGACAAATACCTGTCAGATATAAAAACCTTTGAAAGGACATTTGCCAAGGAAAACCCTCAGCAGAAACTGCAGACTGGCAGATACGTTTTCAAAAGCGGAACTAACAATCTTGAAATCACACGTGCGATACGCAACGGATGGCAGACGCCATACAGGCTAACACTGAGCGGAAACATAAGGGGGACAGAGAAATTGGCATCTATATTGGGCAAGCGTCTAATGACCGATTCACTTGACTTCATTACTTACTTCAACGACCCTGAGACTTGGTCAAAATATGGCCTCACCAAAGAGACATTCATCTCTCTATTCATTCCTAACACCTACGAAATCTATTGGAACTCCAATCCTGAACAGTTTACAAAGAGGATGGCAAAGGAGCACTCAAAATTCTGGAATGAGGAGCGCAGCGCAAAGGCCAAAGAACTCGGACTCAGCAAAGAGGAGGTTTCAACTTTGGCCTCAATAGTGTGCGAGGAGAGCAACTACGGTCCTGAACTTCCTGCAATTGCAGGGGTATATCTCAACAGGCTCAGACGAGGAATGAAACTTGATGCCGATCCTACCGTAAAATACGCCCTAAATGACCCCACAATAAAGAGAATACTTTTCAAACATCTGAAAGTTGACTCACCATACAACACATACAAACACCCCGGACTTCCTCCTGGCCCAATCACAATTCCAAGCACCAGAGGCATAGATGCAGTTCTCAACTATGAGAGGCACAACTATCTCTATTTCTGTGCAAATGCCAATCTCGACGGCACCCACAAATTTGCCTCTACCCTATCGGAACATAACCGCAATGCCAAGGCATACCAGAGGGCAATAAGCCGAAAAAAATAACGGCAAGTCTCCACTATTGGAGAGAAAGGAAAAGTGTAAGGAAAAACGGAACGGAAAAATCCACGACAATTCCATGGTATATTGACAACGGCACAAACCGGTTGCCGCAACTCTTCTGTATTGCAGGAAGGGTTGTATCCATTGATGTTGCACCACCCGAAGATATTGGTGCAAGTTTGCCAAAGAACTTTACCATTAATGGTGCAAAAATTATGGTAATCAGTTCCCGGATGATGTTCGCAGCCAGTGCTATGGTACCAAGTTCAGCACCTCTTGCCTCATTAAGAAAAATACTTGACAATGAATAGTATCCGAATCCGCTGCCAACTGAAAGGGCATCAAGCAGAGATATTCCGCCATTACAAAGGGCAAGAAAAGCATAAGCGGCAACTGCTCCGGCAAAGGTACCGAGCATTGTAAAAAATGGCAAAAAGAGAACTCTTTTAGGCTGTGATTTTATGGTGGAGACAATTGTCGGATCAAGCCCAAGGTTCATTCCAACAAGGAACATAAGAAGGTACAGAACAATTTTTGAGCATCCGGCAATCTCATGGCCATAAGGCATCAGATCAAACATTGCCAGAACAAGCCCTACTGCAAACGCTCCTATAATCATAATGGTACCACTCCAAGCACCTCCTATATTATTAAGATCTGAATTTTCATATTGAACACCTGCATCATTTTTACAATCGGCAACCTTGTCTACATCATCAAATTCTGCGTTTTTTTCTAACTGATTCTTCAAGACATAACTATACAACACTTTGGCTGCCAGACAACTCCCCAATACAACAGAGACCGCAATAATAAGTGATACCATTCCAATTGATGCAAATTTTGAAATCAGATTATCATTATACCCCAACTCTAGTCCCAAAATAAAGAGCAGCAGGCATATCGCGGCCATCAGAAGTACCGAAACGGAGATTTTTGCAACCTTTAAAAGCAAACGCCCTACAAAGATCCCCACAAACATGAGTCCTAAAGCAAAATACATACAATGTTGACTTTATGAGCAAACAATTTTAATTTTCTTGTGTAAAGATACGGCATTATTTGTTTATATTTGTACTCGTCACAACTGAATGGTCCGTTTCATCAAACGGCAGAGACAAAACTTTGCCCAACACAGAAATATAGAACAGCACAATCATATAAAAGCAAACAACTAAAATCAGATAATCATGAATCTTAAAAAGAGTTTATCAGCAATTGTCTGCGCCCTATTCGCAATAGGTATGCAGGCCCAACAGCCGGTAGCCTTCAATCCATACGATGAGAATGAAGCTGAAAGCTGTACATCAATCATGGTTGGTAAAAAAGCAAGTTCCGACGGTTCTGTAATGACTGCCCATACCTGTGATTCAAACTACAGGACCTGGCTCACAATGGAGAAACGCAAAAAATACCAAGCCGGAGACACTCAGCCTATCTACACCGGAGCACTCCACACAGAGGAGCCTCACGACATACGCGGCAAAGTTGAAAAGGGGAGAATTCCTGCAATTGACGGCGAGACCTTCGCATTTTTGAATGTGGCATATCCATGTCTCAATGAAAAACAGCTGGCAATGGGAGAAACCACAACTGTTGGCAAAAGGTCGCTGAAAGATACAAACGGTCTGTTCCTTATTGAAGAACTCGAACGTATTGCTTTGGAAAGATGCTCAACAGCACGTGATGCCATAAGGCTTATTGGAGCACTTGCTGAGGAGTACGGTTATGGAGACAACGGTGAGTGCCTTACAATTGCAGACAAGAATGAGGTGTGGCATTTTGAGATTTATGGAACAAACTTTGAAAAGAAGGATGCACCTGCCGAGAAAGGCAAAAAGAAGAAACCTTCAAAATTTGACAAGCCGGGCGCACTTTGGGTAGCACAGCGCATTCCCGATGACCATGTTGGCGTATCAGCAAACATACCGAGAATAGGAGTTGTTGACTTTAATGATCCCGACAATTTCATGTATGCCTCTGACCTCAAGGAGAGAACAATCCATATGGGCCTTTGGGACGGCACAAGTGAATTCAAATTCTACAAGATGGTATCAGATGAGGCAAAACCTTTCAGCGTGCGTGAATACTTCATATTCAACACCCTGGCTCCATCACTCGGTCTCAAATACGATGCCGATGAACTGCCGTTTTCAGTCAAGCCCGACAAAAAAGTAACACCGGAAGATATGTTCGCGCTATACCGCCAGACTTATGACGGAACTGAATTTGACCAGGTACAGGGAATGGATGTTGTAGTTGACAGAAGAGTAAGGCAACACAACGGAGAGTATATAAATTTCAAAGACACAGTTTGTCCGGTTTCTACCTTCATGCCAAATGACTTGAGAGCACTGTTCAACCAGATCAAACCGGGGGTTGCTCCAAGATTCCGCACAATCGCTGTAATCCAATGCTCATACTCCCATATTATCCAATTGAGAGACTGGTTACCTGATGAAATTGGTGGAGTTGCATACTTCGCATTTGACAATCCGGCCCAGACCCCACGCTCCCCTATCTATTGCGGCTCTACAGAACTGCCTAAAGGATTCGACGTCTGCGGACAGCACCGTTACAGGGAAGATGCAGCAGTCTGGTCATACAGGGAGTCAAACAGAATTGCCACAATAAACTGGGACAAGACCAGACATCTTCTTGAACCTAAAGTTCTTGATTATGAAAAAATAATGATGGAAGAGTGCAAGAAGGTCGAAGCCGAGGCAAACGAACTTATCAAAGCAGGCAAAAAAGATGAGGCTATTGCAATGCTTAATGAGTTCACCCGCAGATTTGAGGCCTCTACCAGAAGTACTTGGGAAGAGCTTAAAGCTGACCTATGGTCAATTTTTGCAAGAGGCATGTAAAACTGACTCAAAAAGTATTTTTCTGAAGGAAAGATATTTACAAAAAATAATATATTTTTTACATAGATTTTACAAGGAGGTTTATTGCAAAAACCTCCTTTTTTTATTACTTTTGCCCAATTTTGTAAACTTCGTAAATTTCATACTTCATACAAAGATGCAATCAAATAAAAAAGTTAAGCTTATTCTGGAAAATGGCCTTGAGTTTGAAGGCTATTCTTTCGGTTACGACCAACCTGCAAATGGCGAAGTTGTTTTCAGCACAGCAATGGTAGGATACCCTGAAACACTTACAGATCCCTCTTATTCCGGACAGATTCTGGTATCTACATATCCTATCCTTGGAAACTATGGTGTACCATCAGATGAAAAAGAGAACGGTATTGAGAAATTCTTTGAATCTGGAAAGATCCACGTAAAAGCACTGGTTATAACAGACTACTCATTCAATTACAGTCACTGGAATGCGGCAAAGAGCCTTGATGAGTGGCTGAAAGAGGAGAAAATACCCGGCATTTACGGTGTTGATACAAGAGAACTTACAAAAACACTTAGAGAGAACGGTTCAATGTTGGGCAGAATTGTTCCAGAAGGGGCATCTGCAGATTTCCCTGTCGAGGATCCAAACAAAGAGAACTGTGTTGCCAAAGTCAGTTGCAGCGAAGTTATAAGATATGGCAACGGCGATAAAAAGGTTGTACTTATTGATTGCGGAACAAGAAACAGCATTATCCGCTGGCTTCTTGGCAACGGTGTTGAAGTGATAAGAGTTCCTTGGAACTACAATTTCAACGAGTTGGAGTATGACGGACTATGTATATCCAATGGTCCTGGTGACCCTAACTTCTGCACTGAGACCGTTAAGAATATTGAAATTGCCATGGGTAAAGGCAAACCTGTATGCGGTGTGTGCATGGGTAACCAGTTGCTCGCGCTTGCAGCCGGAGCAAAAGTTTTCAAATTGAAATATGGACATAGAGGCCACAACCAACCGGTAAGAATGTCCAATACCACAAGCTGCTTCATTACCTCTCAGAACCACGGCTACGCAGTTGACGTTGAGTCTCTTCCTCAAGACTGGGAGCCTCTGTTCGTAAATATGAATGACAACACATGTGAAGGTATCAGACACAAGAGCAAGCCATTCTTCTCTGCACAGTTCAATCCACAGGCAGCAGCTGTTTCACCAGTGACAAACCAAATATTTGATGAATTCTTTAAAATGTTGTAATACAATGGGTAAAATTTCAAAAGTACTTCTATTGGGATCTGGCGCGCTAAAGATTGGCGAAGCCGGTGAGTTTGACTATTCTGGTTCTCAGGCATTGAAAGCAATGCGTGAAGAGGGAATAGAGACTGTTCTTATCAACCCTAATATTGCAACTGTCCAGACGTCAGAAGGAATTGCAGACAAAATATACTTCTTGCCCGTTACCCCATACTTCGTGGAGGAGGTTATAAAGAAGGAGCAGCCACAAGGTATACTTTTGGCATTCGGTGGCCAGACAGCCCTCAACTGCGGTGTTGAGCTCTATAAGAGCGGCATATTGGAGAAATATGACCTACAGGTTCTCGGCACACCGGTCCAGGCTATCATGGATACCGAAGACAGGGATCTTTTCATCAGAAAACTTGACGAGATAGATGTAAAGACAATCAAGAGCCACGCTGTAGAGAATATTGAAGATGCACTTCAGGCCGCTGAGGATTTGGGCTACCCTGTAATCATACGTGCCGCATACGCACTTGGAGGATTGGGCAGCGGCTTCTGCAACAACAGGGAAGAGCTCATCAAACTTGCAGAGAAATCATTCACATTCTCGCCGCAGGTTCTTGTGGAGAAATCATTGAAAGGATGGAAAGAGATTGAGTTTGAGGTTGTAAGAGACAAATATGACAACTGTATCACAGTTTGTAACATGGAGAACTTTGACCCTCTTGGCATCCATACCGGAGAGAGTATCGTTGTTGCTCCGTGCCAGACTCTTACTGACCATGAGATCAACAAATTGAGAAGCATTGCAATCAGAATTGTAAAACATATAGGCATTGTAGGTGAGTGTAACGTACAATATGCTTTTGACCTTGTTTCAGAGGATTATAGGGTAATTGAGGTAAATGCCCGCTTGAGCCGTTCATCTGCACTTGCATCAAAAGCAACAGGCTACCCTCTTGCTTTCGTAGCAGCAAAACTTGGCTTGGGCTATGGTCTGTTTGAGTTGAAGAACTCTGTTACACGAAATACACCAGCCATGTTTGAGCCGGCTCTTGACTATGTGGTATGTAAGATTCCTCGTTGGGACTTGTCAAAATTCCAGGGTGTAAGCCGTGAGATCGGCAGTAGCATGAAGAGTGTGGGTGAAGTTATGGCAATCGGCCGAACATTTGAGGAGACTATCCAGAAGGGTCTCAGAATGATTGGCCAGGGAGCACATGGTTTCACCGCCAACAGAGACATCAAAGTTGATGATATTGACAAAGCTTTGAGAGAGCCGACCGACAACCGTATTTTCGTAATTTCAAAAGCTTTCAAGGCCGGGTACACAGTTGACCAGATCCATGAGCTCACAAAGATCGACAAATGGTTCCTACATAAACTTTATGGTCTGATTCTTACAGACAAGGAGTTGTCGGGATACGAAAAGATAGATGATGTGCCATATGAGCTTGTAAAGAAGGCAAAACGTCAGGGATTCTCTGATTTCCAGATTGGAAGACTTGTTTACAAAGACACCATCGACACTGATCTGTACTTGAAAGTTGTAAGGGATTACAGAAAGAAATTCAACATTTTCCCTGTAGTAAAACAGATAGACACATTGGCTGCAGAGTATCCTGCCATGACCAATTATCTATACTTGACATACAACGGCATAAAGCATGACATTGATTACACAAATGACAAAAAATCAATCATTGTGCTTGGCTCAGGTGCATACAGGATTGGTAGTTCAGTAGAGTTTGACTGGTGTAGTGTAAATGCCTTAAAGACCATCCAGAACTGCGGATGGAGAGGCGTAATGATCAACTACAACCCGGAGACTGTATCTACAGACTACGACATGTGCGACAGATTGTATTTTGATGAGCTCACCTTTGAGAGGGTGATGGATATTTACGACCTTGAGCAGCCTCATGGAGTTGTTGTATCTGTAGGTGGCCAGATTCCTAACAACCTTGCTTTGAAACTTGACAATGCCAATGTGCCAATCATGGGTACATCTGCCGAGTCAATTGACAATGCAGAGGACAGACACCGCTTCTCTTCAATGTTGGATAACCTTGGCATTGACCAGCCACGCTGGAAAGAGCTTTCAACAATGTCTGATGTATATGACTTTGTAGATAATGTAGGCTTCCCTGTTCTTGTAAGACCATCATACGTGCTTTCAGGTGCTGCAATGAACGTATGTTCAAACAAAACTGAGCTTGAGCAGTTCCTACAATTGGCTGCAAACGTGTCAAAGAAACATCCTGTTGTTGTAAGTGAGTTCATCCAAGGAGCAAAAGAGATTGAGTTTGATGCTGTTGCAAAGAACGGAGAGGTTTTGGCATACGCAATTTCAGAGCACATTGAGTTTGCAGGTGTGCACTCAGGAGATGCAACTATCCAGTTCCCTCCTCAAAAGATTTATCTGGAAACAGCAAGAAGAATCAAGAAAATTGCAAGAAAGATTGCTGAAGCTTTGAAGATTTCAGGTCCTTTCAACATACAGTTCCTTGCAAAAGATAACGACATTAAGGTAATCGAGTGCAACTTGAGGGCATCAAGAAGCTTCCCATTTGTATCAAAGGTTCTTAGAATCAACCTGATTGAACTTGCAACCAAAGTTATGATCGGAGAGCCGGTTGAGGCACCTAACAAGAGCGCATTTGATTTGGATTACGTTGGTGTCAAGGCTTCGCAGTTCTCATTCTCAAGACTTCAGAAAGCCGACCCTGTTCTTGGTGTTGATATGGCTTCAACAGGTGAGGTAGGATGTATTGGTGATGATTCAAACGAGGCTATCCTCAAATCAATGCTATCTGTGGGTTATAAGATTCCTAAGAAGAACATCCTTATGTCAACCGGTAGCGCAAAACAGAAAGCGGAGCTTTTGAATGCTGCAAAGACATTAACAAAGAATGGCTATAACATCTATGCAACAGGAGGTTCATTCAGATACTTGGTAGAGAACAATATTCCTGCAACACAGGTTTACTGGCCAAGTGAACAAGGTATGGAGCCTCAGGTTATGGATATGTTGCAGAATGGTAAAATTGATATGGTAGTGAACATACCTAAGAACTTGACCCAGGTTGAACTTGAGAATGGTTACAAGGTAAGAAGAGCTTCTGTAGACTTCAACATTCCTCTAATTACCAATGCCAGACTTGCCAGCGCATTCATCAATGCCTTCTGTAATATTCCTCTTGAGAAGATACAGATCAAGAGCTGGGATGAGTATAATTCATAGCATAGAGGATTCTGTAGCAAATTTTACGACAAAATCACTATAGAATGTAGAGAGACCGCCTCAAAAAGGTGGTCTCTTTTTTTATTGATATGTCCGGCCATATCACACATTTTGGCAAGTCAGTAAAATTTGTTAACTTTGTAAGTTGGATTTTCTATAAATGAATTATTCGGAGAATAATTATAAGAAGCTATGAGTCAAAAAAATAATAAACCTGGACTTTTATATAGTATATTTAAAGCATACCTACGTTTTACACACGACAAAGTGTACTATAAAAAGACATATTCTATTGACTACAACAATATACCGGCAGATGGGACACCTATTATAATTGTATCCAACCATCAGAACTGTCTGAATGATCCATTGGGAGTACTGTTTACAATAAGAGACAGAAAACCAAGTTTTATAACTCGTGCAGACGTGTTTGCCCTCCACCCTATCGCAAACAAGTTTCTGAGGTCAATAGGACTTTTGCCTGCATTCCGTCTTGACTATGAGGGAGAGGGTGCCCTTGAAAAAAACGATGAGACATTCAAAGTAACTGAACGTGCATTGGTTGACGGAAGAACAATTATCATGTATCCTGAGGCCGGCCATCAGGACAAGAGATGGCTTGGACACTTCTCCCAGGGCTATCTAAAACTTGCATTCGAGGCAGCAGAGATGGACAATTTCAACACAGAGATATTTATTCTGCCATCGTGCAACCACTATTCAAACTATAGCGACATACAGGGTCAGTTTATGGTAAAGTTCGGAGAACCAATCTCCTTGAAACCTTACTATGAACGTTACAAAACAAAGCCAAGAACGGTAAAGAGGGAGATCAATACCCTTGTAAAGGAGAAGATAAGCAACCTGATGCTCAATATTGAAGATCTGGACAATTACAATTCTATAGACTACATACGCAACACCTACGGCAAGGCTTATGCTGCTCAGAACGGAATTGACATTGATTATCTTCCGGATATGCTTGTATCTGACAAGCAGCTATGCAAAAAACTCGGGGAATTCAATGAGCAGAATCCAGATCAGGCCACAGAAATATTCGATTTGGCCTCTAAAGTAGAGGCGGGTGTCAAAAAACTGGGAATCCGGAGTGAAGCATTGTGTAAAAAGCCGTCGGGAATAGGAACAGTATTGAAATTCATTTTTGCTGTAGTATTTATTGAACTGTATATCTTCTCATTATGGCCTGCACTGTTTCTGTATGCAATTCCAAAGATGATGCACAAGAAGATGAGTACAGACATAATGTTCCTTGGAACATATTTCTATGCATTTAATGCACTGTTCTTCATCCCGCTTTTCACCATTGCGACATTGCTTATAACCCTATTTGCAACCGGTTCATGGTGGATAGCATTGGGACACGTTGCGATTCTGCCCTTTTTGAGCATTTTTGCATGCAAATACACCAAATTTATAGTAAATACCGCACGGGATTTGAGGTGGTTGAGGGCTTCTTCAACAGCCAAAGGAAAAGAGCTGCAGCAGATGCATGACAATCTATGGAGTAAGTTGGGAGCAGTTTTAACAAAGTAATGGTCAAGCTCGCCGACAGATACATAGATGCAGAGGTGTTTAATGAAAATTACAATTAGAATCAGATAGAAATTAAGAGAACAAAAAGATATAAATATATGGAAAAAAGAGTTGTTATTACAGGTATGGGAATCTATTCTTGCTTGGGCAAGACTCTTGACGAGGTAAGAGATTCTCTTTACCATGGAAAATCAGGTATTATTTTTGACCCTGTAAGAAAGGAGATGGGTTTCAGATCTGCACTTACAGCACACCTTGAGATTCCGGATTTGAAAAAGGAGCTAAGCAGAAGCCAAAGAGTATATATGCCAGAGCAGGCCAAATATGCTTACTGTGCAACAATAGATGCTCTAAGACATGCAAATATTGACCAGGATTACCTCAATTCACATGAGGTTGGAATCCTTTATGGAAATGACAGCAGCGCAGATCCTGTTGTAAAGAGCGTAGACACAATGCGCGACAAGAGAGACACCACACTTGTTGGTTCCGGAGCAATTTTCCAGTCAATGAACTCAACTGTAACAATGAACCTCTCCTGCATCTTCAAACTTAAAGGTATGAACCTTACAGTCTCTGGTGCCTGCGCCAGCGGTTCACATGCAATTGGCTTGGGTGCTCTGCTTATTAAGAATGGTCTTCAGGATATGGTAATCTGCGGTGGAGCACAGGAGGTCAATCCATTCTCAATCGGAAGCTTTGACGGCATCAGTGCATTCTCAATCAGAGAGAGTGATCCTACAAAAGCCTCACGTCCTTTTGACCGTGACCGTGACGGACTTGTACCAGGAGGTGGAGCCGCTACTGTTATCATTGAGAGCTACGAAAATGCGGTGAAGAGGGGTGCCCCTATCATTGCAGAGATTTTGAGTTACGGTTTCTCATCAAACGGAGACCACATATCTGTGCCTAACGTCGATGGCCCTGCACGCTCATTGGAGATGGCCCTCAAACTTGCTGGCATAGACAAGAGAGAGATCGGTTACATCAATGCCCATGCCACCTCTACCCCTAAGGGCGATGCAAATGAGGCAAAAGCCATCTATCAGGTATTTGGAGATGATATGCCGGAGGTAACCTCTACCAAATCACAGACCGGACATGAGATGTGGATGGCTGGTGCATCTGAAGTAATTTACTCAACCCTAATGATGAAGAATGATTTTATTGGAGCAAACATCAACTTTGAGAACCCAGATGAAGACTCTGCAAAATTGAACATCATAGGAAAGAGAATTGACAAGAAGTTTGATACATTCCTTTCAAACTCTTTCGGTTTTGGAGGTACAAACTCAACACTTATCGTAAGAAACCTATAGACTTGTATTGATAATAAATATATTCACTAACTTAAGAAAAAAGAGTATGACTAAAGAAGAAATGATTGCAAAGACCATTGAGGTACTTGCAGAGGAGTTTGAAGTTGAAACAGAAGTTATTACCCCTGAGGCAGACATCAAAAAGACTTTGGATTTGGACAGCCTTAGCCTTGTAGATATGGTAGCTCTTATTGAAGAGACTTTCGGTGTCAAGATCAAAGGTACAGAGGTAGCTTCAATCAAGACTTTCGGACAGCTTTACGATTTCGTTTATGAGAGAATGGACAATTAGTGATCTTATCCCTCAAAGGAAACCGATCATGATGGTAGACAAACTGTGTAGTGCATCTGATGAGGGTGCAACTACATTGTTGTCTGTCAGAGATGACAATATGTTTCTGGATGGAGAGAAGATGTGCGAAGCCGGAATCATTGAGCACATGGCACAATCGGCCTCTGCTATGGAGGGTTACAAATACAAGTCACAGGGAAAAGAGGCACCTGTAGGCTTCATTGGAGAGGTGAAAAAATTCACACTCAACTTTATGCCAAAAATTGGAGATACCATCTCTACAGAGATCAGAGTCGTATCTGAAGCTATGGGCATTACGCTCATTAACGCCCAAAGCTCTGTTGATGGAGAGGTAGCTGCAACATGTCAGATGAAAATATTCATAAGAGGATAAAACTTCTTTAAAATGAAGCTATTAAACAGTTATTTCAATATTATTGAAAGTACGGTAACAGAAGACGGCCTTACCGGCAAGTTCATAGTATCGCTAAACGGCAACCATCCTGTTTACGAGGGACACTTTCCTGGAGAACCGGTATGTCCGGGCGTATGCAGTATGCAGATGGTAAAGGAGTGTGCAGCTCAAATGTGTGGCAAAAAACTGACCTTCATATATTTAAAGCAATACAGACTACTCTCTGTGATGACACCCGCAGTGAACGGCAACATTGATATAAATATAGAGCTTACCCCTGCCGAAAAAGATGGGGCCAGCATATTTAAAATCAAAGCGGCAGTCTGTGAGTCAGACAATATTGAACAAAAATACTTGGATATAAACGGAGAACTTGCACCGGCCGAATAAGCCGGTGATTTTTCTTATAGGGATAATGACAGAATCAGCCATAAAACTTTACAGATTCTTTAAAGACCATAAAGGAATCTTTTATGCAGTGCTTTTGATTACAACAGCACTCTTTATCTTTTTTGGAAGCAAAGTGCAGTATCAGGAGGATATTTCAAAGCTTCTTCCGGCCACAGATGAGAGCAAATCGGCCGGATTTGCATTCAACAACCTAAAGGTGAAGGATAAGATCTTTCTTGAATTCATAGCCAGGGAAAAACCAGCCACAACCCCCGACACACTATGGCAACAAGCAGATTACTATACACTTGCAGAAGTATGTGATATATTTTGCGACTCACTTTTGTTGCATGATACAGCCACTTTGTACATTGCTGACCTTATGTACCGTCTCGACGGGTATATGCTTCAGGATGCACTTGGATTCCTCTTTGAGAATGTGCCACAGTTTCTCGACCGCCCATTCTACAATGCTATAGATACCATTGTAACCCAAGAGTATGCCGACCATGCAATGTACGAAAACCTGCAGACTCTCACATCGGCTGAGGGAATGGCATATTATGACATTATCCGCAACGATCCGCTATCTTTGCGCAAAGTTTTTGCGCAACAAAACAGCGGAATTGCCAGTGCTATTGGCGGCACTTACAAAATACTTGAGAGTCATTTCTTTACTCCAGACAGCACTATAGCCTTAGCCTTCCTCTCCCCTAACTTCAAGGCTTTTGACTCAAAAACCGGAACTTACCTTGTAGAGAAACTTGAAAAGGAGATTGCCTCAATTGAGGCAGAATACCCCAATGTTGAAATCCTCTTCCATGGAGCTCCAGTACAGAGTGTATTCAACAGCCGTCAGATAAAGAGTGACCTAGCAAGAACACTCAGCTTCTCTTTAGCTCTTGTGTGTCTAATAATCTGGTTCTGTTTCAGAAACAAAAGTACACTTGTAATGTTACTGTTGCCAGTAATATATGGAGCATTCTTTGCCCTTACCGGAATGTATTTCATCAAGGGAGGAATGTCACTTATGGCACTTGGAATTGGAGCAATAGTGCTTGGAGTTGCACTAAGTTATTGCTTGCATGTACTTACACACTATAAATATGTAAGTGATCCTGAACGGGTAATAAGGGAGCAGACCAAACCTGTAATCCTTGGCAGCCTTACAACAATCGGAGCCTTTGCGGGATTGTTGTTTACAAAATCAGAACTTCTTTGGGACTTTGGAATGTTCGCCTCCCTCGGAATGGTAGGAACCACTCTCTGCTGTCTGATATTCCTTCCACACTTCTTCAGACCTGAGAGAAACAGACTCAACCAAAAGGCAATTGCAACTATTGAGAAAATCAACACCTATCCTTACGAAAAACACAAATGGCTTATTGCCCTGATTGCTGTAATTTTTGTAATTTCATTATTTACAGGCAAATGGGTAACTTTTGACTCTAATCTGAAGAATATCGGCTACAATGATCCCGATGTTATGAGAAGCGGCCAGCTGCTTGCAGAAAAGACAATGCCGGGACTTGAGAGCAAATACTATGCAGTGCTGTCAAAGAGTCTTGACTCAGCACTCACCTACAACACAATCTTTGGCAACAGATGTAAGGAGCTCTCAGACAAAGGGCTTATAGAGAAGTTCAGCAACTCGGCAATGCTTCTTTTACCGTCGGCAACAGCTACAGAGAGAACCGCATTATGGAAAGAGTACTGGACACCTGAGAGACAACAGGAGATTACATCAATGATCAAGAAATCCGGCAAAACATACGGTTTCAAGGAGCAGATGTTTGATCCGTTTGTTCAGGCACTTGACAAAGATTTTGAATACAACAGCATTGTTGATGCAAATATTATCCCCGATGGTCTTATGGCCAATCTTGTAGAGGTAACCGACAGCACCTACCTTGTATTCACATCTGTCCAGGCCAAACCTGAAAATATGCTTGCAGTAAGCAACAAGCTTATAAAGGAGACACCACAGATCCCTTCAAACAACATGATTGTAGTGGATCCGTTCTTCTATACACAAAATATGGTTGAGATGCTTAACGAAGATTTCAACATGGTACTTGCCATCTCATCATTATTTGTGCTTGTTGTACTTTTGCTCTCATTCCGCAATCCTATTATTGCCCTGATTGCATTCCTTCCTATGAGCATGAGCTGGTATATTGTTTTGGGAATTATGGGAGCATTCGGATTGCAGTTCAACCTCATAAATATTGTAATCTCAACCTTTATCTTTGGAATAGGTGTAGACTACAGCATATTTGTTATGGATGGTCTGCTGAACGGCAGCCGCATGAAGAGCAAGAATGAGCTGGCTTCAGGATCTGGAAATGCATCGGAACTTCTCAAATTCCATAAAACAGCAATTTTCTTCTCTGCAGTTGTACTTATCATAGCCATTGCATCGCTTATGTTTGCAACACATCCGGCTATAAGTTCAATTGGAGTGGCAACCCTTATTGGAATGGGATCAACCATAATAATAACCTATACAGTTGAACCGTTCCTGTTCAACCTTTATATAAGATACAAAAATGGTAAAGGCAGAAGAGCTTAACGGGAAACAGTTTGATGCAGTAATCATAGGCGGAGGCCTCGGCGGTCTCCAGTGCGGTTATATTCTCTCCAAAAAGGGGCTTAAGGTGTGTATTCTGGAGCAAAACATGGTACTTGGCGGTGCCTTGCAGAGCTTTAAAAGAAGAGTTCACAACCAGAATGGAGGATGTATGCAGGAAACCGGCAATGTAATGGCAGAGTTTGATACCGGTCTTCACTACGTTGGAGGACTTGACCAGGGAGAGACTCTCCACTCGATATTCTCCTACTTTGACCTGCTCAAACTACCTTGGCACAAAATGGATCCCGACAGTTTTGATGAGGTAATCATCAACGGACAATCATATCTCTACTCAAACGGATATGATGCATTTGCAAGGCGAATGACGGACTATTTTCCTCACCAGAAAGAGAATATTATAAGATATTGCAAACTGCTTGAAGAGGTCGGCAAAACACTTCCCAAAAGTTTGGAGCCGAGGGAGGCTGACAATGTTTACACACAATCGCTCTTTGCACAGTCGGCATACTCATACCTTAAAGAGACAATTACAGACCCTCTTTTGATTGAGGTTCTAAGCGGCACATCACTTAAGATGGAGCTTACGCCCAATCTGCCGCTATATACATTTGCACAAATCAACAGTTCATTTATACAGAGTGCATACAGGCTCAACGGGGGCGGCAACCTGATAAGTGACTCCCTATGCAGTTCAATAGAGAAGATGGGCGGCATAGTTTCAACAAGAGCCAGAGTGGATGAGATAAAGGAGCTGGAGAGCAACAATCAGGCAAGTGGCCTGCACAGCGGCAACTCTTGCGGATTACAGCTTATAGTAAACGGTTCTGTAGAGATTATGGCCAGGAGCGTAATATCCAATCTGCATCCGGCCGCAACACTTGAACTTGTAAAAGAGAGTGCACACATCAGAAAGATCTACAGGAACAGAATAAACCGCCTTGAAAACACTACCGGAATGTTTACCGTAAATCTTGCACTCAAGGATGGAATGGTTGAATACAAAGACCGCAACTGCTACATCTATACAATGAATGAGGGCGAGAGTCTATGGACCAACTACAGAAAGTATACATCGGGGCAGCCAGTTTCTGGAGAACCAAATACGACTGGCAACAGAGCTGCAGGTGCCGACAACATAGACTCAATGCTTATAAGCTACTATTCAAGAGAGAAGGGGGTAAAATCTGCCAACTTTGCAAAACAGCTTGATTTGCTTGTACCTATGTCTTGGAGCGAAGTGGAGATGTTCAAAGGGACCAGACCGGGCCACAGAGGTGAAGAGTATGAAACCATCAAGGAGAAGAGGGCAGAACAATGCATTGAATTTGCGCAAAATGCAATACCCGGGCTGAAAGATATGGTTACCGATATATACACCAGCACTCCCCTAACCTACAACAATTACACTGCAACAGCTTGTGGAAGCGCGTACGGCATAAGAAAAGATTACAACAACCTTATGCAGACCCTGCTTACACCAAAAACACCAGTTCCAAACCTATATCTTACAGGCCAGAACCTGAATCTTCACGGTGTACTTGGAGTAAGCATGACCTCATTCTTCACCTGTGCAGAGATAATAGGAATGGAGGCTGCAACAGATGGATTATTCTTTGAAAAATAGCGGTACAATTAACAGATGCAATCACCTTGGCAAGAAGATTGAGAGTCTGAATTGGAAAACAATTTGAAAAGCAGAGATACAGATATAATAAAATAACGGATACAATATATGAAACACGCATTAGTTACAGGCGGAAGCCGCGGAATTGGAAGAGCTGTAAGTGTAAAGCTTGCATCTATGGGATATAATGTCATTATAAACTATGTATCAAATGAGGCCCAGGCCCAGGCTACAGTAAAGATGGTTGAAGAGGCGGGAGGCACAGGAGAACTTTTGAAATTTGATGTATCAAACCTTGAAGAGACAGTTGAGGCAATCACAGGTTGGCAAGCTGCCCATAAAGGAGAGTACATAGAGGTTGTTGTAAACAATGCCGGCATCAGAAAAGACAATATCCTGCCACTTATGCCATCAGAAGACTGGTACAAGGTTCTTGGTATAGGACTTAACGCATTCTATAATGTTACACAACCACTTATCCAGCCAATGTTGAGAAAGAAATTTGGCAGGGTTATAAATATGGCCTCACTCAGCGGATTAAAAGGCCTTCCCGGACAAACAAACTACTCGGCTGCTAAAGGTGGCATAATTGCAGCTACAAAAGCTTTGGCACAGGAGGTTGGCAAGAGAGGTGTTACAGTAAATGCCATTGCCCCCGGCTTTATAAAGACCGATATGGTTGAAGGTCTTAATGAAGAGGAGCTTGTTGCCCAGATCCCTGCCGGAAGATTCGGCAATCCTGAAGAGGTGGCTGCACTTGTAGGATTCCTTGCATCTAAAGATGCCTCATATATCACAGGAGAGGTCATTTCAATCAATGGCGGCCTCTATTCATAGTCGGAACAACCGGATTGTCGGGAAGAGAAGAGAACCCAATTTAAGAAAAGTAAGAAGATCATGAAGAAGATTTTTATAACAATGATTGCTGCATTGCTCTGCAGCATTGGAGCATTTGCTCAATATGCACCTGAGTGCAAGGCTGCAATTGACAAGATTGCAGCAACAAATGCAAAGTTCACAACAGTAACATGTCCTTTCACACAAACCAAGCATATGGTTATGATGGAGAATGAGCTTGTAAGTAAAGGTAACCTTACCTATACACGTCCCGACGGACTCAAAATGGAGTACACCTCCCCTGCCGGAGATCTGCTTGAAATAAGTGGAGACAACATAACCATGGTAAGAGGCAAAAGAACAAACAAAATCTCCACAAAAACCGACAGCCGTATGGGGAACCTCAAAAATACGCTGCTGTTGAGCGTAGGAGGAGATGTTGATGGTGTGGTAAAGGAGAATGCCGCCGAAGTACAGTTTATTGAGACTCCACAATACTACGTCTTCATTTTGACCAAAGGCAAAGGTGCAAAGAGCCAGTATGTAAAACTTGAGTTGAGCTACAGCAAGAAAGACCACACTTTGTGTGTAATGAAGATGGAAGAGGCCAACGGCAACTTCACAGTCTATGACACACCGGTAAAACAGATGAAATAACACTTGGTCATAAAGACCCCGCGTTTTAAAATGGAATGCCCCCTAAAAGCTTTTGAATAACTTTCGGGGGGCATATCATTTTGATTTTACAATGAGTCTGACTAAAAGTCCTCCTCATCAATATTGCTGATCTCCTACCTGAGATTACAGGAGCTTATACTCTTGAAAGAATCTGGGGCATTGCATCTTCAAGCATATCAAGAACAAGCGAGAAGCCGTCGGGACCACCATAATATGGATCAGGCACCTCAGTCATCTTGTTTTTCTCCATAAATCTGGCTGATGAAAAATCTGTAAGCTTGCAAAGTTTCTTGTTGTGCTCATAAGTACGGCATAGGGTACGCAAGTCTGATACGTTCTTGTTATCCATAGCAATAACACAGTCAAAACGGTCAAAATCCTGAGATGAAACCCTTCTTGCAATTGAATCCACAACATAACCGCGCTCTGCAGCTGCAGAAATCATCCTGCTGTCGGCAGGCTCACCTACATGGCAACCAATAACTCCCGCAGAATCAACCATATATTGGCTCTCCAAACCCTTATCTGCAATATACTTCTTTAAAACGGCCTCAGCAGCGGCAGATCTGCAGATATTACCCATACACACAAACAATATTTTCTTCATAAAACAGATGTTAAATTTTGGTGAACATTTGCCAAACGGCATTTTAAGTGGAGCAAAGATAATAAATTATCGTACATTTGCATTCAGTTAAAAGATTCAAATCAAAAAAGATATCAACAACTATAATTACTAATCATAATTGACTGATTTACAATATGATAAATATTATTATACTTATAGCAGGCCTGACTCTTATACTTTTGGGAGCCAACTACCTTGTTGATGGTGCAAGCGCAATCGCAAAAAGATGGGGCATCTCTGAATTTGTTATTGGAATGACAATAGTAGGAATTGGAACCTCAACTCCGGAGATGGTGGTAAGTTTTCTCTCTGCAGCTCAGGGAAATGCCGATATCGCAGTGGGAAATGTAATGGGATCAAATCTCTTCAATATTTTTATGATTTTGGGTATTACCGCACTTATAATGCCACTCCCGCTAACTGGCAACAACATCAAAAAAGATATTCCATTTGCACTGCTTGCTGCGTTAACCCTTTTATTTACAGGTTTGGACACCATTTTGGATGGTGCTCCTGCAAATATCATCAGCCGTACCGACGGCCTTATGCTCCTCAGCATGTTTGGAGTATTTATGGCCTACACAATATACTCGTCTCAGAGCCAAAGTGCTTCAGCGGCCCAACCAAACGGCAATACAACAGAGACTGCCACTGCTGAAGGGGAGATAAAACAACGTCCGATATGGCTTGCCTTGATAATGGTTGTAGGAGGTTTGGCGGGCCTTGTATATGGTGGAGAGCTCTTTGTATCCTCTGCCAGCACACTTGCAAAGATGCTCGGCGTATCTGATGCTGTAATAGCAGTAACCATAATGGCAGGCGGAACATCACTTCCTGAACTTGCATCATGCGTAGTAGCAGCAATGAAGAAGAATGCAGACCTCGCACTCGGTAATGTAATCGGTTCCAACGTGGCAAACATATTCCTTATCCTGGGAGGAAGTGCAGTAATTCATCCATTGGGAATGAACAATATAGGCAATCTTGACTTTGGCACACTACTGCTTGCAACAGTGTTACTTTTTGTAACAGCATTCACCTTTAAGAAACGCACTCTTGACCGTGCCGAAGCGGTTATATTCGTACTACTTTACATAGGCTACATTATCTTGACTTTAAATAAATGACAGGTCAAATTGTGGATAATTTCATTGCCCTACAATTGTTTGTTTAGAGCAAATGACTTTACTTTGTAAAGGATTAAATATATGAATTATGAGTATAGGGTATTTGGCCATTGGAGTAGTGGTTCTGCTTTTGGTTGCGGTAATTTTTATGCTTTTTAAAGTTCTGGATGGCAAAAAAAAGAGTGAAGAGTTCATTGCCGGACAGAGCATCAGACTGCAGATATTTGAAGATGAACTTAAGGAGTTCGGCAAAAGTATGCAGAGTTTCAGTGAGGGAATGCAGCAGTTGGCAAACCGGCAGCAGAATTTTGGTGAGCAGTTCAGGGAGTTTGAGCGGGAATACAGAGAGGCCGACGCCGCAGCAAGAAAAGAGCTCAGAGATACCCAGACACAAGTTTTTGCCATAATGAACAAGAGCCAGAAAGACTCTTTTGAACAACTTGACAAGAGTCAGAAAGACTCCTTTGCCCAATTGGATAAAACACAGAAAGAGGCCTTTGCCATTATAGACAAGACCCAAAAAGAGTCTCTTGCCCAACTTGAGAAATCACAAAGGGAGTCTTTTGAACTGATTGAAAAGGCCCAGAGGGAGTCAAATTTGCAGCTTGAAAAATCGCAAAGGGAATCTTTTGCACAGTTGGAAAAATCTCAGAGGAGTTCTTTGGAGCAGTTTGACAAGACGCAGAAGGAGAGTCTTGAGAGATTGGACAAAACACAGAACCAATTGATAAAAAGCACCGATGACCGCCTTGAAAATATAAGGATTACAGTTGCCGAGAAACTTGACAAAACTCTTACAGAAAGGCTTGGAAAGAGTTTTGAGACCGTAGGCAAGCAGCTCAATGAGGTACAGCAGGGATTGGGCGAAATGAAAAATCTTGCACAGGATGTGGGTGGTCTGAAAAAGGTTCTCAGCAATGTAAAAATGCGTGGAGGACTTGGAGAAATACAGCTGCAGATGCTGTTGGAAAACATTCTTGCCCCAGACCAGTATTCAGCCAATGTCATAACCAGAAAGGGGAGCCGCGACGTGGTGGAGTTTGCTGTAAAATTGCCTGGCAGTTCAGATGAAATTCCAAATATCTGGCTTCCGATTGATGCAAAATTTCCTAAAGACGTTTACGAAAAATTACAGAACGCATACGATTTGGCAGACCCTGTTGCTGTTGAGGCCGCCCAAAAAGAGCTCGATGCAGCAATAAAGCTCAATGCAAAAGAGATCTCAAGCAAGTATGTTGAGCCTCCATACACCACCAATTTTGCAATCATGTTCCTTCCATTTGAAGGAATCTACGCAGAGGTGGTACGCAAGGCTGAATTACTTGAACAGATACAACGCCAATACAATGTAATTATCACAGGACCAACAACTTTGGCCGCAATACTGAACAGTCTGCAAATTGGCTTCAAAACTTTGGCAATACAGAAACGCAGCAGTGAAGTATGGGAGACACTTGGTGCTGTAAAGACCGAATTCGACACCTTTGGTGGATTGCTTGACAAAGCCAAGAACAAGATCCAGGGAGGTCTGAACGACATGGATACCCTCATTGGAACCCGCACACGCGCCATACAGCGCAAATTGCGCTCGGTTGAGAGTCTTGAACCGGAAGAAAGCAGAAAACTGCTGGGGTCTAACTCAGAGGTTCCAACGGTTTGAAAGAGGTAGGTGAATAGACTTTTATTAGGTTCAGCTTACCAAGCAGCCATTTTACCCTCTCCCTGAATGTAAGTGGGGCAAGGCTCTGCTTGTTCCATTTGGTCATTGCCTTATACTTCAGAAACTCGCCCTTGTACGGGTGGACACACCTCTTGAACCATGGCTTAATTGCAAGGTAATGTATTATTACAGGATCTTTTTCTGCTTCAAGAATCTCCTTTTCATATTTTTCCAAAGAGAGAGACGGCACCGTATATATAAAACCATCCTGAAAATTATAGGTTAGAGGGAAGAGCTTCTTGCGCTCCCTCAAGACATAATTCAATATATCCTGATCATGGAATTTTATTCTGTCGGGATAATTCTGTGCAAACTCAAAACACTCTCCAAGTATATTGTGTTCTCTCCAATACTTGAGGTTAATGAGCAGAACACCTGCATTGAAATAGCCTAACCGTTCAGAATACCTCAATCTGTTGAAAATGGTAATCAAACCTGATGACATATCTGTTACAGCGCCAACAGCATAATCTTCTATATCTGAATCATAAAATGGCATGAGATTACCACGAACAATTATGTCGGCATCAAGATATAGAATCTTATCAATCTTCTCCGGCAAAATCAAAGGCAAAAGAAGTCTGTAATATGTAGCAATGGTAATGTGTCCCGGCTGACCGGCTTTTCCAACTGTAAAACTGCTTAACATCTGCTCATCTACGCCATAGAACAATATTTTATTACCATATTTTTCAACAATCTGAGTAAGATCATCCTTATCCTGACAAGTTACATTAGGATTGCAGACTATATGAAACGCAATTTGAGCATCCGGATTATTGATGC
Source organism: Bacteroidales bacterium (assembly GCA_017398125.1). Classification (GTDB taxonomy): domain Bacteria; phylum Bacteroidota; class Bacteroidia; order Bacteroidales; family UBA932; genus Egerieousia. The sequence continues at coordinate 96,043 of JAFQHE010000070.1, forward strand.
AAATTGAGGTAATGAGAACGCCCGCAGGCATTACATAATTACGGTCTATACAACAGACAATATTCATAGATAAATCAGTTTATATCAAACTACTAAGGCAAAAAGCTCCACACTCAATCAATGCTTGCGGAACAGGTCTCTTGCCATTTTAATTTCACTCTTGCAGAAAAACAGCAAGGTCAACATATATACAATAGCACCCACCAGCACACCGCCAAACAACTCCACATAGATATTCTCAAAAATATACATCCATACCAAAACAGCACCACCCATAAGAAGTGACTGGAGCAACACCGGCAGAATTGTCTTTACATGGTTAAAGAAGGTTATCTCGGGCAAAATGCGTTTTGTATATTGCGTTATGATAATCATATCAATAAAAGAGTAGCAAAGCAATCCATAACACATCACTTTTACTCCAAACGGAATTGTTACTGCCAATATTATTATGGCAACGACCTTTTTTACTATCTCCGCACTCAACATGAGGTCGCTCCGGTGCTTTACATTCAATACAGAGCAGGTCAAATTCATTACAGGATCCCACATGTACGCTATTGACAATATCTGCAGATAAGGCACGCACGGCAGCCACTTTTCTGAAAGTACAAGCAGCACTGCAGGCTCCGCCACAACGGCAAGCCCGACCATAAGCGGAAAAACAATCAGCGAACTGAGCCTTATATAGAGATAGAACTTGTCGGTAACCCTACGGTCATTATCCTGAACCTCACAAAGAATAGGATACAGCACCCTGTTGAGAATACCTGTAATGTTCAAAGAGGGCAATTTTGAGATGCTTGATGCCTTTGAAAAGAGTCCCAACTCCGAAGCATTGAATGCTTTGCCAATCACAAGTGTATATAGATTTGTATAAACAGTGTGCAGCAATCCACTGGCCAAAAGTTTTGAGCCGAAAGAGAAGAGGCTCCTGAATGAACTTGCAGAGAACACCCAAGAGGGATGCCACCTTACCAAGGTCCACAACAGAACGGTTCCAATAGCAGAATTGAGCAGTGACTGCACAACCAATGCCCAAACTCCATAACCTGTATAGGCCATATACAATGCAACCAAGCCGCTGATGAGAACACTTATAACTGAGATTACCGCCTGCAATTTGAAATTGATTGCAACAGTAAGAATTGTTCTTTGGACTATAGCAAAAGAGTTTATTATAAGAGTCAAACCCCACCAAACTATAATCTCTTGCAATATAGGCTGCTCATAAAACTCCGCAATAAACGGCGATGCCAGCACCATAAGCAGATACATGACCACACCAACAGCAATATTGAAATAGAAAACTGTAGAGTAATCTGTTTGGGTCCTGCCCTGCTTCTGAATAAGAGCATTACCGAACCCGGAATCGATGAAACACTGCGCAATAGCCATAAAAATAGCCAACATTGCAATAAGTCCGTAATCCGACGGCAACAGCAACCTGGCAATAATCAGCTGCAACAGAAAATTGATTCCCTGCACAGAAAAGCGCTCCACAGCACTCCATGCAACCCCTACAAAAGTCCTATTTTTTCCAGCACCAGCCATAATAAAATTAAAGATACGAAATTACTGAAATTATCATGCTTTGCAACTATTTTTTCTATCTCTCCATTATTGTAGACCTACCCAAATAGAAGTAATGATAACCAATCTATCTATAATGTTCAGTATTGAATTAAAAACTCTTCAGTTCCATTAGGATCATACCTGCCATTTTTAAATTCAATTATTACGGAGCCTGATTCTAGAGACTTACACGTATGATACTGATTTATTGGCACATGAACCGCTATGCAAGCCGAACCTGCTTCCAATAAACAATGCCCTATTTCATTGCCCTCATTGTCAAAAAATATTTCTTCAACTCTTCCCCTCAACACCACAACATCCTCAGATGTTTCCCTGTGTCTATGAACTGGAATTACAGTTCCAGGCTCCAAGGCATTGAGCATTCGCATTGAATTATCATCTTCACTATCCCTCAAATCATAATGGAACCTCAAACGGCTTGAGTCCTTGGCCTTCTGGGTCAATTCATCCAACAAAATATTATCTATACGCATAAACTACTCATTCAATAATTTTTCCAATACTGCCATATTCGATTCAAAAGAGAATTCCCTTTTTAAATATAAACCGGCATTACTACCCATTTGTTTCAAATCCTCTTTATCCATAGTTGACATTCGGATAATTGTCTCAGCCAAGCAACTACTGTCTCCGGCCGGAACTGAAAAACCGCATTGGGCATCACTTATAATATTTCCACCTTCTCCATTTATCATTGCCAAAATTGGCTTGCCGGCAGACATATATGCCTGCAGTTTTGCAGGGCAAGTAAGGTTGAAAATCATACTGTCTTTCAATGCCAAATACAACACATCTGCTTTGGCAAAAAATTGTCCCATTGACTCCAATGGATGTCGACCTACGCAATGAACCATTTTTTCCAAGCCATTGCTGCGCACATACTCTTCTACCCAAGATTTCTTTCTGCCATCACCAACCAGAATCAAATGTATATTGTCATGCCCTTTATCATACAATAATTTTATGGCAAGCAATGTATGTTCAAAGTCCTGCGCTTCACCTATATTGCCGGCAAACATGATTTTAAAACCATGGGGCAATTCAGGCAAAATATAATCTTTATTGGAAGCCAAACTGGCTTCTGCCCAATTAGGGAAATATACTATCTTATTTGCAAAATCACCTTTAGCACAAATAGAACTTTTGAATCCATTTGAACTGATAAGTATTTTATCAGATTTCCGGTATATTAACTTTGCCAACTGCTCAAAAAATCCCAGTATTTTCTTATTATTAATACCACCGGCAACTTGCAAACTCTCTGGCCATAAATCCAACACCCAAAATAACAATTGCGTTTTAGGGCAGAAGAATTTAATAACCAATGCAGGTATGCCTACGGTTATGGGACTTGTTTCATGTACAAGAATTGCATCAAATCTTTTAAATGACAAAAAGAGTGCCCATAAAGATGCTGTAAATGCAAAACTCAAATAATTAAGTGCCAACCTTATACCACTGCCATTTCCTCTTGGTATAACGGCCGTTCTAATTATTCTAACACCATTGACTAATTCTCTTCTCTTACTGAATAAACCATATCCTTTAAAAAATTTACCGCCCGGATAATTGGGAATATCACTTAAAACAGTAACCTCATATCCCCTTTGGGCCAATTCAAATGCAACATCATTGCACTTAAAATCCTCCGGGTAAAAATGAGGCGATATTAACAATATTTTCTTTCCAGTTTTCATTGGTCATTTACAATATTGATTGGAATAAATCAATATACTTCTTGAAACACTTATCTTTATCAAAGTATGACTCAGCCCTTAATCTGCAATCTTTTGACTGTAATGGTTCATTCCTTAATTTTCTGATAGCCAAACACATCTCATCAACATTACCTTGTGTAACAACAACTCCTGTTTTTGAATCTATTGCTTCTGGAGAGCCTCCTGTACGATACGTAATTACAGGGATACCACATGCCAATGCCTCCAAATTTACCGTAGGGAAGGTATCTGCATACGAAGTATTGATCAAAACATCTGATGAACAATATAATTTTACAAGATCTTCAACGCTTCCTGTACGTTCAATGCCCTTAATTCCTTCAGGTAAACTCTTAATCTGTTTTTCAGACAACCCCACAATTGTAAACTGATAATCAAATGGAAGCAACTTTCTCAGCTCAAATATATCTTCCAACCCCTTTTGTTTACTCCACACATTTGAGACAGCAAGTATGTTAAATTGTGAACCCACTCTTGAGGTATAGTTATCATGCTTGAATACATTAAGGTCAATACCATTATGGATTACCTCAATTCTTTTATCCTTCAGGAATGATTCCCTCACCAACTCTGCCATCCAATTTGAACAACAAACAACCGTAAGATTTTTACAGCCAGTAAATAATTTACACTTAAGGGCATAATTACTGCGGGAGTTATCAACAAGAGTCTTGGGATATTCACTTTTTAGCGGACAATCAAAACATCCATTCTTCCACCTATCACAACCTTTGCTTACAAAATGGAAACAATGGCCGGTAAATGCCCAACAATCATGAAATGTCCAAACAACTTTAATATCAGTTGTATTTAGATAATCAAACAACAATTGGTAATTTAACCAATGATCATGGATATTGTGAAGATGCACTATATCGGGATTGATACACTTGATTTGTGAAATCAATTTTTTTGTTGCCGCTCTAGAGCACAACCCCTCATTGTCTCTAAAAAACTGCTCAATATAATGGGTATAAACATCAAATTTATTGCCAACTCTAATCAGTTGTGATTTTGATGAATTGCTATACCTTCCATAAGCAATTACACTATCCCAGCCTGCATTAAGGACTTCGGAACCAATTGCTTCAGCAATTTTCCCAGTAGACCCCCAATTGGCGGTAACGTTAAGTTGTAAAATCTTTGCCATACTTAAATAGGTAATGCGATACTACAAGGACCTTCTAAAATTGAAGAATCTCTTCCCTGATTCAAATCATCTATTAGAGTCAATAAATTTTCTGCAGCATTCTTTGGAGACCATATATTCTTCAATGTGTTATATGCATTCATGGCTACTCTCTTTCTATCTTCAGGGCTACTAATTAAATACTCCACTTTTTCTGTCAGTGAGACTAAATTACCAGATTTATAAATGCATCCATTTACATCATCCTCAACTAAAAAAGGAATACTGCCTATCTCATTTGAAGCAACCAATACACATCCATTGCTCATAGCCTCATTTGCAACAGCCCCCCACCCCTCATTTTTATCAGAGGTAAATAGAAAAATGTCATGTAACCTCATTTGCTGTAGAATTTGCTCGTTTGGCAAATTCCCACAAAAATTAACATAATCTTTTACTTTCAATCTATTTGCCAATAATTTTGCATTTTGCAACAGGCTGCCACAACCATACATATCAATAACAAAATCATAACCTTTGTCTTTAAGTTTAGCCGCCAATTTAATAGGCATCTCAGGATGTTTCCACTTAATAAATCTTGAACACCACATAATTTTTATAGATGAGCATGTTCTATTTTCAACCACAGCAGCTATATCCAAATCTTCTACTTTTGTAAAATATCCCCATTTATAGCACTTATCTCTGTATGAATGCAATTTGTATTGGTCCCCTGCAGCATAGGCACTTGAACATAATTTATACACTGGCTTTTTATAAAACAACGTGTGATAAAACCACATGTTTTTTAGCAATCTAGGAGAAAACACATTTATTAAGCCCCTCTTAAGCCAACGTTCAGAAACTTCAAATGATAACTTTCCAGATTTTGCTCTCTCTACTTGATAATTTAAAGAATCTGCACCAAACAACGCCACATCTGCACTTACACACAATTTCCAAGCCTTTTGCCTTTGTATATTGTCTTTCCATGCCTGAATTACATACGGGCGTGATGAAAAATCAGAATAACCGTTTTTCTTCAACCATTCAAACATCGGCTGAATCTCTACAAGAAAGAAATTATGATTGGTCAGCAAATACAACTCATCTGCCAATAATAACTGATGATGGTTAATGAAATTTGTATAAAATACTATGGAAATCATTTTTCGTATTTACATATTGGAGAACAAGGATTCTACAACAGATTGATATTCATACTTTGAAGTATTGAAATTTGCCCAATTAAAACTCTTACGATTATACGTATGCAACATACCTTCAGCAAGCATTTTCACCGTAAAAGACTCATTATTTGTATTATTTGGTGTTATACATCCCATGTCTGTTTTAACAATTTCCGAAAGTTTTTTATTGAACAAATCTTCACATTGCATTATCTCCCAGTTACCATATGTGCTATTTGTCACAACACATGGTGTACCAACAATGCAAGACTCTATTACAACCCCAGGCAACCCCTCATCCCTTGATGGCGAAATTAGCATTCTAGACCTCTTCATATATTTATAAGGGTTTGAACGCTTTCCAAAAAAGTGAACTGAATTTTCTATATTATGCACCCTTGCTATACTCATTAATTTAGAACTGGCATCTTCTATATCTTGTCCAATATACACTAACTGAACATCGTCTTGGGTATTCTGTTTAAAGGTAGCAAAGGCATTTAGAAGTCTATCTGGTGCTTTAATATGATAATACAAGGCACCAACGTATAATATTACCGGCTTACTAAAAATTTCCTGTTCCTTTATATCTTCCAAGTCTATTAATGCCTGCTCTCTTATATGTTTTACGTCATGAATATTATAGCACAACTGCACGTCTCCTCCTATAGTATTCTTCAAATCCTCTACTATTTTTTTACTCACACCGACTTTCTTATTCAGGCATTTAAAAATACTTTTATATAGTAACCAAAATGAAATATACTTCTTTAATCCTGTTACTTTAAACTGCTTTAACACAGCATGGAATATTCCTATCTTATACTCCCCTATTCCACTTAAAACATTCCATACAGAGGGTCCTGCTTGTGTTGATATTGAACAATTTATATTATATTTAAGTTTAATCTTTTTGAGAAGGTTAAATCTAACAAAAATTCTTGTTATACTATTATTTGACAGCCATCCCAATTTCAAGCAGGTGGCTTGGTTAAAATGAAACCCATCACTTCTGTATGGGCCATAGCACACCACTACTATAGTAGAATTGGGTATTTCTTTCAGAATACCTTTGTATAGTTGATACGCACAACTAGCTATTGTTCCCTGATTGCTCGCAATTATTATTAGAATATTCATTCTTGTTAAAGTAATTTTTGGGATAAATTTTTAAAACAATCCAACAAATAAATAATCCCCATACTAAAATTCTCAAATTACCTAGATAGGCTGATCTACAGGAGTATATACAATCAGCAATCATAACAAAATATGCAATTGTCGAATATAGTGAACCTGCATATGCTTTTTGTCTTATGTTATTGACAAAATATCCTAAAAAATAAAAAAGCACAACAACTCCCAATAGTCCAAATGATAAATATACATCACCAACTAAATTTGTTCCAAGTCCTAAACTTGGCCTTGACCCCAATGTTAAAAATGTGGAAAATGTCGCAGAATTCAATAAAACATCAGGGATTCCTGTTATACGGACAAAAACACTTTGGAGAAAAGGAATGGGAGATAAAATAGTTGACAACATTGTCAAGCCATAGTTTATACCATGTTCTTGAACATAATCATAAAATACATAGAGATTCCTATTATTTATTATTAAGTCTGCCATTTTTTCAATATATCCTACCGACGATTGCTCAAAAATATTAAATTCTCGAGCATCCAAAATTCCACTACTACGAACTTGACCTACAAAAGACATTAAAAAAACACCCATAAGTAAGATAACAAAAATACTGACTCTGGAGATTTTCCTTGTATTACAAAAAATATAGAAAACAACTGACATCAGCATAAGTGGCAATGTCCTTGTACCAGTAGTCATTAAGGCCAATGATACTATTCCAAAAACAAAATACCACTTATTTTGACGAACATAACTTTTGTCATAAAGAATAAAGATGGTAGAAAAAATTGTCAATGGGAACAAGATAATGTTCATTAATCTCGGTATTAAACCTGCCTTACTTACAGACACTTGATAGGTATGTTCAAACATATCAAATCCCCCAAACAGATAAAAAATGATGAAAGCTACAACAATTAATTTTCGCCAATTATTGCTAACCTTTGATGGAAATATAGAAGCATTTTGCGTTAACTTAAATTTTGATGTATATAAATTTTTCACCCTACTATATCCCAATCCATAGCAGGTGTAAGCAACTAAAGCAAGTGCCGTAGCTTTGGTTATCACGTCATGATTAAAATCAAATTTGAATAACGAGAACTCCGGATCAATAGGGTAGATAAAGATTGGATAAACAAAATTTGTAAAATAGTAAGAAATGGTAAATAGAGTATTATAACCTATGACTTCTTTTCCCTTATCTCTTATTTGTAAATATACCACATATAGTAAGAACAAATTATGGAGCAAAAAGCAATATGAATAAGAATAATCATTAGGACTTTCATAATAAAGAACTAGTGCTATAATAACAGATATTATATGAAACATTTTAGCTACCTTAATTTTTGTTTTAATATGAATTCACTAATAAAAGTAGGACATAGTAATAGAATTACCGCCCACGAAGAATAACGATAACATGAGAACTTGCAAATGACTTTTCTGATTTCTCGATATGCTTCATTAATTCTTATTGAACTATCACTAACTCTATGGAGATCAACTAACATTTTCTTTAACAACCCACTAATATTCTTCCCGTGAGCACTCATTAGTTTGTGATGGCACTTAAAAACCAATTCCAGATTTCGTACTGACGTTAGATTATCAATAAAATATAATTTTAATTGATTAAATGGGTGGCTTTTTCTCGATAACGAATCACTTGCGCCTTCAATATAATGATAATTGCATGAAGGAAGTAAAATAATATGCTTTATATACTTGATATAATTTAAGAAAAATATAGTATCCTCCCCATAACAATAATTCTCTGGGAACTTTAATTCTTTTTCTTTAACAATTCTTGAATTATACAATTTGCAATACGGTGCACCAAAAGTAAGCAAATTATTGTTTATAATACATTTAACTACGTCATTTCTACTATAAACAGATTTCACAAACTTATGCACTCTTCTATTATCTAATGAATCAAATATTACTCCCTGAATTACTATTGCTCCATCATCAAGGTGAAAAGAGTGATTTATAAAGTTTTCCAAATAGGTCGATTCAACATAATCGTCACTATCAACAAAGACAATCCATTTCCCTGATGCATTACTTATTCCCAAATTTCTAGCAGAACTTACACCTCCATTCTCTTTGTGAAACACCCTTATCTGTTGATAATTTTTCATAAAATTATCACATAATGCTGCTGAGTTATCCGTACTGCCGTCATTTATAAGCAATACTTCAAAATCTTTAATAGATTGATTTAATATACTATCTACACAACGAACTAAACTATTTTCAGCATTGAAAATTGGTATAATTACCGAAAACATCGGAGCAGTCTTCATTATAACTAATAATTTATCTCAGAAACAGTCCTAACTTCATCCAATTAATTTAACAATATGTTTGTCAGTATATTTACTCCTTCCTCCACACCATTTTATTGACAACACCTGTGTAACTCTGGATAATTTTGACAACTTTTGTAGATACATTCTCTTCGGTATAATTAGGCACAGGAATGCCGTCATCATGGTTGCGGTTCATCTCTATAGCGGTTTCTACTGCCTGTAATAGAGACTTTTCATCTATGCCGGCCAAAATAAAGCAACCCTTATCAAGGGCTTCTGGTCTCTCTGTACTTGTTCTTATACATATTGCTGGGAATGGATGCCCTACACTTGTAAAGAATGAACTCTCTTCAGGCAATGTTCCGCTGTCGGAAACTACAGCAAAAGCATTCATCTGCAAACAGTTATAATCATGGAATCCCAAAGGTTCCTGCCTTATGACCCTTCTATCAAGTTCAAAGCCACTTTGTTCCAGTCTTTTCCGGCTTCTCGGATGGCAGCTGTACAATATTGGCATATCATACACTTCTGCCATTTTATTTATAGCAGTAAACAATGACAAGAAGTTCTTCTCTGTATCAATATTCTCCTCTCTATGTGCGCTCAAAAGAATGTATTTACCTTTTTCCAGACCCAACCTTTGATGTATGTCTGAACTCTCTATTTCATGTAAATTTGCATGAAGGACCTCTGCCATTGGCGATCCGGTTACATAAGTCCTCTCTTTTGGCAATCCGCACTCTGCCAAGTATCTTCTTGCATGCTCACTATAGCATAAATTAACGTCAGAGATTATGTCTACAATTCTTCTGTTTGTCTCTTCCGGCAAACACTCATCTTTACACCTGTTTCCTGCCTCCATGTGGAAAATTGGGATATGCAGCCTTTTGGCTCCAATAACAGACAAACATGAATTGGTGTCTCCCAATACCAATACCGCATCAGGCTTAATCTGAACCATCAATTTGTAACTGCAATTGATAATATTTCCAACTGTTGAACCCAAATCATCGCCTACCGCATCCATATACACATCGGGATCATCCAACTTCAAATCTTTAAAGAATACTCCGTTCAAGTTGTAATCATAGTTTTGACCGGTATGGGCCAATATTGTGTCAAAATATTTCCTGCACTTATTTATGACTGCTGCCAAACGGATAATCTCCGGTCTGGTGCCTACAATTATCAACAATTTAAGTTTTCCATCATTTTTGAAATGCACATTGGAAAAATCTGTTCTAATATTCATAGTAATAGTTTTTACTTGTTCTCCACTTTCTCAAAAAATGTATCCGGTCTTTCCGGGTCAAATTGTTCATTGGCCCACATCACTGTTACCAGATCTTCTGTTTCAGATAAATTAATGATGTTATGTGTGTAACCGGGAAGCATATGTACTGCCTCTATTTTTTCACCACTTACCTCAAAGTTCAATACCTCATCGCCATCAATTCTGCGCTGTTGAATAAGCCCTTTACCTGCAACAACAACAAAGAACTCCCATTTGGTATTGTGCCAATGCTCACCTTTTGTTATCCCCGGTTTGGATATGTTAATGCTTACCTGCCCACAATTTGCACTTTTAAACAATTCTGTAAAACTGCCTCTGTTGTCAACATTCATTTTCAACGCAAATGAAACCTTTTCTTTGGGCAAGTATGACAAATATGTCGAATAGAGTTTTTTGGCAAATGAATTGTGTGGAATTTCAGGGATTAACAGTGTTGAAGGCTGCTCCTTGAATGAATAGAGCAAATTTACTATCTCCCCAAGAGTGATTTTGTGGGTAATAGGTGCTGCACAATATCTTCCACTCTCAACAAGAACAGTTTCAACTTCTTCAAATTCACAATGGTGCTCCTCTCCCTTTAAGGCCGCAATCATTTCATCCACCAAATCATCTATATACAGCAATTCCAACTCTGTTGAACGGTCATTTATCTGAATAGGCAAATCATTGGCAATATTGTTGCAGAAGGTAGCAACTGCACTATTATAGTTGGGTCTACACCATTTTCCAAATAAGTTCGGGAACCTGTATACCAATACTTTTGCTCCAGTATCTTTGGAATAATTGAAAAATAACTCCTCTCCTGCTCTCTTGCTTCTTCCATACTCGCTGTCACCAAATCTGCCTTTGAGTGTTGCCTGTATAGAACTGGAAAGCATTACCGGACATCTATTCCCGTATTTTTTGAGTGTATCCAATAATTTTGATGCAAAACCAAAATTACCCTGCATAAATTCTTCCTGATTCTGAGGTCTATTGACCCCGGCAAGATTGAACACAAAATCAGCATCTTTGCAATATTGCTCAAGTTCTTCTTCAGTAGAATCTATATCATACTCATATATCTGGTTTATGACAATATTACCATAAAACCGTGCTTTACCCTCCGAAATATTTCGCAATTGTGCACATAAGTTTTTTCCTACAAAACCTTTTGCACCTGTGACCAATATATTCATATTGTTATTCACTTCTTATCTCTTTAGATTTTGTCTTTTCAATCAAACCCAAATCCTCTTGAATGAAACGCAATCTCATCAACTGTTCTTTCATTCCCTCAACATCCAACCTTGTTGTATTATGACTATGATAATCTTCTATTGTTGAAACATCTTTATTTCCTTCTGTAAAGAATTTGTCATAATTCAAATCCCTGTTATCACATGGTATACGATAATAGTTGCCCATATCTATGGCCTTTGCCATCTCTTCTCGAGTAACCAATGTCTCATATAACTTTTCACCATGTCGTGTTCCGATAACTTTAACTTCAGTTTCTCCGTACTTGGCATTGACTTTTGAATAGATTTGCTTCAATGCTTCTGCTAAGGTAGAAAGTGTTGCAGCGGGGGCCTTTTGAACAAACAGATCGCCATTTTTACCATGAGTAAAAGCATATATAACCAAATCAACGGCATCATCCAAAGTCATCATAAAACGTGTCATATTAGGATCTGTAATAGTAATTGGATTGCCAGCCATCATCTGGTCTACCCACAATGGAATCACAGAACCTCTTGATGCCATCACATTACCATATCTTGTACAACAAATTGTTGTATCAGCATCATCGCCCAACTCCCGGCCTTTTGCTATTGCCACTTTTTCCATCAAGGCCTTTGATATACCCATTGCATTAATAGGATATGCAGCTTTATCCGTTGAAAGAACTACAACATTCTTTACTTTATGTTCTATTGCAGATAACAAAACATTATTTGTTCCAATAACATTAGTCAAGGTCGCTTCCATTGGAAAGAACTCACAAGATGGAACCTGCTTCAATGCAGCAGCTGCAAACACATAATCGACCCCACGCATTGCGACATCTATAGACTCTTTACTTCTAACATTTCCAATATAAAACTTGACTTTAGGATTTTGCAGTGCATGACGCATATCATCTTGCTTCTTCTCATCACGTGAAAAAATACGGATTTCCTTAATATCAGAATCAAGGAATCTACGAAGCACAGCATTTCCAAAACTGCCTGTACCACCTGTAATCAACAAAATTTTGTCTTTAAAAATAGACATATTAGTAAATTTTAAAATTAATCTCTCCTAAAAATATCCCTTGTGTAAACCTTGTCCTGCACATCATCAAGAATGGTATCGTAGCAGTTGGCTTGATGGTTGGGATTTTAGCCTATAAATCCGGCAGCGCCGGTAACTAAAATGGTTTTCATCTATATGAAATACTACTTTTCATACCCTTCCGGATTTTTCTTTTGCCAGTTCCAGGAGTCGCGGCACATCTCTTCAAGGCCAAGTTCGGCTCTCCAGCCCAACTCTTCATTTGCCTTTTGCGGATTGCTGTAGCACATTGCAATGTCACCGGCCCGGCGGGGCATAATCAGGTATGGGACCGATACTCCGTTTACCTTTTCAAAGGTCTTTACCACATCAAGTACCGAATAGCCGCATCCTGTACCGAGGTTGTAGATTCCCAGTCCGCAATTACGTTCAATTGCTGCAAGGGCGGCCACATGGCCTTTGGCAAGGTCCACCACGTGAATGTAGTCACGTACACCGGTGCCGTCGGGAGTATTGTAGTCATTTCCAAAGACTCCCAATTTTTCTCTCTTCCCGACAGCCACTTGGGTTATGTACGGCATCAGATTATTGGGAATTCCGTTTGGACTCTCTCCTATCTCTCCGCTTGGATGGGCCCCTATAGGGTTAAAATATCTCAACAGAACCACATTCCAGTTCTGATCAGCATTTTGCAGGTCGGTCAGCACCTCCTCAAGCATGCTTTTGGTTTTTCCGTAAGGGTTTGTGCAGTTGCCCTTTGGAGAATCTTCGGTATAAGGCACCACATCAGAATTTCCATAAACAGTTGCAGATGAGGAGAATATGATATTTTTGCAATTAAATTTGCGCAACAAGTCAACAAGCACAAATGTACCGGTCATGTTATTGTGGTAATATTCAAGCGGTTTTTGAATAGATTCTCCAACTGCCTTCAAACCGGCAAAATGAATGCATGCATGGAATTGATGCTTTACAAACAGATTCTCCAAAGCTTTGGTATCCCTCAAATCCACCTTGTAGAAAGGAATTGACTTGCCAATTATTTTCTCTACTCTCTTAATTGATTCAATGCTTGAATTTACCAGATTATCAACTACTACAAAATTGTATCCGGCATTGTCAAGTTCAATTAAAGTATGTGAACCTATGTATCCTGCGCCTCCAGTTACCAATATTGTTTTCATATCGCCTCTTTGCGGTTTATAATTTTTATCCAATTGTTATTCTTGCAAATCACCCATAAGAATTTTTCTCTCCTTTTCACTAATGCATCTATCCATCCAGCGCCCCATAAATTTAAGGAAAGGGCCCCTCTGAACACCAATTTTACGTCCTGTAGACCTCAGCATCTTGACTGCAGCCGGTACATCCGTCTTATCTGTGGAAGCTTTTGCCACAGCTCTTTCCACCCCCTGGTAAAGCAATACAGTTATAGCTATGTTTATAAGTGTTACCACATAAAGCTGGAGGTCAATTGAACAGCCTGAGAAGTATGCGGTGAGCCATATTACAACTACAAAGGTATTGAGGAAGAGAATTGATATGGTGGTTCCTATGTGCGAGAATCCTTGCCGGATAAACATGTGGTGAAGGTGTGTTTTGTCGGGATTAAAAGGAGATATACCCTTAATTATTCTTGTTACCATTACACGCAATGTATCAAATACAGGAACAGCGAGTATAGAGAGCAGCATTGGTATAATTCCAAAATTCTCGTTAAGAGTACCTTTTTGGAGCTCTACATCAAGTGCAGTAATTACAAAATATGCCATTACTGTACCTAAAAGAAGTGTTCCTGCATCACCAATGAACATCTTTGAGTATTTGCCAAAGACATTGTGCATGAAAAATGGTATAAGGCCTCCTATTACGGCAAGGGCAAGTATCAGGTTGGTATACATTCCTGATATATAAAAGAATGCTGCAAACAATATAAATGCAAAAATGCAGTATCCGCTCGACAATCCATCAACTCCATCAATAAGGTTGATTGCATTTATGATTCCCACACCAGCCACTATTGTAAGAGGAATTGCTATATAAAGGGGAATTGCATGTATTCCCCACAAGCCATGAAAATCATCTATGATCAGGGAGCGGCTGTTGATCATAAGTATACAGATTACAGCAATTTCAATGAAAAACCTCCCTCTTGCGCTCAATGATGTTATGTCATCTGCCAGTCCTACAAACAGCATGATTGTCATAATACAGAAGATTGCAAAAAGAGCTCCTATATCTATCAGTGAGCTTACACACAGCATTGATGCCAGAATTCCGCTGAAGACCACAAATCCGCCAAGAATAGGAACCGGCATCTTTTGGAGCTTGCGCGCATTGGGCGAGTCTACTATGTTCTTATGTATTGAAATCAGTAATACCTTAGGATAAACAGTCCATGCCACCAAAAGTGACACTATCAATGCTATGGTACAATAAATAAGAAATTGCATTACTTTTGTTTTACTGTTATTAATTGTTTATATACCAACTGATTGGTCGTTATCAACCAGCTGGAGGAAAGATGGGTTTATTGAGGCCATTGCAACCGCTATAACACCCTCTATGGCCACCACCACCCTTTTGTCTCTTGCACCTTTTACCTTGACCAAAGTGCCTTCATACCCTTTGAACTGCCCATCAATGACTCTAACATTCATTCCTTTGGAAAAGTTTACATCTTGGGGTGCAAACCATAAAATATGCTCATTATCAACCTTCTGTACTTCCATAAACCTCTGCATCTGCAATTGAGGTACAATAATCTTCTCCTTTGTCCTTGAATTGACAATATATTGAAGATAATCCATTTTCCGTTTCAGCTCCTTCAATTGTTGTGTATTGGAATAGACAAACATCAAATTTGAAATGGCCGGAACAAGTTCCCTTACCTTTTTCCCGCTGACCACTCTCTCTTTATAGCGCATCGGGACAAAATTCCTCACATTCACCCTATCCAAAAGAGCCTTGGCAACCATTACCCTATTGTAGGTGACGCGCATTGCATACCATGCATCTGATATTTCACATTCCGGTTGATTCACTTTTCAATTTTTATCATTACCTGAAATCCACGACCTATTTCGCCTCCATTCTTCCCGACAGCACATAACTCTGGGGCTTTGAGACCTATATAACAAATTAAGCCTCAAATACTTATAGTCAAAACCACAATTTACAGCCCCTCTATCTTCTCTCTTGAAGCATATATTGCACCTTCCTGTTCCATCAAAAAGAGCATAACCAACTCCTATCTGCAACATAAACACAACAATGCTTATTGCAAAGGTAGCCAAATAAAAACTAAATAACAACCACGCGAACGGTTCATTTAGGTTCATTCTGTAGCTATCATATCATCACCGAGGCCATCTTTTTCAAACTGCATTCAAACTCACCATCACAAATTCTAAAAAGCAATTACACCAGTCACTTTATAGCAATTAACAATTTTGTGGGAAAAATGGTTTCATACTGTATCAACTGACAACCCTCTTTATGCAGAGAGAGGTGCAAATGTAAAGGAAATAATGCTGACAACATTGCTTATAAAACAGAAATACTCATTTCCAGAAAAATTTTACTGATTTCCAGAAAAGTTGCACCGGATAATACAAATTTACAAACAACACACCCTGCCAATCAACTTATGACTTGACAGGGTGTGCCCGACTTAACCTAAACTTAAAAAACTATTTCGTATAAATAACAACGAATAACTTCAAAAGTTCAGTAAAAATGCAAATTTCCGACCTCCGCTTCCTGAATTCTGTACAATAATCAAATACTATAAATTCTCAACCTCAGACACTGATAATCCTGTATACTTGGAAATAGTTTCAGATGGCATACCATCAATCTTCATTGATCTGGCAATCTCCAGTTTACTATGAGCCCTGCCTTCTTCCCTGCCTGTATGCTCGGCAAATCTTATGCAGCTCATAGTATCGCGGTAAGCCTTAAGATTGGATTCATAAATAAGCTGTTCCTGCTCAGACAATGATCCTATATCTGCCGTATCCAATACCTGGTAGAAGACCTCCTTGGTCTTGTCGGGCAATTGTGTTGCCGCCACCTCTGCCTTCAATTCTTCTACTGTTCTCATATCTGTTGTCATTTCATTAAGCAAATATAACAACTTTTCATAAAACTCGGCACACTCCTCTATAGTTTGGGCTTCCAGACATGGCAACTGTAACAATATGATATTCAACTTATCAGAAAATATATCATATGTATTTTTGTCTATCAGCATAATATCCGTCCTAAGTTTTGGAGACTCTCCATACTTAAAGTTCATGAGGCAGATTGAATAGACACGTTTAATATCTGAATAATCCCAACCTTCTCCCCTACGGCCCATCTGGTTAACTAGCCTGCAAGTGTAGTAGATAATACGTTCTCTTATATTGCCAGCCTGACTGTTCTGCATTTCAACTAGATACCGGTCACCATTTGTGTCAGTGCACAAAATGTCAAATACACACTCTTTTATCATAGGTGTATCTGGTAATGATTCATTGTTCATATACTCTATCTCCTCTATGGGATACTCCGGCATCAGAAGAAGATTCAAGAAACCCTTCAAATTGGGCTTGCTCTCCTCTGTACCAAAGAGATACTTAAACCCCCAATCGACACATGGGTTCATTACTTTTAAATGGCCAGCCTTGCCATTTCTTACCAGAAAATTTGATTGACTGTTTGTTTGATTCCTTTCCCGCACATGGCCTCGCTCCGCTTTCATAATTTCAATTGTTACGTTAACGTATCTGATAAAAATGACCCGGCAGAGATTGTGCTGTAATCATCTGATTGTCTTCAAGACACAATTCCAGACAAGGCTGTCGGGTACTATAAAGATTTTGATACCTGCAAAACTAACCCTTACAAGCTGAGAAACAATACAAAAGAGTCAATTTACCCTTTTGCATCAAAGATTTATTGAATTTTAAAATTATTAAGGCCTATTTATATTTTGGTAAAGTCAATTTATTGGTATACATTTGCAGGTTAGTAAAAGGTTTTACTATCATACCCTTTACCACTCTTTCTGCTACAACATTGCTCATCTGAATCTGTATATAGCATTGGGGGCATGAAATGGGGGGCATAAGATTGGGTAAAGGATATAAAATTTATAAAATATGATTCTAAACAAACAGGTTGGAGTTTTTTTGAATCTGGTTCATAACCGCTTCAAGCAGTATATTACAGCATTCTTTCAGGAAGAGGGATACAATCTTACCCCTGAGCAGTTCCTTGTAATGGATACCCTTTGGGATGAGGGTAAGATGTCGCAGCAACAGATTGCCAATACAATTCTCAAGGACAAGAATTCCGTAGTCAAATTGATTGATGGACTTGAAAAGAAGAATCTTGTGAAGAGGGTGGCAAACAGCGCAGACAGAAGACAAAATCTGATAGAGCTCACCCCCTATGCAAAGGAGATACAACAGGGCGTAACTGATATTGCAATGAACGCAGTGGATTTGATTATCAAGGATATACCTAAAAATGAGATGTATATCTTTATAAAGGTATTGGCCAAGATGGCAGAAAATATGAATGAAGATGTCAATCTTTTGCAATTGGCCCAAGCTCTTCCACAATCTTCCAAAAAGGATCAGCAGAATGAAAGAGCCAATGAGATGAATCTGCAGGAGAGGAATTGAGGATACAATAAAATCCGGTAAAAATCGAAAAAGAAAAGAATATAAAATATGGGAAAGTTATATGACAGATTAATGCAAGATTACCGCATGAGGGAGGGACTCAAGGCCTGCATCAACTGCGGTACATGCACAGCCATTTGTCCGGCGGCAGAGTTTTATAAATATGATCCCCGACAGATTGTAGACATTGTCCAGAGCAAGGATGATGCTGAGATTGAAAAACTTCTAAAGAGCGAGACCATCTGGTATTGCGGAGAGTGTATGTCATGTATAACAAGGTGCCCTCGCAAAAACGCCCCAGGTCTTGTAATTATGGCCCTTAGAGGTCTCTCAATGGATATGGGCTACTTTGCCGAGTCTGAAAAAGGGCGTCAGCAATATGCACTAACGAAGACTCTATGCAACAATATCCTCAATTATGGATACTGTGTATACCCGAGGACATTTGCATCTGCACTTCATCCGGAAGCAGGAAAGGTCTGGGAGTGGCAGGAGAAGCATCTTGAGGATATCTATGAAAGAATGGGTGCCAATCTTGATGGTGACGGTACTGGTGCGTTGAGAAGAATTCCTAAACACGATCTGGATGAACTTCAACGCATTTTTGATATAACAGGTGCAACCGAAAGAATTGATACCATAAACAAGTACTCCATGCAAAAGGCTGAGGAGATGGGGCTTACAGAGGAAGAATATTTTATGAAGGTCTTCACTGAAACAGAAAAGGAGCACCTTAACCAGTAACAGATACAGATATGATATACGAAGGTAAACAGAAGATATGGTCGGATTATCAGAAGGATATTCCCGATGATCACTATTTCTATGTGAGAAGTTGCATCAGGCAGAGTTTTTTCCCTGCCTCAGAGCAGGTTTTCCTTGACATTACAAGAAACAGACTAAAAAAGGATTTCTTCGAGACAGAGCATCATACAACTTGCGGCGGTATTGCTTACCACTCTGATGCAATTCCTCAGGAGACTGCCATGACAATCATTGCAAGGCAGTTTGCCCTTATGAACAAATATGGGTATGAAAATTATGTCTGCTCATGCATTACATCGTTCGGTCTCTACACAGAGACCCTTGAGACATGGAGGGAGTTCCCGGAACTTGAGGCTAAAATCAAGGAGAAACTTTGGGAGAGCTGCAAACTTGAATTTGCAAAGCCGAAGTATCTTGCCCATGCAAGTGATATAATATACAAGTTCAGGAATCAGATTGCCCAGCAGGCCAAATTCAAGCTTATAAACAAGAAGACCGGCGAGCCTTTGAGGGTTGTTGAGCATATAGGTTGCCACTATGCAAAGATGTTCCCTTCAAAGGGTTTTGGTGGTGCTGAGTATCCATATGTTCTTGCCGGCATGATTGAAGCATGGGGCGGTGAGGTCATTGACTATCCGGAGCGCAGACACTGCTGCGGATTCGGATTCCGCCAGTACCTTGTACAGAGCAATAGAGGCTACTCACTCTCAAATACCCACAAGAAATTTGAGTCAATGGAGCCTTTCAAACCGGATATGATAATTACCAATTGTCCGGGTTGTCCATATTTCCTTGACAGATGGCAATATGTGATTTCTGAGATGGAGGGCAAGACTTACGGCCAGGACGGTCACGGAATTCCTGTATTTACATACGAGGAGGTTGCCGGTCTTGTATTGGGCTATGATCCTTGGGATCTGGGCCTTCAGGTACATCAGGTAAGCGTAGAGCCGCTTCTTGACAAGATGGGTATTCCTTACGACCCTGCCAAGAAGTATCAGGGTGTAAATGGAAAGGATCTTGGCAGACCTGAATTGCCGTCGTGCCCTGGATTGTAGAGAGGTTGCAATGCTGCAAAAGAGACAAAGACAATAAAAGCAGCAAGGCAACAAAATTAAGAATATTGCAAACAGACATATAAACTAAACAGAAGCGCATTACCAGAATTGGGCAACAGCGCACAGCAGCATAAATTTATGAACAACAACGTAATAGTTATAGGAGGTGGCCCCTGCGGTCTTGAGGCATCGGCCCAGCTCCATAAAATGGGCTACAATGTTATCCTTATAGAAAAGGATGATCATCTTGGTGGCCATCTTGCAAAATGGGACAGGCTTTTTCCTGAGGGTATTCCTGCAAAGGAGCTGCTTGACCAGCTTACAGGCAATATAAACGGAGTAAAATATTTTTTGAAGACCGAGGTCAAATCAATAAATCTTCTCGACAAAGAGTACAATGTAATACTTTCCAACGGTATTACAATTTTGGCACAGGCTGTACTTATGGCAAGCGGTTTTGACCTCTTCCCTGCACAAAAGAAAGAGGAATACGGCTATGGAATATATGACCATGTCATTACCAACGCCGACCTTGAAAACTACTTCAAAACAGGCAAGGACTGCCGCATAAAGCAAAATCCCCAGAGAATAGGTTTTGTTCATTGCGTAGGTTCAAGAGACGAAAAAGCCGGTAACAGATATTGTTCCAAGGTGTGTTGCGCCACAGCTGTAAAACAGGCATGTGAGGTTAAAGAGGCATTCCCCGATGCGCAAGTATACTGTTTCTATATGGACTTGAGAATGTTCGGACGCGGATACGAGGATCTTTACCTTAAAGCGCAAAGGGATTGCGGAGTGAGATTCATAAGAGGAAGAGTATCTGAAGTGGCAGAAGATCTGAACAAGCAGCTTGTTGTAAAGGCAGAGGATACATTGAGCGGAAAACCGATAAAAGTAACACTTGACCTTCTTGTACTCATGAGTGGCATGACCAACTGCTCAGCCGGAACGAGGATTGCCGAGATGTTGAGCCTGAAGAGGGACGAGGATGGTTTCTTCACATGCAAAGACACAATATTTTCGCTTCAGGAGAGCGATAAGTCGGGAGTCTTCTATGCCGGTGCATGCACAGGTCCAAAGACTCTTCCCGACACTCTACACGAGGCGAGAGCAGCCGCATTGGCTATCAATAACTACATAAAAAACAAGGAGTAATGGCAACTTTCGGATATTCACTGACACCAAGTTCCAGAATAGACCTGTGCAAATTCAATCAGGAGAAGTGGAACCGGCTGGTTGAACTTGAATCGGATGTGCTCAAATGTATGGCATGTGGCAGCTGCACTGCCAGCTGCACAGCAGGAAAGTTCACCAGAACAAGCCTTAGAAGTGCTATTCTGTATATTCAGAATGGCCAGGAGAAACAGGCTCTTGAACTTGTGCAGTCCTGCCTTTTATGCGGCAAATGCTTTATGGTATGCCCAAGGGCAATCAATACAAGAAACCTCTTATTGTCAATAAACAAAATTTACAGCGTTAAATAATGAGAGAAAGAATTGCAGGCGGATACGATCCGTTCGTACTGCCTTTTGTAATAGGAATGATCTTCATATTCATATACCTTTTCATTGCATTGATAAGGGTATTCAGAGCCATGCCCGGAAGCGACAGAAAAAAGTTCTTCCTGTCACTGCTCAATCCAACAATAATGTATAAGAATATAAGGGATGTCATTTGTGACTGTCTCCTTCATATAAAGATCTTCAAGCGTAATGCGTTGCTCGGCTATATGCATGCCAGCATTGCATTTGGATGGTTCATGCTGATTGTTCTGGGCCATATAGAGGTTATGCTCTTTGTTCCCCAGAGAAACGGTACGCTCCACTACCCTATCTTTTACAGATATTTTGTAGCAGAGCAGAATGCAACATTAAAAGGTGCTGTCTTCTTCTTCCTCATGGACTTTTTCCTTCTGGTAGTTTTGAGCGGAATAGGCCTTGCAATGTATAAAAGAATAAGATCCACTGCTTTGGGAATGAGAAGAACCACAAAACCGTGCTTCGCCGACAGGGTTGCACTCTGGTGCCTTTGGTCTATCTTCCCACTCCGTCTGCTTGCAGAGGGATTTACAGCCGGTATCAGTGGCGGTAGTTTTCTTACCAAACCCGTAAATATGCTCTTTGCCAACTTCCTTGGCAACGATATGAATGTACTGCCAACCTGGTGGGCATACTCTACAGCTTTGGGACTCTTCTTCCTTGCACTTCCGTTCAGCCGATATATGCATATCCCAACAGAGGTATTGTATATTTTCCTAAGAAATGCCGGGCTTAAGATACACCATCCGCGCAAAGGTCTTGCGGAGGCGGAAATCTACTCCTGTTCAAGTTGCGGCTTATGTATTGATGCATGCCCGATGAACATGCAAAAAAAGAATCTGAAATACTCTTCGGTCTATTTTGTAAGATTCCAGAGAAGAAACAACAAGAAGAAAATCAACGAGATAGCAGAAAAATGTCTTATGTGTGGCAAATGTGTTGCCCTATGCCCTGTTGGAGTTGACTCATGTGGTTTGAAACAGGCCCAAAGGGCTACTGTAACAGACAAATTACCGTATAACTACTCTTTCCTTGCTTCTGCGCACCACCAGGGAGGAGGCCCAAGCATGCCACTCGCTCCGGTATCGGGCAGTGCAACCGGGAATGAGGTTACAGCAAATGCTGCTGCCCATGGAGCCGGGAATGCTACGGGAAATGCTGCACAGAGCGCTGTCGGGAAGGATAAGGTGCTATACTTTGCAGGCTGTATGACACATCTTACTCCGGCAATCATCAAATCCATGACCACAATTTTTGATGCTGCAAAAGAAGATTACGTTTTTGCAGATAAGGATGGAGGTGTATGTTGCGGAAGGCCGCTTATGCTTACCGGAAAGGTGACTGCCGCTAAGGAGGTGATTGAAAGGAACAGGGAGATGATACAGGATAGCGGATGCAAAACGGTAGTCCTATCCTGTCCTATATGTCTCAAGGTTCTAAAAGAGGAGTACAACCTTAAAGGTATTACCCTTTTGCACCACACACAATACATCAATCAGCTTATTGACCAGAAACGCATAAGACTGAACCACTCTGAGGAGAGTTTTGTATACCATGACCCTTGCGAACTTGGGCGCGGATGCAATATCTATCAGGAGCCACGCAATGTATTGAGCGCAATAGGCGAACTCAAAAAGGCAAATAAAGAGAAGAAGGAGAGCATCTGCTGCGGTGGAAGCTTGGGAAGCCTTACCCTCAACTACCACGATAGGGTAAAGATTACACAGGAGTCACTTAAGGCATTGACTTTTGATAATCCCGACAAGGTGATAACAGCATGCCCTCTATGTCTTAAGACCTTCTCCGACCAGAGCACCACTCCGGTGGCAGACATTGCCCAGGCCGTTGCAGGCAACCTGAAATAGCCCTGTCACAAAACAAATGGGTGCAGATATTTATTTAACTTTGAAAAGATTGTAAAATAGCGTACTTTTGCGTTCCTATAAAACTTTAGATTATGGAAATCAAACCGACAGAATACAAATTGCAGACAATTGCAACAGGCCGTACATTTGAGGATACAGGCTGGGTAATAAATGATAAAGAGTGCCCTTCTCCATCTCTTGTAAGGGCAGTTTATGCAAAAAAACAGATTGAGTTCAAGGATAACAGTTTCGGATTGTACAAATTTGCAGACTGGATGCCGGTTCAGAGAGCTTTGGAGGGTTCTTGCGCTCCTGTAACCTACAAGAGCGAAGCATTGGCCAAAGAGTACGGATTGGAGAACCTTTACATAACATTCTCGGGCTACTGGCCTGAAAAAGGGGCAAAAATGAACACCTGCTCATTCAAGGAGACCGAGGCCTATTCTGTATGCGGAAGACTTCCCGAAGATGAGAAAAGGATACTTGTTGTTGCTTCTGCCGGCAATACTGCAAGAGCATTTGCACAGGTATGTTCTGAGAACAATATTCCAATTGTAATTGCGGTTCCTTTTGAGAACATGAATGCCCTATGGTTCAAAAAGCCCTTGAACAAGTGCGTAAAAATCATCTGTACTCCTGCAGGAACAGACTATTTTGATGCCATACAACTTGGTGCAAAAGTTTGTGAATCGGCAGCATTCCTTGAGGAGGGCGGTGCAAAGAACGTTGCCCGCAGAGACGGCATGAGCACAACCGTACTCTCTGCTGTTGAGCATATAGGCCATATTCCCGACAGCTATTTCCAGGCCATTGGAAGCGGCACAGGCACAATTGCAGCATGGGAGGCGAACTTGAGATTCATTGAGGACGGCCGCTTTGGCAACAAACTCATGAAACTTATCCCTTCACAGAATATTCCTTTTACACCAATGTATGACGCCTTCAAACAGGACAGCAGAGCCTTGTTGCAGTATGACGAAGAGGATGCTGTAAAACGCGCCCTTGCAATTGATGCAAAGGTACTTTCTAACAGAAGACCTCCATACTCATTGGCCGGCGGACTCTACGATGCACTCAAAGCAACCGGTGGTGACATTGAGATTGTAACAAACGAGGAACTTAGGGCAGCCGGTGAATTGTTTGAGAAACTTGAGGGCATTGATATCAACCCTGCAGCAGCTGTTGCAGTTTGCAGCCTTAAAAAGGCCCTTGAGAGCGGCAAAATCTCAAAAGATGAGACCGTAATGCTCAACATCACAGGCGGTGGTGAGAAACGCTTCAAGAGCGAGAATGAGTTTGTACAGGCAGAGCCTGATCTTGTAATTCCGGCTACCGAAGATTCTGCTGTAATTATTGAGAAAGTTTTGGCTCTTTTCAAATAATGCCAGATGACCGGTACTCTCCACACCCATAAAAATGCGTGTAAAAGTATTGGTTTCCAGTAAAATTTAGAGGGATTTCCTATTCAGGGAGTCCCTTTTTTACTATATTTGCGCCCGTTTTCCGAGAATATTAATCAAATAACCCCTTATATGGCAAAATTCAATTTGGCTGAAGTCTTCCAGCCTAAAATTCTTGAAGTATTCAAGAAAGGAAACTACACAAAGGAGACATTTACCGCAGACCTTATTGCCGGTATCATTGTGGGTATCATTGCCCTACCTCTTGCAATTGCATTTGGTATTGCATCGGGTGTTTCACCACAACAGGGTCTTATTACTGCAGTTGTTGCAGGTTTCCTTGTTTCATTGCTTGGCGGCTCGCACTTCCTTATTGGAGGTCCAACCGGAGCATTTATCGTAATTGTATACGGCATCGTTGCCCAATATGGCATCTCAGGCCTTATCATTGCTACCGTACTTGCAGGTGTGATACTTGTACTTATGGGTCTGTTCAAACTGGGCAGCATAATCAAGTTCATCCCCTATCCTATTGTAGTAGGTTTTACCAGCGGTATCGCTGTGGTAATCTTCTCAACACAGGTAAAGGATTTCCTTGGCCTTACCATTGAGAACCTTCCGAGCGAATTCATACCACAGTGGAGTGCCTATTTCAGCCACTTGAACACATTCAATCCGGCAGAGTTCCTTTTGAGTTTAGGATGTCTTCTTATTATCATCTTCTGGCCTAAAGTTACCAACAAAGTTCCTGGATCATTGATTGCAATTATTGTAGGTACAGCAGCATCCTTGCTTTTGGCCAACTATGCAGGCATTGAGTTTGCAACAATCGGAAGCAAATTCCCAGAACTTGCAAACGGCATTGAGATTCCTAAGCCAACCGCTCCAAACATCACTTGGGACACAGTACAGAGCATGTTCCAGCCGGCGTTTACCATTGCCCTTTTGTGTGCAATCGAGTCTTTGCTTGCTGCCATGGTGGCCGACGGTGTTACAGGCAAGAAACACAACTCAAATACTGAGCTTATAGGCCAGGGTGTTGCCAACATCATTACTCCATTCTTTGGCGGTATTCCTGCTACAGGTGCATTGGCAAGAACAATGGCAAATATCAACAACGGCGGAAAGAGCCCGGTTGCAGGTATCGTACACGCAATAGTCTTGTTGCTAATCTTCCTGTTCCTTATGCCATACGCCGTTTACATTCCACTTGGCTGCTTGGCCGCAATCCTTGTAATGGTTGCATACAATATGAGTGAGTGGAGAACATTCAAATACCTTCTTAAAGGCGATAAATCAGATGTTGCAGTACTTTTGATCACCTTCTTCCTTACTGTAATCATTGACCTTACAGTTGCCATTGAGGTTGGTTTGGTATTGGCAATCATCTTGTTTGTAAAACGTATTTCAGAGACCTCTTCTGTAAAGGTAATGCAGGAGGAGTTTGTTGCCGGCACAGAGAATGAGGAGATGGCACAGTTGAGCGATGTTGAACATCTTATTGTTCCCGACGGTGTTGAGATCTATGAGATTGACGGTCCTTTCTTCTTTGGTCTTGCCAGCAAACTCGACGAGGTTGACCGCGAGAACAACAAAAAGGGCCTTAAGGTACGTATCATAAGGATGCGTAAAGTTCCGTTCATTGACTCAACAGGCCAGAACAACTTGCGCAACTTGTGGAAGCGTGCCCAGGGCGAGAATGTACAGATAATTCTGTCGGGAGTAACAGAGAAGGTGCATGCATCACTTCGCAAATCAGGCTTTGCAAATGAGATTGGCGAGGATTACATCTTCCCTCACATCATTCCGGCCCTTGCAAAGGCAACCGAGTTGGCAGAGAAATAGCCTTTGCCATCTATGTTGGAGAAAATAAAAAGATAAGCCCAAAGGGCATCTATATTAATGGCAAACCCCTATTAGAAAGCACTCTAATAGGGGTTATCCGTTTGATAAGAGACCTCTTAAGTCAGTCTCACGCTGTTTTATAAGATTCCTTTAGGGTTATTTCCTTTATACATGAATCTTGGGTGGCTTTAAACAAAGATTTTCATACCACAGTTTCTCAATTCAGAATTATTTTAGAGTAACAACCACAAGTACCGGATTGCTCTCAATATTAAGACCAGCCGCAACAGACTTGATCTTGTCTGAAGAACTTTTGGCGGCAAGTTCAATGAACTCCTCGGCCTCTACAAGTCTGAACATTTTGTTGCCGCTTATGTATGTTGGCCAGAATGGGGCACCGGAGTCAATATCATTGGTCATACCTGCCATAGCATACTCCTGGTCTGTAGCAATGGCCATGGCCTTATTCTGCTTCTTGTCATATAGTAAAGGGTATTTTCTTTGAGCGTTTTTGTCAAGATTAGGGAAGAATTTGGCATTCTT
Source organism: Bacteroidales bacterium (assembly GCA_017398125.1). Lineage (GTDB taxonomy): Bacteria > Bacteroidota > Bacteroidia > Bacteroidales > UBA932 > Egerieousia. The sequence goes on from JAFQHE010000070.1 coordinate 123,407, forward strand.
CATAATATCCATAAAGATATAGCCGTTATTCTCCATATATGAGGATGGCACCATGAATACACCCTTATCGCTTCCTTCGAGCAAATAGTGGTCAAATGACTCAAATGTCTGTGGATTTACACATTTTATGGTATCAGTAGTCCTTTCTCTGTAAAGTCTTGCAAAATCGCCGTTTGAATAGAGCATAAGGCCATTGCCGGAAATACTCGGAGCTCCAAGAAAAGTAGAGGCTTCTGTAATTGTATTTGACATAACCATATTCTCAACAAGATTTCCATCCTTGTCAACTTTAATAATCATATCCTGCATATCTCCGCTCATTGCACTCTTGATATCCTTTGCAGTAATGACATTTATAATATAATTGCCGTCAATGGCATAAATTCTCGGGAAACCCATTGCCTTGAATTTGAACAATTGGGTCTCGCTTCTGAATGACCCGTCATGGGCATATATCAACAATTTATTGTTGTCAAGAAGTCCATAATCCTTTGTTTTGGAGTTATAGCAAAGTCCATTCTTTGAAACAAACTCACCTTTTGCCCTACCTCTATTGCCTACACTTCTTACATACTTACCACTCTTGTCGTACTCATAAAAGGCTACATTAACAGATTTGTTGCCTGTATAAAAGAGGTATGAGTTTTCAGTTTCAATAATGCCCATACCGGCAAAAAGGTATGAAGAGTCTTTAAGTTCAAGCGGAATATACTCTATAGATGAAGCATATTCGCTCAAATTTACACTTCCTGGAGCATTTACGGCCGCCAACATATCAATTGAAATGTTCTTGTCTGCCACATTGCCGGAGCAGGCAAACAGCACAGTAGAAACAGCCATTACAGCAAAGAGTCTTGAGGTTTTGACAAATCGGGCAACTCCAGAGAGAACTCTCCTTGAATTTGAGTAATTGTGAAGTTTTTTCATAATTTGATTTTATTGTAATTAACTTGAATATTTCTACTAATATATGTAAAATCTTCCATTACATAAGAAACAGAGGGTTGTGTTGCCTTTATTTTGCACACAACCCTCTGTAAATTAGCATATTAAAACAAACCAGTTGCTATATGCAATATGACTTTTATCATTTCAAGGTAACAATCACGAGTACCGGATTGCTCTCATCATTAAGATTTTCCGCTACCGACTTCATCTTGTCTGAAGAACTTTTGGCTGCAAGTTCAATGAACTCCTCTGCATCTACAAGTCTGAACATTTTGTTGCCGCTTATGTATGATGGCCAGAATGGAATTCCGCCATCAAGATCATTTACAAAGCCCATTGTTCCAGACTCCTGATCCGGAGCAAGAGCACGTGCTGCACTTTTTGACTTGTCATAAATAAGAGGTAACTTTCTTGGGCTATTTTCATCAAGATCGGGGAAAAAATTGGCACTTTTAAGAACCTCCATAAAGATAATGTCTTCATTCTCCATGAATGAAAATTTATGCATAAATACACCCTCATCAACACCTTTCAACAAATAGTAGTTGAATGGTTCAAATGTGGCCGGATTGAGACATTTGATGGTATCTGTATTATTCTCCCTGTACATTCTCACCAATGTATCATTGCTGTAAATCATAAGACCATTACCAGACATTCCAGCTCTACCGCCAAAGCCCTGAGGCACTATTGACGTCTTTATTGGTGTATCTGACAATACCTTATCTTCCAACAATTGGCCTTCAGCATCAATTCTGATGAGAATATCCTTATACGTCATCTCACCATTTACCATCCCCATAGAAATGCTGCTGACTATATAGTTTCCATTTACAAAATAGGCTCTTGGAAATCCCAAAAAACGGAATTTTTTAAGTGGAGTGTCTGCAACCACTCTGCCTTCACTATTATATATCAGGAATTTACTTCTGTCAAGTTGTCCATAATTTTCATTTTGCGCATCATAGCAAAGTGTAATGTGATGCACATACTCACCATAAGCCCTACCCCTGGTGCCAACACTCCTCAAATACTTTCCACTCTTGTCAAACTCATAAAAAGCGACATTTACAACTTTATTACCTGTATGAAAAACGTATGACCCCTCTGTTTCCAGCATATACATTGAAGAGAACAGATATGCAGAATCCTTCAACTCCAACGGCAAATACTCAATGGCAGAAGCATACTCACTAAGCATTACCGGCTCAGCATTATTCACAGCACCAATCATATCAATTGTAGTATGCTCAGCCGTTTTATTCTCCGAACATGCAACAGCACAACCCAACATAAGAGCCATGCCAAAATATCTAAGACTACAGAAAAATTTATTCATATAATTTTTTTTGAGATTACTAACTATTTAAGTGTCGCCACCACTACAACCGGATTTGAATCCTCTGTAAGTTTTGAAGCAATAGCCTTAACCTTCTCAGAGTTATATATTTTACTCAACTTAATAAAATCCACAGCCTTTACCACCTGGAACATCTTGCCATCGGCCACGATCTCCGGCCAGAAAGGAAAACCTCCATCCAAATCATTAGTCATTCCTCCCATCCATACAGGATCTTGAACTATAGTAGATCTTGTTACTCCTGTGTTTTTATCATAAACTATGTAAGTTGAAGACTCGTTGATTCCAAAATTTCTGTTGTGTGTATTTTCAGTAGGGATACGATAAAACAAATCTTTATATTCATCAATTTCGGAGTTACTCCAAGTGGGTTTATAATCCCTATTTTTTTCAATCTGAAAAAAAATTGAATGTTCGCTTTCCAAATAAGTTTCAACATCAATCCTTACTTTTCTTTTCACAGGCTCCAAGGTATCTGCAAAATTAAATTTATATAAACTTTTACATATAAATTCATTATCCTTTTTAGTAAACTTATAGAGAGTGTCTGTCAACTCTCTCAACAACACAAAACCACTATCTGATTTATGTATGGACGATTTTGTAAAAGCCAAAGCCGCACGATGTCCTTTTTTTTCATCAATTTAACATTCTCCGTCAGATCTTCCTTATATGCAAAAATCCTCTTCTGTTCAGTAAAACTACTGTCTACAAGAATACCTTCCATTGTATTTTCTTGTGTTTCGAGATCAGTTGAATTGTATTGCAGCATGATATTATCGGAATCAAGAGGAACAAGTTTTCTGAGGTTTTTGGAATCCACTGTATCTGATTCAAGTAAATTCCCAGATAAAATATCATAAATCCTGCAATAAAATTCATCTGAGCCTTTCCCTATATTTGTATACTTAATAATATAAACATACAACTTGCCATCGTCTGCATAATTGGCATTAACATAAGGATAAGTATATTTTCCTGCAGGTTCAAAGTTTATACTGCTAAGATATTTACCTTCAAAATCAAACACATGGCATATATATTCAGAATATGCATCTCCATTTGCATTAAACAACAGGAAGAATCCGGAATCAAATAAAAACCTAAACATATTATCCCTGAATATGTATATTTTTTTTGCCGGAACTTTTTCCCCACCTGGCCCATTAATAGTCTCATAATCTCTTGTAGTAAGCAATGCTTCAGGATGACTCTCCAATGGAACATAATCAATAGAAGAAGCATAATCACTCAACATTACACTATCTCTTTTGGCCATAGCTTCCCCTACAGCAATCTCAGTCAAAGGCTCTATCTCTTGTTTTACATCACTTACAGTAGAGCATGACGTAACGACAAGCAATAATAAACATGCTATTATTATCATAAAATACTTATTGAGAAATATATAGACTAATCGTTTCTGCTGAATTTATACAAAAATAAGCAAAAGAAAAATTTATTCATATAATTTTTTTTTGAGATTACTAACTATTTAAGTGTCGCCACCACTACAACCGGATTTGAATCCTCTGTAAGTTTTGAAGCAATAGCCTTAATCTTCTCAGAGTTATATATTTTACTCAACTTAATAAAATCCACAGCCTTTACCACCTGGAACATCTTGCCATCGGCCACAATCTCCGGCCAGAAAGGAAAACCTCCATCCAAATCATTAGTCATTCCTCCCATCCATACAGGATTGCCGGCCGAAGGAGATAGGGTTTCTCCAGTGATTTTATTGTAAAGGATATAACAAACAGCCGCCCTCCCATTATAGATCTGATCAGAATACACTTCTGCCGACAACTTGTAGTATGGAACTTTTTGGGCTTCCTTGTCCAATTTCATCCACTCACCGCCAAAAGGATAATCTTTGTTCTCCTTAACCTGCATAAAAATCATATCTTCACTCTCAGCAAAATTGAACACATCAATTTTAAGACCTCTCATTACAGTTGATATTGTATCTGCAAAATTAATTTTGTAAGCAGGTATGCACTCTTTTTTAGTGGAGGAAAAGGAAAATGTACAAATTGTATCAGAAGACTCTTGCAATATAAGCAGTCCATCCTCTGACTTATGTGCGAATGATTGTGTAAAGATTTTTATCCCCTTACCGGAAATTATTGATTTTTTTCCGTTTAAAATAGTTTGTCTGGTAGGCCTCTCCTTGCAAATGAGAAATTTGTCTGTAATTTGTAAATTCCCGTCTGCTATTACTCCATAACTTACATTGTTCTCAACGGTTTTATAAAAGTTAAAGGTTGGACCAATACTAATGAAATTACCCTCTCCATGCTCAAATGATTTCAATAGTTCACCTGTGTTTAAATGATATAGGAACAATTTGTTAATTGGCTTTTCTTTAGCATTATTAAGATTTGATACCCTAACATTTGTATACAAAGTATCACCGTTAACATAATTGCCTGTCACACAACAATATAAGCCAGACAGAGATGAATCATATTCTACTTTCTTTATAAAATCACCTTTTATATCAAACAGATGACAAACCTGTTTTGAACAAGCACCCTTATTTGCGTGAAAAAATAACAACAGATTATTTGAATATAGAAAATTCTTGAATCCTGCTTTTTCCCTGTCAGCACTAAATAGCATCTTATAATAAGGCACAGTACCACCTTTCGGATTAGGATAACTCTCATAATCTACCGTTGCAAGTTGTGCATCAGCAGAATTTTCCAATGGGATATATTCAATCAAAGAGGCATAATCACCCAACTTTACCTCAGCCCTGTTGGTCATAGCCTTACCAACAGCAATTTCAGGAAGCGGTGTATTATTATCAATTCCTTCTACATTGGAACAAGAGAAGAAAAAAAACAATAAAAACAGAAACAAAATAGAATTTGCACCATCTGCGCTAAAAAAAAACTTCTTCATATCAATATACCCAAAAATCCCAATATGCACATTCCATACATACTACAATCCACATATCATACTCCTTATCATCAATAAAATACCAATCGTTACTACCACATATATCACATATTTTTATAGTATCAAGTAAAATATGGTCATATTCAAATCCTGGTTCATACTCTGGAGATGCAGATACAACCGATGTTGTCAAAGTTAATAAAACAAATAGAGAAACAAATAAAATTTTTAACCGCTTCATACTTAAATATTTTTAATGTGTTTATAATTATAATCTATTTTGTTAACACCATGTCTTATCTTATCAAAAAATTTCCAAGATAACACTCTGTTACTAATAATATTTCAAGAATATAGAAACCTCCTGTACAATCACTTATATCCAGTATAGCAGAATAAGTATTGTAAATTTCATCACACCATACTTTTCCTGAAGTAATATTTACGACACGTATTTGAGCATAATCTACAATTTGTGGAAAAGTGAGATGTATCTCACCATTGTAGTAATATCCTGAAACTTCACACACTGCACTTCTATGAAGTGTACCTGTACTGGGTTTTATAGGAATTTCAATTGTAGATTGGTTCTCGTCATCAGGATTAACAGCGTAGACAAAGTTGCTGCATACAGACATTAAAAGGAGAATAAAAATAATTCTAATCAGTTTCATAAAATAGCATATTTTGGATTACAAAAATAAATAGCCATTATTATAAAACATAAAAAAACATGCTTACAAACAGCCTACGTAACACACTTATTATCAGTAAATAAAAACAACCAGAGTTATTACAAATCTTACAAACCCTGATTACACTACATCATCTCTATAAAAAGTTCCTTATTAATGGAGTTTGATTCCATTATCATACTTTTCAATCTTGACTTTTTGGTATATATATTTTTCACACTATCGCCGGTAAAAAGGCTGATGGCCTTACCGGAAAAACCGGCACAGATATAGCACATTAAATATAAATCTGATTTTTTCAATCCGGGAAAATCTGATTTGAACTTGGCGATCACATTATTTTTGTATTCATTAATAATGTCTTCGAGTTGTGCCATTTGACTATGATATTCATCCTTACTGTGAAGGGATGATATAGATTCAATTTCTGCCTTAATCTGTCTGTACACAAAATCCTTATCTTTGTTTATCCCTTGAGTCTCATACATTGTAACAGCCAATTTATTCAACAATTCGTATTGTTTTTTGAACAGTACAGACAATTGTTTCTCCATCTGATTTTCCCTTACATTGAACAGTTCTTTCAAGTCTTTATATAATTCAATGTAGTCCCTTATCTGAATCTCTTTTTTACTGATGCGGTATTTATGGACTATACATAATATAAATATAGCCATGCATAGAAGAATTGAAACAATTATTCCAATAATTCTATTCTTTTCCAATTCTATCTCTTTAACCAGAGACTGATTTCTATAATACTCATTTTGCACCGACAAGACGGGCTGTTCTATAACTTTTCTTAGAATTCTACCATGTAATGCCTCTACTTTTTCATATTTGTCCAAAGCCACCTCATATTGACGAAGTTCTTTGTACAAATTATACTCCTGGTTATACAACAATAATGAATCAAAAATTGAAGAGGCATTTTTCCAGGCATAATTGAAATATGATTGGGCACTTGAATTTTGTCTCTCTATAAATTCCAAAAATTTCCTGGCATATTCTATATGCTTTGTTGGCATACACTTACCAACATATTTACCCGACAAGAGTTTTCTTAACTTTTCCAAACCTCCGGCAGTTGAAGTTTGGTAATATTGGCATAACGTCTCTACACAACTCAACAATAAATATTGTTCATCATTTTCATAAGCCCAATCCATTGTCTCCAACAATACCTCCTCCCCCTGGTCACAACTGCCGTCACGCATATTTATACGTATTAAGGCAATATCAAAATGAGCAAAACGAATATATTTTTCGATACCGGATTTCTTATAATATTCCAGCGCATTTTCGTATGCTTTCAACGCTTTGGGATAGTCATAATATTCGCTATATACACGGCCTGACTGGGCATACAGCATACCAGCCATACGATAATCGGTCAAATCAGACAGATACTCTTGCGCTCTTAAAAAAAATGAAATTGCGCTTATCCAATCTCCCCTATTTTGCTCAATTCTTCCTCTATAATAGAGCGAATGAAACTTCTCTTCATCCGAACCATTATACATATAATAGTCAAGTGCTATATTAATCAAGGAATCACTCTGCAAATCTATGAAGTTCTTATCCAATGCCTGTGAATACAAAAGTGCATATCTGGCCCTGGCCTTTTCTCCGACAACAGAATTGAAATCAATTTTTTGCAATAGCATCAGTGCCGAGTCAGGAGAACTTTGCATTAAGGCCCCAACTCTATTTAGAGCAACATTTTCATCCCGACAACCGGATAATCCCAATAAAAACAATAAAAGGCAAAATAGGAATCCTCTTTTCATTTTTATACCAAGAATAAAAATCCTACGCAGACAATTGCAGCAACAATAAACAAATCTATCAGACAGAAGCCCATAATGTCCTTTGCATCAAGTTTTGCTATTGCAAGAGCCGGAAGTGCCCAAAATGGCTGGATAAGATTGGTCCAGGCATCGCCATAGGCAATTGCCATGCCGGTAACTGCAGGGTCAACGCCAAGTTGCATGCCGGCAGGAAGCATAATTGGAGCCTGTACAGCCCACTGTCCGCCACCACTCGGTACAAATACATTTACCAATCCTGCACTCAAGAATGTAAGGAGAGGAAATGTCTTTTCATTTGACATTGCAACACAAGCTTCGCTAATTTGTCCGGCAAGGGAGACTCCCTCTGCACTTGCAGATGTCATGATACCCATGATTCCAGCATAGAACGGGAACTGCAAGAGGATGCCGGCAGAAGAGGATGCCGCCTCAGTTACTGCCTTTACATATTTGATTGGAGTCTTGTGAAGCACAATTCCCAAGAACATGAAGAGCATGATAACATTGTTCAAATCAAGGCTTGCACCATTGATTACAATTTTTACAAAAAGGTATCCAAGCCCCATTACGGCAATTATTCCGCTCAAAAGCGCACTGTTGTTGAGTCTTTCACTTGGAGTGAGTTTCCACTCGGTTTTGCCTGAATTTGCCCCTTTTTTAGCCATTTCTGCGCTTTTGCCATTCTCTATTTCACAAACATCATCACCGCCAGGACCGCATAACGGATCTTCCTTTATCTCCTCAGCGTCACCCAACAGAGCAGGGTCAACTACAAAAGCCTTCTCAGGAGCCGGGTGCATAAGCGTATTTACTACAGTAAGTGCCACTATAATTAAAAATACTATTATGAGATTATAAGTGGCAAAGATTGTCTGTGAAATTGGAATTGCCTGAGTAATGGCACCCCTTGAAACCTCTGCCAAAGATGGGCCGTCGGTAGCCATAGCCAATGGAATTGAAGCGGAAAGGCCCGAATGCCATACCACAAAGCCACTATATGCTGAGGCAATCAGCAATCTGTAATCTACACCCTTGACTGCACGCGCAATCTCCTTTGCGAAGATGGCACCAACAATTAGTCCAAAACCCCAGTTTATCCAGCACGCAATACTTGCGACCAATGTAACAGTTGTAATTGCAGCAGCCGGCGTCTTTGGAAGCGCAGCCATTTTGCGCAGTCCTTTCTTGATCAGTGGAGCATCAGCCAATGCCGATCCGCAAACAAGCACCAAGGCCATCTGCATGGAAAAAGCCAACAGGCTCCATACTCCCCCACCCCAATTTTCAAGCACATCCAGCGGTCCCTGACCTGTACATATAATGGCAGCCAAACCGGCCACAACTGTCAAAATAATTGCAAAAACGAACGGATCAGGCAAATACTTTCTGATCAACTTGACACTCAAATCAATAAGTTTACTCAACATAGTCTATTAAGTTTATCATTACAGGGCGCCTCAAACCAATCCTTGAAGCAGCCAAACACTCTTTTAAAAACAATGCAAAGATACTGCAAAAACGGACGCATTATCCATCTTCACCCACCTTTCTTAAGCAATCAGCATCGTTCTTATCTCTCTGCGTCATTACTTCAACGTTTCCGCGTCATACCTCGTTGTATTTCCAGCGTTCAGAGATGAGAGGTGGAACAAAAAAACATCCGGAGATGGGCCAAAAAGGCCCATTCCGGATGCTTCAGTAAATAGACTGAGTCAATTATTTCTTGATCTCTTTTGCTAATCTCTCTGTTAGCATAGGAACGATCTTATTAGCATCACCAACGATACCAAGATCTGCAACCTGGAAGATAGGAGCAAATTTATCTTTGTTGATAGCGATGATCAACTCAGACTCCTCCATACCTGCAAGGTGCTGGATAGCACCAGAGATACCGCAAGCCAAGTATAGGTCAGGTCTTACAGTCTTACCTGTCTGACCAACTTGTCTGTCGTGATCCATAACGCCAGCGTCAACCATAGCACGTGAAGAAGAAACCTCACCGCCAAGAACGCCTGCAAGAGCTGCAAGTTTCTCAAAGTTCTCTTTGTTACCTACACCTCTACCACCAGATACAAGTACTTTAGCCTCAGTAATGTCAACTAGACCTTTCTCTGCTTTAACAGTCTCTAGAAGTTTAACTGCAAATTTAGAAGCGTCAAAGTTAGCTGTAAAAGGAATGATGTTACCTTGTCTTGAAGCATCTTTCTCTTTTTTCTGCATAACGCCTGGACGTACAGTAGCCATTTGAACACCCTCTTTTGCTGCAACGATAGTAGCCATAAGGTTACCGCCAAATGCAGGACGAGTCATCATCAATTTGTTTGCAGCCAATTTTGGATCTGATCCGTCAGAGATCTCCAATTTAGTACAGTCAGCTGTAAGACCCTTCTCCAATCTTGCAGAAAGTCTTGGAGCCAAGTCTCTACCAATTGTTGTAGCACCAAACAACACAATTGAAGGGTTGAATGCTGTAATCACTTGGTAAACAGCCTGTGTATATTGCTCAGTAATATAATCTTTCAACTCAGGAGCATCAACTACGATAACATCATCTGCACCGTAAGCAACCAACTCGTTAGCTTGGTCAGCGATATTATGACCAGGGAAAATAGCTACTACTTTCTCGCCCAAAACGTCAGCCAAATCCCTTGCTTTACCCAAAAGCTCAAGAGCAACAGGTTGGATAGTACCCTCTCTTTGCTCTACAAAAACATATACGTGTTTATTATTGTTCATTTCTTCTCAGTTTTGGCAATTAAATAATAAATTTCTCTTTAAGTTTGCTAACGATCAAGCCTACAGCCTGCTCAGCATCTACCTCGTGAACCTCACCAGCAGCTTTAACGCCTTTAGTGAATGATTTGTAAACTTTTGTACCTGAACCTTTAAGACCAAGCATCTCTACTGGTAGATTTACTTTCTCAACGCCCCATACCTCAACTGGTTTGTCAAATGCGTCAACAATACCGCTAACAGTCATATATCTTGGTTTGAAACCGCTTGCCAATACAGTCATAAGAGCCGGACCAGCTACCTCAAGCATCTGGTAACCCTCCTCAGTCTCTTTCTTAACGATGTATTTGCCGTCTTTAACGTCAAATCCAACTACGTAAGAAGTTTGAGGAAGACCAAGGTGCTCAGCAATCTGAGGACCAACCTGAGCAGTATCACCATCAATAGCCTGACGGCCAGCAATGATCAAATCATACTCCAAGTTCTTAAGGGCAGCAGCAATAGTGTGAGATGTTGCAAGAGTATCTGCACCACCAAACTCTCTACCAGTCAATAGGATAGCTTTATCTACACCCATAGCGTATGCCTCTCTTAGGATAGCATCAGCTTGAGGAGGACCCATTGTAATTACTGTTACATGCGCGCCATATTTGTCTTTTAGCTCCAATGCCATCTCCAAACCACCTTTATCATCTGGGTTCATGATGCTAGGAACTCCATCACGGATAAGTGTACCTGTTACAGGGTTAATTTTAATCACTGTAGTATCTGGTACTTGTTTGATACAAACTACTATTTTCATACTGTGTAATTTTACTTAAATAATTTTGCTGCTATTACCATTCTCTGAACCTCAGATGTTCCCTCATAGATCTCTGTGATCTTAGCGTCACGCATCATTCTCTCAACAGGATACTCTCTTGTGTAACCGTAACCGCCATGGAACTGAACTGCTTTAGTAGTTACCTCCATAGCAGTCTCTGCTGCAAACAATTTACACATTGCTGCATCTGCAGAGAAAGGTTGTCCTACATCCTGTTTCCAAGCAGCTGATCTTACTAGCAATCTAGCAGCCTGCACTTTAGTCTCAAGATCTGCCATCTGGAATTGTGTATTCTGGAAAGCAGAAATTGATTTACCGAACTGTTTTCTCTCTTTAGTATACTTAACAGTCTCGTCCATAGCACCTTGAGCTATACCTAGAGCCTGAGAAGCAATACCGATTCTACCACCGTCAAGAGTCTTCATTGCAACTTTGAAGCCCTCACCAAGTTTACCCAACATATTAGCTTTAGGAACACGGCAGTTCTCAAAAATCAACTCACAAGTAGCTGAACCTCTGATACCAAGTTTGTGCTCTTTTTTACCGATTGAGAAACCAGGAGTACCAGCCTCAACGATGAATGTTGTAATACCTTTGTTCTTCAAAGATTTGTCAGTCATAGTAGCTACAACATACACGTGAGCAGGACCTGCGTTTGTGATGAAAATTTTGCTACCGTTGATGATATAGTCATCGCCATCCTCTACTGCTGTAGTCTGTTGACCGGCTGCATCTGTACCTGCATTAGGCTCAGTTAGACCAAATGCACCAATCCACTCGCCACTTGCAAGTTTAGGAAGATATTTCTGTTTTTGCTCTTCTGTACCGAACTCCCAGATTGGAGACATACACAAAGAAGTGTGTGCAGAAAGGATAACACCTGTAGTAGCACATACGCGTGATAGCTCCTCTACTGCCATTGAGTACATGATGTGGTCACCACCGGCACCACCATAGTTTTTAGGGATATAGATACCAAACAAGCCTAATTTAGCCATTTTTTCAACGGTCTCCATAGGAAATCTCTCGGTATCATCTACCTCTGCAGCAAGAGGTTTTACCTCTTTCTCAGCAAACTCTCTAATCATTTGCTGGAACAGTTGCTGTGATTTAGTTAGTTGAAAATTCATACTGTTTTAGTGTATTTAATTTAAGTTAACTTGTTTAAGATTTTCTGAAATGATAAGTGTTGCCTCAGTAGCCGCCTGAACCTGCTCAACAGTAAACTCAGGATTTATCTCAGTAAGAACAATACCTTTAGGGGTAATCTCCATTACACCCATCTCTGTAATGATCATATTTACCTGACCAGCTGCTGTCAAAGGCAATCTGCATTTTTTCAAGATCTTGTGGTTTCCTTTAGCTGTATGCTCCATTGTAAGGATAACTTTCTTTGCACCAACCAACAAATCCATAGCACCACCCATACCTGGGGTCTTTTTGCCAGGAATCATCCAATTGGCCAAATCACCATTCTCAGCAACTTCCAAAGCACCCAAGAAGGTAACATTCACGTGACCACCTCTAATGATACCGAATGAGGTTGCTGAATCAAATGTAGAAGCACCTGGTTGGTATGTGATGAAGCCACCGCCTGCATTTACGAAGTGGGGATCTTCTGCTCCTTTCTCAGGCTCAGGACCCATACCAAGCATTCCGTTCTCTGATTGAAGAGTTACAGAAACACCCTGTGGCAAGAAGTTAGGAATAAGGGTTGGCAAACCGATACCCAAATTCACAACATCACCATCTTTAATTTCAAGAGCAGCCCTTTTGGCAATAAACTCTCTAATCTGATTTTTGTCCATAATTATATTTATGTTGTTGATTATTTGTTCCTTTTAACAAATTCCTGAGCCACAAATGATGCGACATCATCAGCATAGGTATTTGCGCCAAAACCGGCATCATAACCCAACTCTTTAGCCAACTCATGGCTGATACGAGGACCACCGCAAACGACAATCATCTTGTCTCTTAGGCCCTCAGCCTCCATAAGCTCAATAAGTTCTGTCAAGTTCTGGATATGAACATCCTTCTGTGTAACGGTCTGAGATACAAGAATAGCATCAGCTTTCAACTCAATGGCTTTAGCCAAGAACTCTTCATTAGGAACCTGGCTACCCAAGTTGTATGCCTCAACCATATCATATCTTTCAAGACCATAGTGACCTGCATAACCTTTCATGTTCATAATCGCATCAATACCTACCGTATGAGCATCGGTACCTGTACTTGCACCTACAAGAACCAGTTTGCGGCCAATGTTCTCTTTGATATACTCATCACACTCATGCATATCCATAGTGTTGCTCTCAACTTTTGGAACATAGATGTTCGAGTAATCCACTGTATGGGTAAGATTGCCATAGCAGTTGAAGAATGTGAATCCAGGAGTAAGTTCTTTATAGAATGCAACAAGAGGGTTGTCAAATCCCATCTTTTTCATCAATAGTTTTGCAGCCTCCTCAGCCTCTGCACCGCTAGGTACCGGAAGTGTAAAACTTACCTGAACCTTACCATCGTTCATTGTATCACCATAAGGCTTAACTTTTGTCAAATCAAGAGTCTGATCAAAATCCTTTGCAGACATTGAATATAGTCCACCTGCCATTGTTATTTCCTCCCTTTCAATAAGTTAATAAATGGATTCATATAGTTGGCACCTTTCTCTACTACACCTTCAAGACCTTTACCGCCAACTCTGCTTCTTTTAACATCACCAAAGATACCTTTCTCAAGAGCATTGAACAATCCCTCTGAAGTCATCTGCTCCAACAAGGCAATCGCGTTGTCCAATACCTCTTTTGCTCTGTTTCTGATGATACCGTTCTCTTTGAACTCCATCTCATCACCGATGCTCTTCATATTGTTGAAGATATATTTTGCATTCTCAATTGACAAGAAACGGTCAGACATGAATGGAGTGTGGATTGCCTCAGTAGGCATACCAAGAAGTTGAAGACCCTGGTTTGTCCAGATACCAATCATGTTGAACAAAGCATCCTGCAAGTGACCTCTGAATATGTTACCTGTCATGAATTTTGTAGGAGGCATATATTTAAGCGGAGCTTTAGGGAAGATTTCACGTGCCATCTGAGCCTGTGCCAACTCATAAAGGAAACCATTCTCCAACATAGGATCCATCTCGAATGCGTGACCAAGACCCATCTGCTCCTCTGGAAGACCAGCCAACAGAGCAAGTTGCTCGTTAATCAAATCTGAAGCCAATACGGTGTGGGCAGCCTCAACAGCATCTGCTGTGGTCAAATAGTTATCCTCACCGGTATTGATGATAACACCTGCAAAGCCATTGATGATTCTTGACATATACTGGTCAATCAATGTTCTCTGCATATTGATGTCTCTGAACAAGATACCATAAAGAGCGTCATTCAACATAACGTCAAGGCCCTCAAAAGCACCCATAATTGCAATCTCAGGCATACAAAGGCCAGAACAATAGTTACAAACCCTGATATATCTGCCAAGCTCTTTACCAACCTTGTCCATAGCCTCTCTCATGATTCTGAAGTTCTCTTGAGTAGCGTATGTACCACCAAAGCCCTCTGTAGTTGCACCATAAGGCACATAATCCAACAAACTCTGGCCGGTTGTTCTGATAACGGCAATAATATCTGCACCTTGTCTAGCTGCAGCCTCAGCCTGAACAGTATCCTCATAGATATTACCTGTTGCAACAATTACATACAAGTATGGTTTTGCACCCTCACCTACGGTCTCAATAAAATTTTCCCTATATTGTCTTCTTGTTCTGATCTTATTGATGCTCTTATCAATTACAGGTTGCATAACTTTCTCAAGCTCAGCTTTATCTGCAACCGGAACCTTAGTAAGATCCAAAGAACCGTCAGAAACCTTCTCTGCAATCTGCTGAGGAGTCATTCCTGTATTTACCATAGCGTTTGCCAAGTAGAACAAAACACCCTGGTTCAATACACCTTTAGCCTTCAAATCATCCACAACTACATTTGGAAGTGGAACCTCATTAGCATCTACCCCGTCAATGCCCATAAGTCTACACAAGGTACGTTCAACAGCAACAGTACTGTAAGACTCAACAAAAGCCTGAACTTCGTTGGCAATCTCCTTTGCCAAACCCTTAGCGCGTTCAACCTTTTTAAAATCCAATCCTAATTTACTCTGCATATAAAATATTATTAGTTATTTAAGTGTTTTCTAGTCTTTTCTATCCACTCCTGATCAATACCCAAACTCTGGGCTATTGACACAGCCTCATGCGGAACGTCTCCACTCTCCGCCTCTATAAGGGTATAATCCATCACACCATCCATCAAGCCCTTTACCCTATATCGTTTTACATCATCATTTTTTATGTTGTAGTGCGTTGTCAATACAAAACCACCCTCACCTCTACCAATCACCTCCAGAAGCCCCTCAACCAAAGCAGTTCCTTCAACAGGATTAGTAGTTCGCGCAGGCTCATCAACAAGAGCCAAAATGTTCTCTCCAGCCCTCAAACTCTTCACAACCTCGTTGATAGCCAGCATCTCAGCAGCAAAAGATGACAACCCCTTCTGGGCATTCTGATCATCTCCAATACAGAATTTCACCTGGTCAACCACTTTTACGCAACAAACCTGCGCAGCCACGCCAAAGCCAAATTGTGTCAGAAGCTGGTTTAAGGCCAAAGTCTTTAAAACCACACTTTTACCGCCCATATTTGCTCCAATTATGGTAACAGGAACATTAGCAAAAGCTATATCAACCGGATAAAACTGTTTACCCACATCTTCCAGAGCTTTTCTTACCATAGGATTGAACATCTTTACATAAAAGGTCTCTCCTACTTCAGTTACAGAGGGAAAGTTCAGTCCCAACTCCTTCATCTGGACAACCTTGGCAATGAGAATATCAAGTAGTGCCAAACTCTTCAATGCGTGGTCCAAATCTCTTGAATACTCCCTTATTCTTCCCGACAGCACCCCTCTTATCTCAGACTCAATTTCATCGTTTCGTCTCTGCAACTCCAACAACAGCTGCTTCTGCTCTCCCTCAACCTCCAATCCATATCCGGCAATAGCCTTCATCTGCTTTCTCACCTGCAACAACTCATCTGAATAAGAATCATAAACATAGAAAGACGGGATATTCAATTTGTCGGGGTCAAGAATTGCAACAACATCACCCAAATCCGGCAAATTAACAGCAGTAATATTCTGATCCCTCATCAAAAGAAGAACATCCCTGGAGATCATTGCCAGATACTTTATTTCAAACAACTCAATATCATCGAGAACTATGCCTCCCGCCACCCTCTTTATTGTAGTCTCAATATCCTTGAGACACATGAGTTTGTTGGCTATTGGAGCCAAATTCTTGTTGAACAGCTGATTCAACTTGCCATAATAGACATCTATCTCACGTTTTGACCTCATCATCGGAGTCTCAAGCAACATCTTTCTTGCACATGATGAGTTCAACTCCAAATTATCATAAATGAAGCGTATGCCGCAATCAATATCCAATACTGACTTAAATGTCATAACTGTTCTTAACTATATCATAGACAGGAAGTTTTATAGCCTCCTGCAATTTTTCACACAAAATGTCACTATCCAGCACATAACCATTTGGTGCTGTAGGATTTACGCAAACCGCAACGAGCTTGCTCTTTTGAAGAACCAGAATTCTTCCCCCTCTTGATACAAAGTTTCTGTAAATCATCTCATTTACAAAAATCTTTGTAAAATCTCTCACCAACAAGGTAACATTCTTGATATTGCCCGAATTTATAACCAGATTCAAGAATCTGTCCGTAAGGGCTCCGGCCGCAAAAATATACCTCATACCTTTGGTAATGTCCTTGTCAAGTGAAGCCACAGCCAAGGATGATGTCAAACCAAAGTCAATAACATTTCCCTCCATATCCATTCCCCACACACCATTTTCAACAGGATCAAACGCCTCTATTATATCATCTTCAGCCAACTGAAGATTGATAAGTTCCACTACAAATTTAGTCTTCTGAACAAGTGTATTCATATTGGAAGAGTAAGCGGCTCCGGTAGAGAGTACCATAGCCTTGCTAATAGCAGGAGAGGCTGAACTCAATCTTGAGATAGCACCATCTATAATGGTAATATCTACCCCCAAGTTCCTTGCAGAGCTGATCCATCTTCTTAACGATGGGCCACTGGATGGCCCCGAAATCAGAACCTTTCCCCCTACCCTTACCTTTCCGGTAACTATTCTTCCCAATGAACTTCTTTCACTTGTAATCTCCATCAACTCCGAAACCAATCTCCTGTTCCTATAATGGGCTTCGGCAGTTGAGAAGTACATTCCTTCCCTCAAAAAGATCTCAGGTTTCTTGGTAGCAGTAACCTGATCCTTATTTTCGCCATCTATACCTATCGAGGTTACCGCTATTTTTTTGTAGTCCAGCGGTAACCTTAACAGGATATAGTTCAAACACTCAGTCTTGCCAACATTTTTTTCAAGACCCACTATAGACAAGCTGTCATATTTAAGAATCTCGTTAATGAATGGCATAACTGATTGTCAATTATTTTTTAGAACGCTCTTTTCTGCTCAATTGTGCAGGCTCGATAGCCATACCTCTACCCTCTAGCAATGAAGATACACCCTCAATAGATTTGCTTTGGTTAGCTTTGCAATACTCGCAGTTGCACTCGTTCTTGTAATCTGTAGGCTCAGTGTAAGTAGTGATAACACCCTCAAAGTTTCTCAAAACAACCTTACCAGGAGCCTGAGAAATAACATATTGAGGCATTACAGGAGTCTTTCCGCCACCACCTGGAGCATCAACTACAAATGTAGGAACAGCATAACCTGAAGTTTGTCCTCTCAAGCCCACAATAATCTCAATACCTTTAGATACTGGAGTTCTGAAGTGCTCGATACCCATAGAAAGGTCACATTGGTAGATGTAGTAAGGTCTTACTCTCATCTTAACCAACTCGTGCATCAATTTCTTCATTGTGTTTACACAGTCGTTAACACCTCTTAGAAGAACAGTCTGGTTACCTAGAGGAACACCGGCATTAGCCAATCTCGCACAAGCCTCAGCAGCCTCTTTTGTAACCTCCTGCGGATGGTTGAAGTGAGTGTTCAACCATACTGGGTGATATTTCTTAAGCATATTCACCAAGTTGTCGGTAATTCTCTGAGGACATACGACAGGAGTTCTTGAACCAATTCTTACAATCTCTACGTGAGGAATTTGTCTTAGTTTTGAAATGATATACTCCAATCTCTCGTCTGATACCATCAAAGCATCACCACCTGATAGAAGCACGTCTCTAACTTGAGGTGTTCTTGCGATATAATCAATAGCTCTGTCAATTCTCTCGATTGCGCTCTCGCCATCTTTCTGACCGGCAAATCTTCTTCTTGTACAGTGACGGCAATACATTGAACACATGTCAGTGATCAATAGCAACACTCTATCCGGGTATCTGTGAGTCAAACCAGGAACTGGAGAATCCTCATCCTCATGAAGAGGGTCCAATAGGTCTGCAGGAGACTGGTAAGTCTCTTTTCCAGTAGGAACAGCTTGTTTTCTAACCGGACAATCAGGATTGTTAGGGTCAATCAAGCTGATATAATAAGGAGTGATGGCCATTCTCAAAGTCTGAAGAGTCTTCTTTACACCCTCCTCCTCTTCTGGAGTAAGAGAGACATACTTCTTCAAATCCTCAAGAGTCTCAATTCTATTTTTTACCTGCCATTTCCAATCGTTCCATTGCTCGTCTGTAACATTAGGGAACAGCTCTTTACGTCTTGATTCGTACATAGTATTTAAGTGTTTTTAAATTTTGAAAATTTATATTCGGCCTGCAATCTTGATAAAACTTCAAATCCGGACGGGGTATTCCCCCGCCGGAATTAAATCTCTGACCTTTAACTTCTGCAAGCCATTTATAGAGGTCTTATGCGTAAAGTTCAGTAAAGATCTTTCTCAAAGCCTCACACTCTCTCAACTCCTGTAGAGTAAATTCAGCGTGTCCTTTAGTATAACCGTTACCGATAATCATATTAACGTCTGAACCGATACCCTCAGCACCTAGAGCAGCTTTTGTAAAGCTTGTAGCCATAGAGAAGAAGTAAACTACACCGTCATCTTTAGTACAAAGGACAGCTGTCATCTCTTGATCTGGAACATTTACACAGTTGATAGTAACATCAGCCATCTTACCATTTGTAAGTTTTGAAACAAGCTCATTAACCTGAACTGGAGTCATACCTGCAGTACTCTCAACAACATCACAGAAACCAAGATCTTTAATACGCTGTGTACTTCTTTGAGAGTTTGTCAAACCTATAACTTTACCAGTTACACCAACACGTTTTTTAGCCTCATAGCAGCAAAGCATACCAGATTTTCCACCAGCACCAATAATAACTACATTCTGGCCATATTGGCAAAGTTTTGCAGTTTGTGCAGGAGCACCAGCTACGTCAAGAGCAGACAAAGCAAGTTTCTCAGGCATATCATCCGGAATCTTAGCATAGATACCACTCTCAAATAGGATAGCTTTACCTTTAATGTCAACTTGGTCTACATCTGCACGAACCTCAAGAATCTCATCAATTCTAAGTGGAGTAAGCGACAAAGAAACTAGTGTAGCAATACGATCACCCTCTTTTAGGTCAATTTTACCTTTAAGAGCATCACCTATTTTCTCAACTTTACCAAGCAGCATACCACCTGAACCGGTACGACGGTTGCGGTGTTTACCTTGCAACTCTACGTTAAGCAACATCTCTTTCTTAACCTCTTCCAAGATTTGCTCCTCAGTAGCACCCTCTCCAGCCTGCTGTTTAGCATAGTTGTGAATATCTGTGAAAGATGCAGAGTCAATATTAAGTGTTTGAACGTCAATCAAGATCTCATTATCATAGATTTCGTCCATGTTGTTGTCAATTTTATTAGCTGGCTGTGGAAGAACGCCAACTGGTTCAATCACGCGGTGAACACCGTATTTATTACCTTTTTTCATTTTTGTTTGTATTTTTAAATGTTTATTTCCTTGGTTTCAAACCCAAAATTTCACGAGCCTCTGCTGATGTGGCAACCTCTCTGCCCAGCTCTTTTGCGATACGTACAACTTTTGCAACCATCTCGCCGTTTGATTTTGCAAGAACGCCTTTCTCAATATAGATGCTGTCCTCAAAACCAACTCGTACGTTACCACCCATTGCAATGGCAGCTGCAGCCAAGTTGAAGGCGTGACGGCCAATACCTGTAGCAGTCCATGTTGAACCTGCAGGAATAGCATTTACCAACCATGCAAGATTCTGTACAGTTGCAGGAGTACAACCAGGAACGCCAAGCACAAAGTTGAACTGCATAGGAGCACCAGGAACCTGACCTTTCTTTGCCATGTTAAGGACAGTATCAAGATGACCCATCTCAAAGCACTCATACTCCGGTTTGATGTCGTTCTCCAACATTCTCTTTCCAAATGCTCTCATAATCGGCATTGTATTTTCAAAGACATCATCACCAAAGTTACATGTGCCACAATCCAAAGTTGCCATCTCAGGGAACAATTCAGTTGGCTGAAGGCGCTCTTCGGCAGACATTCCCACAGCACCACCTGTTGAAGGGATAAGGATAACATCCGGACACTCTTTCATTATCGCATCAATACACTCTTTGAAACGTGCCTTGCTTTGGGTTGGAGTACCATCATCCTCTCTAACATGAAGGTGCACAATTGCCGCACCGGCATCAACTGCAGATTTGGCTTCACGAACAATCTCCTCTACTGTATAAGGAACTGCAGGGTTCTGCTCTTTAGTAACCTCTGCGCCGCAAATTGCAGCTGTAATAATCAATTTAGCCATAAATCTACTTTGGTTTTATTTTTTATTTCTTTGGCATTTAACCGGAACAACACAAGTACCGCTTGCTTTACATACAACGATTGGCTCCTCAAGAACATCTGCAGCAGAATCTGAAATGTCAGGTCTTGGAACAATCACTTTACGTGCCTCAAATACCATTTTTCTTGAAGAGTTACCTGCAGAAACAATCTCACCGGTAGCCTCGATATAATCACCTGCATAAACAGGAGCCATAAACTCTACATTATCGTATGCTTTGAACAATCCCTCATCACCATCGTTGATGATAAGCAACTCAGTTGCAACATCACCAAAAAGATTCAACATTCTCGCACCGTCCACTAGGTTTCCACCATAATGAGCATCGTGACAGCTCATTCTTACTCTGATTAAAGCTTTCTTTGTCATAGTTACTAGTATCTTTTAAATGTTTTGTATTATTTCTCTGATTTATTTTGCATAGATGAAGTCAACGAACATAGCCGGTGTATGCACACACTCCGGAGCAATCTCGCCAGTTTTCACAACCTTCTCAGCCTCAACAATGACAACATCGGCAGCAGTTGCCATAAGCGGGTTGAAGTTCTGGGTTGTTCCAACATAAACAAGGTTTCCGTCCTCATCTGAAACAGTAGCACCCAAAAGCGCTATATCTGCCCTCAAAGGTTTCTCCAAAAGATAATCCTTGCCATCTACAGTCACAATCTCTTTGCCTTCAGCAACAACGGTACCCATACCTGTAGTTGTAAGCACACCACCCAAACCTGCACCGGCAGCTCTTACTCTCTCGGCCAATGTGCCCTGCGGTGCAAACTCAATCTCCAACTCACCGCTGTTCATCTGCTCGCTGGTATTAGGGTTTGTTCCAATATGGGATACAATTACCTTTTTTACCTGTTTGTTTGTGATAAGTTTTCCGTGAGCCACATCTGCATACGCTGTATCGTTGCAAATTAGAGTAAGGTCTTTAACTCCACTTTTGGCAAGCTCGTCAAGAATGGTGATAGGGCTGCCAGCAGCCAAGAAACCACCAACCATTACTGTCATACCGTCTTTCACTTTAGCAACGGCATCCTGCAAAGAAATTCTTTTATTCATCTCTGAAACGTTTTAAAATCTATATTTTGTATATATTTTTCTTTAAAGTCCACTATCCACCTTAAGTACGTGCAAAATTATACAAATAAAATCTCATTTCAAATAACATTCTTGTTATTTTTTCAACTAAAATCTTAAAATTTTATTAAAAATTTTGAACTATTGTTAGTACATTTGTAGTCAAATAAAAATTTAATCCAAATGGCCCTGTTTTCTATTTTACAGACAGCTGATACAATCCAGACAGACTCCACGCAGACTGCCGTAGTAAAAATATCGGAGACAATAGATCAATTGGCAAAAATGCCGGCAGGAGAGCTGGTGCAGTTTCTTATTGACAACGCCATGAAGGCTGGTCTTAAGATTTTGGCAGCTATACTCATATACTGTATCGGAGCATGGCTTATAAAAAAGGTCAAGAGACTTGTTGTAAGAATTCTTGAGGCACGTAAATTTGACTCATCCCTCTCCTCTTTCATCATCAGTCTCATAAGTATATCCCTGACTATTCTACTGATCATAATCACCGTCCAGACTCTTGGAGTTGACACAAGTTCCATAGTGGCCCTGCTTGCCGGCTCCGGACTGGCTATCGGCATGGCGTTGAGCGGAACACTTCAGAACTTTGCCGGTGGAATTATGATCATCATCTTCAGACCTTTCAAAGTGGGTGACTATATAGAAGCCCAAGGTTATGAAGGCACGGTTGACTCTATCCAGATTACTGCAACCGTAATAAAAACAACAGACAACAAAACAATCATACTTCCCAATGGCGCATTGTCGGGAGGAACAATCAATAACTTTACCACCTCATTGACACGCAGATGCGAATGGAACGTGAATGTTCCGTACGGTACGGATATGGACAAAGCAAAAAAGGTTATATCAGAGGTTTTGTCGGGATATGACAAGATATTGAATGAACCTGCTCCCCCATTCATTGCTCTTAAGGCGCTTGGAACATCGTATGTAACAATTACGGTAAGGGCTTGGGTCAAAAGCGAAGATTACTGGGAGTTGTTTTTCCATTTCAACGAGACCATATACAGAAAGTTGCCTGAAAACGGCATCAATTTCCCAACTCCTAAAATGACTCTTGTAAATGGAAATTGAGCCCTTCCCGATAACCGGCGAACAAAAGAGCAGAAACAAAAGTAGAATTATACAGAAACAAAAACACAATAATATGGAATACACAAAACTTCTAATTGAAAAACAGGACAATATCTGTATTGTCAAAATCAATAACCCAGCAGCGTTAAATGCGCTGAACACAACAGTGCTAAACGAGTTGGACTCTGCTTTTACTGAGATTGCTGCAGATGAGTCAATTCTTGCAGTTATCCTTACCGGAGAGGGCAAGGCTTTTG
The DNA here is from genome assembly GCA_017398125.1 of Bacteroidales bacterium. Lineage (GTDB taxonomy): Bacteria > Bacteroidota > Bacteroidia > Bacteroidales > UBA932 > Egerieousia. The sequence continues at coordinate 147,016 of JAFQHE010000070.1, forward strand.
TTGCAGGAGCCGACATCTCACAGATGAGCACAATGAATGCAGCCGAAGGAAAAGCTTTTGGCGAAAAGGGTGCAGCCGTGTTCAGAAAAATTGAGCTTATGGAAAAACCTGTAATTGCAGCCATCAACGGATTCGCATTGGGTGGAGGTTGCGAGCTTTCAATGTGCTGTGACATAAGAATAGCTTCAAACAAGGCTAAATTGGGACAGCCTGAGGTTGGATTGGGAATCACCCCAGGTTTTTCAGGAACCCAACGTCTTCCACGAATTGTAGGAATGGGTATTGCTAAAGAACTTATATATACAGCTGATGTAATTAACGCAGAGGAGGCTTACAGAATTGGCCTTGTAAACAAGGTTGTTGAGCCTGAGGCTCTGATGGATGCAGCTATGGCTATGGCCAAAAAGATTGCAAAGAAGGCTCCTATTGCCGTAAAATACAGCAAAGAGGCTATCAACAGGGGAATGCAGACAGACATTGATTCTGCAATCGCCATTGAGGCCAACCTTTTCGGTCTGTGCTTCTCCACTGAAGACCAGAAAGAGGGAATGGGCGCATTCCTTGAGAAACGTGAAGCGGTATACAAAAACAGATAACGAGACATTATTTACTTAAAACAATATTTAAATTTTTGAAATTATGAAAGTTGCAGTAGTAGGTAACGGCACAATGGGTAACGGAATCGCCCAAACTTTTGCCGTAGCAGGACATGATGTAATAATTAAAGGCCGTTCAGATGCCTCATTGGCAAAAGCTCATGCTTCTATTGAGAAGAGCCTTGCAAAAATGGTTGAGAAAGGCAAAATGGAGGCTGCTGACAGAGATGCCTCTCTTGCAAGAATCAAAGATACCAAGGTATATGAGGATCTTGCAGATGTTGATTTGGTAGTAGAAGTTGTAGCCGAGGATATGGCTGTTAAAGAGGAAATTTTCAAGACTTTGGACAAGATTTGCAAACCAGAGGCAATTTTGGCAACAAATACCTCATCTTTGTCAATCACTCAAGTGGCTTCTTATACAACCCGTCCTGAGAAGGTTATTGGAATGCACTTCTTCAATCCGGTTCCTATGATGAAACTTGTGGAGGTTATCAAAGGTCAGCTTACTTCTGAGGAGGTTCACCAGACCATCATCGAGATCTCAAAACAGATTGGCAAAACTCCTGTAAGCGTAAATGAGGCTCCTGGTTTTGTTGTTAACAGAATCCTTATCCCTATGGTAAATGAGGGTATCGGCATCTTTGCTGAGGGTGTTGCATCTGCAGCTGAGATTGACGAGGCTATGAAACTTGGCGCTAACCACCCTATGGGTCCTTTGGCTCTTGGTGATTTGATTGGTCTTGATGTTTGTCTTGCCATTATGGAGGTTCTTTACAACGAGTTCGGCGACAGCAAATACCGTCCTCACCCACTTCTTAGAAAGATGGTACGCGCAAATCAGTTGGGAAGAAAGACCGGTGTCGGTTTCTACGACTACAGAAAATAATCCACAACCTGGAATACAAAAAAAGAAGGCTGACAACTGTCAGCCTTACTTTTTATATCAACTATCCATCGGGATTAAGCTATACTCTATTGAATTGATTTTCTGTTAAATATAGGATTTGCATAGATATGTAGGAAAATATCCTCCAATTCATCCATATCGCCCTCTGCAGATGAGAGTTTGAATTTCATATAGTCTACAAAAGCCTTCTTCTCCTCCTGTGTATACTCGGCAGCAAACTCATTGGAACCGGTAATCATATCATACGCAATGTAGTTGTTCTTCCACAACTTGAACGAAGATACAATACGTTTGTCCATAGCACTGGTCAAGAATTTGAAACGCTCATTCTTGTCAAGCTGTGCAGCCTGCTCAATCTCCTCATGGGTAATAGGTTTGGTAAACTCTATGTGGATATTCCCCTTGAACTGCATTATACCTGTAAGAATGCTGTTGAAATCCTCATCTTTTGACTTTACATATTTGCGTCTCTTTGAAATATAGAGTTCCACGCACTTGAGAAGGTCACACGGTTCCAACTCATACGAGATTGATGCAGGCATGATCGACAGCTCTCCAAAATCCTTCACAAAATCCTTTGAACCACTCATATCCAACATCTTGAGAACACCTTGTTCGGTAACATCCCAACCATCTTTAGTTCTTCCGTTACGCTGGGCAATCCATATTGAACTCTTGTTTGTAGATACACTGTGCCTGATATACTGCGAAAGTTTCTGCGAAGATGCATATACCTCTCTTAGAGTTGTATTCCTTACAACCTTTATCATCTTGTTTGTTCTGGTTGCATCCTCCATAAACGAAGAAGAGATCAAATTGTCTCCTACAGCAATCTCAGTTGTCTGGATATTGTGCATATAGAGAATTATCTGAATTATTGCAGAATCAAGTACAATATCCCTATGATTTGTAACAATTAGATACTTTTTGTCTCCATCAAAATATTCCAGACCACCATAAGTCAGGTTCTTTGCAGTATCTGAAAGGATCTTTTTTACAACATACTGCATGACATTCTCCTGAAAATCATCAATTGTCTTGCAAGAAAGAAGAATATTCTTGAAATAACTGACATCCTTACCTGGGAAAAGATATGCAGAAATCCCCTGAAGCATTGGATTTGAGGCAATTCTCTCCATAGCAGGAGCAACTTCTGCATCTACATAAGGTCTTATATCATCAAAATTGGGCAAAGTCATAATTGTTGTTAATAATAAACAAAGCTACAAAATAAAGTTCAAAATCCCTAAATATTTCGTTTAAAGAGGTAATATTGCCCGATAAGCATAGAAAAGTAAATTGAACATAGCATAAGCACAACCCCAAGGCTACCAATTGTCAATGCAGTAATAAGGCAATAACAGAAAGAGAATCCAAGTAACATTATTATTACTCCCGACAACAAATAACACACTTTTCCACCCTTCAAGAGAGCCATGAGCAATGCCACCACAGATACCAGGAGCGGTACCAGGATGAAAAAGTTCTCAAGAACCGCAATCATAAGAACCATTGACAACAACACCGCAAACAGAAGTGATGCAAAGAGATACTCATAAGCAAAGCAACCTCTTTTGCGTATATTCAACCTATAAAAGATCAGGTGCCACAAAAAGAGAACAACCGCTGACACAATGACAAGCACATAGTCATACCCGACATACTTTACAGATACAAAATCAAATTCTTCACCATTGAAATAAGCCGCAATCCACCCTATTGCCTCACCCGCCACAAACGCCACTACAAAGAACACCAAAGGCCACAACAGGCTCCTGACAAGCTCCGCAAGCCTTATCCTATTGAGTCTTACATAGATCCACAATACCAGCGCAAACAAAATGAATGTCAGGATATTCAGTAAAATATATCCAGACTTGGTAAAACTAAACAGGCCCAGCAGAGGTATTGTAAAGAAGACAAGATCTTCATTGGATTCAAAAGCCCCTTTTGAACCATATTTGTCACCCTTGAGATACTCTTCGAGCATAGGCACAATCTGGAGCCCATAATGCTCAATGGACTTGAGCGAAATATTTGAAAAATTATCCTTGTCGGTGTGATAATATTTAAGATTGTCTATTACCGAAAAATTCATTCCCGGAATGGAATCTTTTACAACTGAAAAATCCGTATTATTAGGCAATATGCTATAAACCAATGTAGTAAGCGAATACGTATAAGGATTGCGCACCTTTTTATACAGCTCCATAACAGCTCTGTTACCCGAAGAAGTTTCAAAGAGGAGGGCAGGCCCCTTGACCCCTCTTGCCTCAACATTTATAACCATATTCACCCCCTTGAGAATATGGTTGTCAAAATGTACCATACTGCGCATTCCATCAAGATTATGTTCCTCAGCATCAGTATAGAGCACCTTTATCCCCTGCTTCCAACTCTCCCTGTATTTGAGCGCAACATTCAGACTCTCAAGAATAACACCAACACCATAACCATCATCAGCCGCACCATACGAATATACAGTATCTTCAAGCACTCTCTGATGGTATCTTGAATCATAATGGGCAACAAGAAGTATGTATCCAGTGGAATCTGTAATAGCTGTCGGATCAAACGATGCATAAATATTTTCAATATTCAGATACCCACCAAACTTACATTTAATGGAGTCATACTCAAACGATTGCACCCTGCCACCCAGTTGTTCGAGTCTATGATACAGATAATTTGCCACAACTTTTTTCTCTTTCGGGTGTTCTATAGAGTGTGGATGCTTGCTTATTATATTTATATCATTTGCAACCCTGACAGATGAGAAAGAACCGGACTCCTTGTCATTTATATCAATGGAGGGATATATCTGATATGCCGCCAATGCTGCAAATATAGCTGCAGCATAGAAAATTATTGTTTTATATACACTTCTTATCTTCATTTGTTAACAGAATGTTGTTTATCTTTACAAAAATAATAAAAGTGAGCCTATAAAAATACCGGCTATGAATAAAACCTCATCTCCTTATCTTAAAGAGCTCTACAAAGGCCCGATCAAGTGGAAACCTTTCAGTGTCAAGACACTTAACCTGGCAAAAAAGCTGGACAAAATCATATTCATCCATATAGGATACATTGCCAATATAGAGGCAAGGGAGTCTGCCTACGCACTGTTCCGCGACCCCAGGATAATCGAGGTGATAAATACCAATTTCATACCAATAGCAATTGACCTTGAAGATGTACCCGAAGCCATGCTGGTAGGCATGGATCTGCTTGTAATCACAGAGCAATACTATTCCATTCCAATAAACATCTTCTCTCTGCCGGGGGCCAAACCGTTTACCTCTTTTTCAACTATAAGCCCAGAGGAGTTTTTAAATCTGTCATATAACATAATCAACTCATTTACAGAAAAAAGAGAACTTCTCGACAAGGCAGGAAAATATGTATCCAACAGACTTAGCGGAACCGGAATAGTACAGAGAAAGGAGCAACCTTGCAAAATTACCGACAAAATTCTGCACGCGTATGTAAAATCCTGGATCTCTAGGTACATTATAAGCAAAAGGCGCAATAGGGAGACTCCATATACCATGAATTCAAGGTATTACATATTCCTGCTCAAATACAGCCACTACTATAAAATTGATGAAAACATGAAGTGGCTTGAGCAGGCTCTCGACAAAGTAGGCTTCTCTCCAATGTTTGACCCAATAGATGGAGGATTCTTTTCCCAGGCCAGAAATACCTCTTTCACAGAGCCTCTATATGAGAAACAGCTCTCCGAAAATATACAAGCAGCAGTTTTATTTTCATTTGCATATAAGTATTACGGGCATAAACGCTACAAAGAGATAGCAGAAAAGACCATTGAATTCATAGAAAAGAGGCTCAAGTCTCCCGAAGGAGGATATATGACATCAATTTCCCTCACAAAAATGAGCATGGAGTCATCATATTACAAATACTCCATGAATGAGATAATGGATGCTTTCCCTGACACTTATATATATATAGCACAGTCTCTTGGAATGGATGAAAAGCAGGCTGACGATCATCAACAAATAATCTCCAACAAGCCACAAACCGGCAAACTAAGCGCAGATGAAATTGCCCTGCTTAAACAGATCAGAGAGAAAAAAAGGGGAGAGACCATTACAGACAAACGCGTCATAACAGCATATAACTGCTTATATGCCACATCATTATGTCTAATATCCCATAATCTGCACAATAGTGGCAGCAACTATATTGTAAAGGCAAAAGAGATCATTTCATTGATTCTTGAATATAAGAAAAAGGATAAAATAAGACTTCACAGATATATCTCAAAGGAGAAAAATGAACATGCCAATGCAGACCTCCTTGACTACACATTCTTTCTTAATGCGCTGTTGAACATTTTCAAATCCACCAAAGAGAAACATTATGACGGCCTTATAAGCAGATATACAGCATTCATTATGCTCAACCATTACCAGGCGCACAATGGAATGTTTAGCAAAACCTCAAAAGATGAGCAAATTACACCATTCAAAAGAGAATCCATCATAGATTATATAAGATACTCTGCCAATTCAGTCATGGCAAGAAATCTGCTTATTCTGTATAAAATGAGGCGAGATGAATTCTTCCTTAATGCATTCAGGCAGCAACTATATAATATAGCTCCCCAAATAATAGGAACAGGGCCCCTTATGGTAGGATGGGCCCTGCAAATGCTCAATTACATCTCCAACAGGAGTGATTTTGATTGATACAAAGGCTATTTTGCTCTAAAAAGAACAGAACTGTCGCCATAACTTAGGAACCGGAAACCATTTTCCAGAGCAAAATCATAAATTTCACGCCATTTCTCTCCTCCTACAAATGCCGAAATCAACAAGAGAAGAGTGCTTTGAGGCTGGTGGAAATTTGTAACAAGTACATCAACAACTCTAAAAGTGTATGAAGGGACAATAATAATGGCAGTCCTCGCCGTAAATGTATCCAGCCCTTCGCCTTTCATATAGCCGACCAATGCTCCTATAGATTCCTTCAGTGTATACTTATATTCACATTCATAAGGCTCCCACTGACTGACAGCCGACGGCTTTCCTTTTTTAATACACTGTACACCAAGGAAATATAAAGACTCGAGACACCTTGTAGAGGTTGTTCCCACAGAAATAACCTTCTGTCCGGGCTTAATATTATACAGTGACTCCAAAAATTCCAAAGAGACAGAAAATGGTTCTGTATGCATTTTGTGGTCAGCAATATACTCACTTTTTACAGGAACAAAGGTGCCGGCACCAACATGGAGGCATACATTATCTCTTTTAATTCCCTTGTTATCAATATCTTTAAAGACTTTATCAGTAAAATGCAACCCTGCAGTAGGGGCCGCAACGGAGCCTTTAATACGAGCATAAAGCGTCTGATACCTCTCAAGATCAAGCTCCTCAGTATCACGTTTAAGGTAAGGTGGAATAGGAATTCTGCCACAAATATCCAACACTTCCGAGAATGAGATACCTGTTTTCCACTTGAATTTTACAACGGAACCGTTATTGTCACCTTTATATATAAGCTCTGCACGCAAATCCAACTCATGAGCTGCAGTGTCTGTTGAATCACAAATGAAGCTTATATCACCCTCTTTCCACTTTTTAGCATTTCCGATAACTACATTCCAACTACATGAATCTGTACGGGAAAAGGAGAGTGCATAATCATTCGGCTCCACAGGTTCAAGGCAAAATATTTCAATTACCGCTCCGGAGTGTTTCTTGAAAAATAGCCTCGCCGGAACCACCTTGGTATTATTGAAAACCATTAGAGAACCTTCGGGTAATACCGAACTCAAATTTGTAAATTTATCCTCTCTTATAGTATCGTCTTTGAACACTAGAAGTTTTGAGAGGTCACGTTCTGCCAATGGATACTTTGCTATTCTCTCATCTGGCAAATTATATGAGAAATCCTGAATCTTAATTTTAGGCTCCACAATCAATTATTTTCTGCAAAGTTATATAAATGTACCTATAAGAAAAAATCGTTTAAAATTGAATTTTTGTTTACAATTGTAATTCACATAAGTAAATCACTATGTTCATATTTTTAAACTACATTTGCGCGTATTTACAGATGAGTTGAATAATGTTACTTTTGTAAAATATATTTATAACCTAAGATTATAATGCGAAGTGTTTTGTTTTTAATATACTCATTCCCAATATATTACGTGTTTTATATGAAGTGAAAATCAAACAGACTTAATCCTGCATGAATCAGAATTACGCCCCGGAGTGCCCCTACAGGGGCATGCTATCTGTATAATCACTTTTTATATTACTGAAAATCTGCTATTTGCACTACTACATATATACTTAAACTATAAATTAAAAAGGTATCGCATCGTAGTTATTGCGGGAATTTGTCAGATAAAAATAATTACACATTCTACAAATGTTACAAAATAAATCCTTACATTTGTAGCCAACAAGATTTACATTTATGAATAACCGTTTACAACAATTTTTAGACCTTGAGAACCTCTCCCCTGCCCGACTGGCCGATATTCTCGGCGTGCAGCGCTCGGGAGTGTCGCATATACTGTCTGGAAGAAACAAACCAGGATTTGATTTCATTCAAAAGCTGCTCATAAAATTTCCATCTTTAAGCGCAGACTGGTTCCTAACCGGCAAGGGAAAACCATATAAAGAGATGAACAATTTTGTCAATACGGGAGGTCAGAATCCGGTCGCAACCCTCTCTGGAAATGGAGCAAATTTTCAAGAAAAAGACTCTTCCGACCAATGGAAAAATGGCTCAAAATTTCATGATGAAAAATCTTCCGGACATTGGAAAAACAGTGAATTTTCAAGAGGCGCAAACTTCCCAGGACAAACAACACCTCAAGTAGGATCCCCCTATTTTCAAAATGCGGACTTCAACAAAAACGAAATTTTTCCTCATATTGAAGGGGAACCTTTAGAGCAAAAATACTCTTATCAGAAAAATATTCAGAACACAGATATTCTACATAAAGATAATAATTCAAAATCAATAGAAAGTTTCAATATAAATTATGTAAAAGCTGATAATATTCCTAATTCTATAAATTCTACTGATTCTGATTATTTATCCGATAATACTAAGTCTAAAAATATAATAAATCTCAATCAGATTGATGAAATGGAAACAGAAGACTCTTCATCTTTGACAAATGGAGATTTTTTCAATGAAATGGAATCTGCAGGCCGAATAAATGAAAAATCCGATTTTTTGGAGTCAAATGGCAATAACGGACAAAATAACCGGTATTTGCCTGATAATGAGACAAATGTTTCAAAAAATCACAATCCATATCGCCGCGAGAATCAAATAAATGGAGCGAGCAAGGGGAATGATGGCAAAAAAAGGAGCGTAAAAAGGGTTATAGTCTTCTACAACGACGGAAGTTTTGATGAACTTTACCCATTGGGTGTTGGCAAATAGTTATAAATATATATATAGGTATAGATATAATTTGATTAATTTTGCAGGAGATTTTTAACTGATAAGAGTATGATTACTGCTATGTATAAACTTATAAGGCCCGCTCTCTTTCTTTTTTCACCTGAGCGCATCCACGGCATAGTAATGTCTGGATTGAGGGCTGTAAGTTATATTCCATTTTCGGGACACTTGATGAGGATGATTTTCAACTATCAGAATCCTAAACTTGAACGTGAGGTCTTTGGTATAAAATTCAAGAATCCGGTTGGTCTTGCTGCAGGTTTTGACAAGAATGGAGATGCCTATAACCTTATGGCAAACCTGGGGTTCAGTTTTGTCGAAATTGGCTCCCTGACACCTGAAGCACAGGGCGGAAATCCCAAACCTAGATGTTTCAGACTTCCTAAAGATCAGGCAATTATAAACCGAATGGGTATCAACAACAATGGTGTGAAGTATGCTGTTGAATATATCAAGAAACATAAACCCAACTGCGTAATTGGAGGAAATTTGAGCAAAAACAGCAATGTCAGCAATGAAGATGCCCCAAAAGATTATGAAAAGTCATTTGCACTCTTGTATGATTTTGTAGATTACTTTGTTCTTAATGTGTCATGTCCAAATGTCAAGAATCTCGACAAATTACAGAATATAAACTCATTGTCAGAGATAATTGACAGATTGCTTGCTCTCAGAAGGTACTATGATGACTACCGTCCAATTTTATTGAAGGTATCTCCGGATATTGAGCAGAAACACCTTGACGAGATAATTGACCTTGTTCTTGTATCTGGTCTTGATGGAGTAATTGCCACAAACACAACCCGAAGCAGAGAGCCACTTACTACTGATAAAGAGAGTGTTGCAGCAATTGGAGATGGTGGCATGAGTGGTGCTCCCCTATTTGAGAAGAGCCTCTCATTTGTAAAATACATCAGTCAGAGAACCAACGGCCAACTTCCTATCATTGCAGTAGGCGGAATCATGTCACCTGAAAAGGCAAAAGCAATGCTTGACGCCGGTGCCTCATTGATCCAGGTTTACTCAGGATTCATATACAATGGACCAGCATTTGTGAAGGAGATCAATAAATATCTTGTAAAAAACTCATAATCAACTGATTATTTTTAATATAACAATATGGTTACCGCTTCTATCTGTACCATTGGCGATGAGATTCTCATTGGCCAGATTGTTGATACCAACTCGTCAAAGATCTCAATTGCACTTAACTCCATTGGCGTTAAGGTCAATGAAATGACCTCTACCTCTGATAATGAGAATGAGATTGTACGCACACTGGAAAGATGCCTCGAAAAGACTGACATTGTTATAGTTACAGGTGGCCTTGGACCTACCAAAGATGATATTACAAAAAAGACGCTCGGCAAACTGTCGGGAGCTAAAGAGTTTGTAAAGAATCAGGAGCAGTATGAAATTATTGAGAGGCTTCTCACCGCACGCGGTGTGGAGATGAGTGATTTGAATATTGCACAATCCTATGTGCCAGACAGTTGTAAAGTCATTCTAAATGAGTGTGGTACCGCTCCTTGTATGTTATTTGAATTTGGAGCTGAGAAGTATGGTCACAATGCACTTCTCTTCTCACTTCCAGGTGTTCCGTTTGAGGCTGAAGCGGCACTTCCTAAAGTACTGAAGATTATTCAGGAGCACTATAAGATGGAGAATATTTTCCATAAAACAATATGCACATTCGGCATTCCTGAATCGACACTTGCCAAGACAATTGAAGAGTGGGAAGACAATCTACCTGATAATCTGCATCTTGCATACCTGCCTAATCCAACATTGGGAGTAAGATTGCGACTTTCAATTTATGGTGTTGACAAAGAGCAGGGAGAGAGGGAATTGGAGGAAGAGAGCAGGAAACTTGAGGCTATAATTGGTGATGCAATTTACGGAGTAGGTGAAGATTCCCTTCAGGCGGCAATTGGCCGAATGCTCAAATCAAAGGGGGCAACAATAAGCACTGCAGAGTCATGCACAGGTGGCTCAATAGCATCGCTTCTGACATCGGTACCTGGCGCCAGCCAATACTTTTATGGTGGTATAATATCATATGACAACAGCGTTAAAATAAATACACTCGGCGTTAAGAGAGAGACCATTGAGATGTTTGGAGCAGTGAGTGAGGAGTGTGTAAAAGAGATGGCTTCGGGTGTAAAAAAATTAATGGGAACTGACTATTCCATTGCCACATCAGGAGTTGCCGGACCAGACGGTGGCACCCCAGTCAATCCTGTCGGGACTGTGTGGATTGCCATATCAGGTCCTGATTTTCTTCTCACCAAGAGGCTTCAGTTCCATGCTTCCCGCAAACTCAACATTGAGAGATTTACATCAAATGCCCTCAATTTTATGAGAGTGAAATTGCAGAATGATTTAAACTGCAACAGATAACAAGGAAACGCCCCAAACATTATAACTACTTATATTATAGGTGATATAACAAAATTGTTATATAAATAAAAATATTTGCTCAAAATATAACAATTATATTACATACTATGAAAATCAAAAACTTAACCAAAAGAGCGGCTATTATATTGGCAGTTCTTCTAACACCATTTTTTATGATGTCATGTAATCAGAACAGCAGTAATCCAAAGGAGATTGCCGCTCAAAAAATTGACTCTTTGTTTAACTCACTTTATAATGAGGGTGAGCCTGGAGGTAGTGTAATGATTATGAAAGGTGATGAAGTCTTCTTTGCAAAAAGTTACGGAATTGCAGATATGGAGACTAAAGCACCTATTGATGCAAACACCTTCTTCAACATTGCATCTGTATCAAAACAGTTCACTGCAATGGCAATTTTAAAACTACACCAAGAAGGAAAACTAAGCCTTGAAGACAACATTAAAAAGTACTTCCCTGAGTTCAAGGGCGACTTCTTTGAGAGAATCCAGATCAAACATCTCCTTTCACAATGTTCAGGTTTGCCGGACAACAGACCAAGAGATGACAGACACTTTGTACTTACTGCAACTGATATGCAGTCTATAGAGTTCTTCAAAGATCTTGAGGAGATCAACTTTGAGCCTGGCACAAATTACGAGTACCAGAACCCAACATTCCAACTTTGCTACGCAATCATTGAGAAGGTTTCAGGCCAGAGTTTTGAGGAGTATATGAAACAGAATATCTTTGACCCAAGCGGAATGACTGAGACTGTTTACTTTGAGGCAGAGCGCAATATACCAAGAATGTCACACGGCTACATTCCTGAGGACTCAACCAATGCGTGGAAACAGTATGACTACATGGAAGAGTCATTCTTTGCAACCAAAGCAGACGGTGGTATCTATACATCAATCAATGAGTTTGTAAAATGGGAGAAAGCACTTCAAGACAACCTTATCATCAGTGATTCATTGAAACAGATTGCACACTCTCCTATCACACCTGTAAGCGGCAGCACATTCAGCAGTTACCAGAACAGGCCATACACCTCATACGGTTACGGCTGGTTCATTGAGGAGAAACCCGGCATGCCAAGAAAGGTGTACCACACAGGAGACAACGGCGGATACCAGATTTACGCAGGCCGCTTCCCTGAGAAGAAGGTTCTTGTACTTGTATTTGAGAACAGAAATGACCACAGCCGCTGGAAAATGGTTGAAGAGCTTGACGCTATTGTAAAAGAGGCTGGTCTGTTGGAGTAAAACTCCAGCATACAAGAGCAATCCCCGCATATCAAATAATCATAATGATATACGGGGATTGTTTACTTTATAAAACGGCTCCTCATTTCAAAGTAGCTATAATAACTACAGGATTAGAGTCTGGTGTAATGACCGATGCTATTTCCTTTGCTCTTTCAGATTTGGTTTTTTTCGCCAGATTAATGAATGTCTCGGCATCAATGACTTGATAAAGTTTATTACCATACATATTATCTATCTTGAACGGTATGCCATCATCAATATCATTATTTAACGCATAACCCTTCAAAGTTTCATTGTATGGAGGAATAAACGTTGTACAAGTTACCTTATCAAATAGCAATGGCAGTATTTTTAATGGTCCCATACTTTTTTTGAGTGGCATTCCAAAAAATATCCTCAAAAAAATAAAGCGGTCACTTTCATAATGAGTGCCATTTGTCACATAAATACTATGACTAAGGTTTGACCCATCTGCCAAAGCTTTATCCTCGCCTATATTGATCAAGTATCTGTTTTTGTATTCAATATCAGATTTGTTGTAGATATAACCTTTTACTGTATCTGATAATGTATACAATATATTTACAGTGTCTTTATAGGTAAACATTCCGCAATCTATAGATAAATTCACTATACTTCCCCTTTTATCTATGGAATTTAAATCTATCACTTGTTGATTGGCTAAATTCTTCGTTGAATCAATATACAAGATATTCCCTGATATGTCAGCAACACCAAAAATACCATTTCTTTGGATTGATGAACCTGCTACAAACATAATATCATCTACTTTATTCACTCTAAAGGAGCGTAGATTCAACTTTTGCCTGAGTTCTTGCAAACTCAAAGAGGAGACAAAATTACCATTATCATCGTATGTCAACAACTTGTTGCCCCCTCTGTCAAGGATAACCAAATTTCCATTGTCAAAATAATAATCCCCAATATTTACATATTCATCTCTGTTACGACCTTGCAATCCTATATCATTTATGTATTTGCCATTCAAAGCAAATTCCTTGATCTTGGTTGTAGTTGGATCATTGTAATATAGACTGGAATCATTGGCTACAACGCTTTTGTGTACATTAGACTTATAACCCACAAAAGACTTTTCGTTGGTTTCCAATGGAATATATTCTATTGATAAACAATAACTGCTTAAATTTGAATTGGCACCAATATTATTTATTGCATACTCAATATCAATGACAGGCAGTGATGACGAGTCATTAACCATAGACGTATTGCAACTGCTGAGCAATAAAATAACAAAAAGGTACTTAATACTATTGATCAAAGAATACATTCTATTCATCCTCTAATGGTAAATTAAAAAACAAATACATACAATCATAGCATTCATAAATAGTATATCCCCAACTATTATGGTCACCAGTATCTACTACGTTTGATGAACCGCATTGTGGACAAAGCAAAGTCTCATTGGAAATTAGCTTCTCATGACTTGCATCTTTAGCCAACATCTCAATTGTAATAGTTGTTATATTCGCAATAGCAAATACTAAAAGTAACAAAAGTTTCATTTTTTTAAAAGACTTCATAACACAGTTAATCATACACAGATATAACGAAAAATTACTTATAATCAAAGACAACCATAGTTCTTCAATATGAAATGTTGAAGTCGGTTTACACCTTCTTGTTGAATATTGAAGAGTTGGCCTGTGCCGCCGGCATTATTACCATATCATTTATGTTTACGTGTGGAGGGCATTTGACCATATACATTATAGCATCTGCCACATCGTTTGCACTTAGAGGAACAAAGCCTTTATAAACATTTGCAGCACGCTCATTATCACCTTTGAATCGCACCTGGGAGAACTCGGTCTCCACTGCTCCCGGACAGATTTGCGACACCTTGATACCATAAGGAAGCAGATCAATCCTCATACCTTTTGTAAGAGCATCTACCGCATGTTTGCTTGCGCAATAAACATTCCCATTGGGATATACCTCTTTACCCGCTATTGAGCAGAGGTTAATTATATGGCCCTTTTTATTCTCAATCATAAGATTTGAGACAATTTTTGAGACGTATAGCAACCCTTTGATATTGGTATCTATCATACGCTCCCAGTCATCAATAACACCGTCATTAATTGGATTCAGACCAACGGCAAGACCTGCATTGTTCACCAGCACATCTATGCTGCGCCACTCCTGCGGAAGATTGCCAAGATATTTTTCAACACTCTCAAGCGAGCGCACATCAAAACTCAGCGGCAATACCTTTACACCACTCTCTGCCACAATGCGTTTTGCCAACTCCTGCAACCTGCTCTCCCTGCGTCCTGTAATAATGAGGTCATACCCCTCTTTTGCAAGCAAAACGGCAACAGCCTCTCCTATTCCGGCGGTTGCCCCAGTAACCAATGCTATTTTACTCATACTCCCGACAATAAGTTAAAACTCCATATCATTTACCGCACTTCACCGCTGCCGGTGAACACCGGCAGCAAGTGGTGCAGACTTCTATCAACACCTACCTCATTGCAAGATTTTCAACCTCATTGAAGACTCTCAAGAAGTTCTCTCCCAAAATCAACTTGATATCCTCATCAGAGTAGCCTCTTGCCTTCAACTCCTCTGTAATTACACCAAATTTTGAAGCATCCTCCAAACCTGCAGGAGGTGACTCTATACCATCAAAATCAGAACCCAGACCTACGTGTTTTACTCCAACAAGTTTAATAACATGCTCAATGTGGTCTACCAACAACTTGTATGAAGGTCTTGGTGTAGAATACAACGCATCGTGAGCCTTCTCATATCTCTCTTTCCTGCGTTTGCAGCGCGGATGCAACTGGTAATCAATCAGAGCCTCATCAAACTCATCACACAAATCTCCGGCAACCTTTGAGTAGTTCGGATCAAGGAATGATGAGTAGAAGTTGATCTGGATTACACCACCTGCAGCTGCAAGATCCTTGATCATCTGGTCTGTCATGTTCCTCGGGTGGTTGCAAAGGGCTCTGCAGCAAGAGTGTGTCGCCACAATTGGAGCCTTTGAATATTTCAGGCAGTCATAGAAAGATTCGTCAGAAAGGTGCGAAACATCAATGATCATACCCAATCTGTTCATCTCCTTAATTACCTCAATACCAAACGGACTCACGCCGTTCCAGCGTTTTTCCTTTGGAGCGCAAGAGTCACAAATCTCATTATTTCCTGCATGTGTAAGTGTCATATACCTCACTCCCATCTTGTAGAAAAGGTAAAGAAGCGAGAGGTCTTTTTGGATTGGAGAGCCATTCTCAAGACCAATGAATATAGCAGTTCTGCCCTGTGCCTTAAGTTCACGTGCCTGACGTACTGTAGTAGCCAAGCCCACTTTTTTTGGATTCTCGTCACAAACCTTGTGGGTAAGGGCAATAAGTTGCAATGCCCTTCTGGTAGCCTCATCCGGTGCAAGTGAATTTGAAGTGTATGCGGCAAAGAAGACGCCGTCAACGCCACCCTCCTTGAGACGGTCAAAATCAATATGGCCCAATTTCCTTCTTTTTGAGACATCCTGGTTCCTTATAATCGCCAATGGGGTATCACTATTTGAATCAAGCACAAATGCCTGTTCGTGCAATTCTTTTGCTGTCATAATTTATCTTATATTTAATATTGTGTTACAATCAAATCTCTATCTTCCAAAATTACAATCTTCTGTTCTGTCAAACACATTCCTGCAAGAGGCATTCCATAGCATGGGAAGAGTAAAATTGCTTAATATCAAAACTATTTCATATATGTATATCTGTAATCAGTTGGAGAGACCAATGTCTCCTTGATAGTCCTTGGAGTTACCCAACGGATAAGGTTGAACTCACCACCAGCTTTATCGTTGGTTCCAGATGCCCTCGAACCGCCAAACGGCTGCATACCTACAACTGCCCCAGTTGGCTTGTCATTTATATAGAAGTTGCCGGCACAATATCTCAGAGCCTGGGTAATTTTGTCGGCAGCAACTCTGTCCTGAGCAAAAACAGAACCTGTAAGGCCATAAGGCGATGTTGACTCGCAATAGCCTATTGCCTCATTGAGCTTGTCATTTTCATAGACATAAACAGTAAGGATAGGGCCAAATATCTCCTCCTCCATCGATTTGAAGTGAGGATTTGAAGTCTCTATAACTGTAGGCTCAACAAAATATCCGACAGTCTTGTCATAACCTCCGCCTACAACTATTCTGGCATCAGATGAAGCCTTTGCATACTCAATATATGATGCACAATTGTCAAATGAGATCTCATCTATGACAGCATTTATGAAGTTCATAGGATCCATAACCTCTCCCATTGTAACTTCAGAAGCACGTCTTCTTATTCCCTCCAGCACATCTTGCCACAAACTGCGCGGCACATACATTCTTGAAGCTGCAGAACACTTTTGTCCCTGGAATTCAAATGCTCCGCAGAATGCTGCATTTGCGACAGCCTCCGCATCGGCAGATTCATGTACAAATATGAAATCCTTGCCACCAGTCTCTCCTACGAGTCTTGGATATGTCTTGTACTTATGCAAATTCTCTCCGGCCTGTTTCCAAAGGGCATTGAATGTTGCACTCGATCCTGTAAAGTGGATTCCTCCAAAATCTGGAGAATCCATGACAACACCTCCTATCAATGAACCTTGTCCGCACAGGAAGTTCACAACACCAGCCGGAAGACCTGCTTCCATAAATACCTTCATTACATAATAGTTTGAGAGCAATGCTGTTGTAGAGGCCTTCCATACAGTTGTATTACCCATCATCGCGGGAGCCATATTCAGATTTGAAGCGATTGAAGTGAAATTGAAAGGAGTTACAGTAAAGATGAATCCCTCCAAGGCACGGTATTCCACAGAATTTATCTGTCCTGATGCAGATTTTGGTTGTGTTGCATATATCTTGCAGGCATATGCCACATTATATCTCAAAAAATCAACCAGTTCACAAACAGAATCAATCTCTGCCTGATATATGTTCTTGCTCTGGCCCAACATACAGGCAGCATTGATCACTGCCCTATATTTTCCGGCGATAAGATCAGCGGCCTTAAGCATGATTGATGCCCTGACCTGCCAATCCATCTCACTCCACTCCTTGTGGGCAGCCATAGCTGCATCAATCGCCATCTGTACCTCCTTCTTTGATGCCTTATGATATTTTGCCAAAACATGTTTATGATTATGAGGCATTACCACATTGCCTGTATTTCCAGTCCTCACCTCTTTGCCTCCAATGATCAATGGAATTTCAACAACAGTGGAACTTTGCCTTTCCAACTCTGCCTCAAGTGCAATTCTCTCCGGACTTCCAACAAGATAACTCTTTACCGGCTCATTTGCCGGAATAGGGAATGAAAATATTGAATTGTTCATAATCTCTATATTTTACCGTTTAGTGAGTAAATTTACAGAATTATTTTCAATAAATATGCAACATTCACCAAAAAGGCACGTCTTATAGGTAGAAAACGACAAGATAAAAACTGATTGAACAGAGACTCCCCAACTTGAGATGCAGAGAAACGGACTTGACATAGAAAGACTATACAACACCTATGCTAAAAAGCTATATTTTACCAGTTTGCGTATAACAGCAGACAGCTTTGATGCAGAAGAGGCGATGCACGACACATTTTTGCGCCTTTACAGGCTGCCAGACAAGGAGCAGATCAAAAAGATAGAGAACTGGCTCACAAGCGTATGCGTACGTATATCCATAGATAAGTTGAGAAAGAAAAAAAGTGAAGCCCTCTTCCGGCAGGAGATTGCCGCTGAAACCGCAGAGGAGAAGGGCAGTGGAGAGGAGATTACCAATGGCAAAGAGCCGCCACAATACACAGTAGACTCAATAAAAAAGGCCCTCCATCTCCTTCCCGACGGCTATCGGCTAATAATATCACTCCATCTTTTTGAGGGGTATGATTACGAAGAGATTGCACAGATAACAGGATTGCAGGAGAGTTCTGTCAGAAGCCAGTACATGAGGGCAAAAAAAAGATTGGCAGAACTGCACAACAGATCCCAAGGCAGGGAGAGTTGAAAGCAAAAAGCACCTGAAGCAAACAGGGAGTACAAAAGGAAAAATTGAAAACATATAAAAGAAAAGGCGATGAATGATATTGAAAAATATATAAAAGAAAATATTGACTCTTTCAACGATTCAGAGATGCCAATGGGTCACAAGGAGAGATTCCTCAATAAACTTGAGGGCGAACAGAAGAGCGGGGCAAGAAAAATAGTGCAGATTGGCAACAACAGACAATCTGGCAAGAGAATAAGATTCCACAAACTGGTGGCGGCAATTTCATCAATGGCAGCAGTCATAGCCCTATCTCTGATCCTGCTTACACCAAAAGAGAGTGAAACCATTGGTATACAAGAAGATAATATAGACTACGCAGAACTGATGCATATATTGGAGAGTGAGATCATTTCTCTAAGCGAAGAGAGCAATCCTGATGTTGCAAAAGAGGCAATAAAGGCATCAAAGAGAGTTACCTTTGAAGCAGTGCCACTGGATGAACAACTTCCTGCAGAACTTTCTGAGAGGGAGAAGGCCAGAATACTCAGGGAGTACTACAAACAGAAGACAGAAGGGCTTAAAAAGATCAAGACATACCTGTTGGCAGAACAGACCATCGAAGAAGAGTAGCCGGAGAAAGAAAACGCAGCCTTAAATTCAAGTCAAAAGAACAGATACAAATTTCAAAGAATATATAAAAACACAATAGTTATGAAAAGATTTACACTACTGCTGGCAATTGCAATAATGAGTTGCAGTGCAGCGCTTGCACAGAATCTCTCTGAGAAGATGAATTTTACCAATTTTACCTCCATTGATGCAGAGTATGCCTACCAGATAAATGTAACTAAAGGTAGTTCAAATACCATAGAGGTGATATATCCTGAAAGATTCAAGGAGTACCTTAAGATCTTTGTATCAGGTGAGACACTTAACCTCTCAACAGAGTTTCCAAAAAAGAATTTATGGATAAGGGGAACGAGCCTCAAGGATGATGAAAAGATTATTGTAAATGTGGAGATGGAAGAGATAAAGGGGATAGATCTGTCGGGAGCGGCATCTTTAAAGGCAAATGGAGAATTCTCTACAAAAAACTTCAGGCTTTCAATGAGCGGTGCATCTGAGATTGAAGATGTTCTCTACATTAATGCAGAAAAGTTCACATACTCTATGAGTGGTGCATCAGAAGCCTCTGTTTCAGGCTCTTTTACAATAGCTAGCGGTCACATTTCCGGAGCTTCGGAGTTAGAGTTGAACGGCAATTCAGAGTCGTTGTCTCTTGGTTGCAGCGGAGCGTCAGAGGCTGAGTTCAACGGTAATGTGACTAATAAGGTAACCATTGAGTGTTCAGGAGCATCTGAAGTAACTCTTGCCGGAAGATGCAGCGAGATCCTGATCCAATGTTCGGGGGCATCTGAAGTTGATGCTGAGGATATGAAATCAATGAATGCAACTGCCAGTGCTTCAGGTGCTAGCTACATAAAAGTTCATGCAGATGAGACTCTTTCACTTAAGGCTACCGGAGGTTCAAAGATAAGGTACTACGGCGATGGCAAATATACTCCACAAGAGAGTGCATCAAGTCCTATTGCCAGAGGAAAATAGCATCAGAATGTGCTTCATTTAAGTTAAATTAAAGTCAGGAAGGAGTGCCGGCAGAGTTTGGCACTCCTTTTGAGCATAGGATATGTCGTGACAGCTGGATCCCAGCAGAATGACTACTGAAAAGCGGCTGCCAAATACCACATAAAATGAAAAAAATAAAATCATATATAGTTGTAACAGCTCTGATGCTCATTTACATAGCATTGGTATTTTTCTGTTGTCTGTATAACTTCTC
This sequence comes from Bacteroidales bacterium, assembly GCA_017398125.1. Lineage (GTDB taxonomy): Bacteria > Bacteroidota > Bacteroidia > Bacteroidales > UBA932 > Egerieousia. Next base: position 167,519 of record JAFQHE010000070.1, read on the forward strand.
ATCTGGCCCTGACCTTGATTTGGGCAAATACTTTTTGGGCATAAGGCTCGACAGGTATATCCATTTTACAATGTTCTTCCCCTACCCGTTCGTGGCATGGCTCTTTCTCAACTACAACAGCAGAGTTAATATCTACAAGAGATACACTTTTTCAATAATCCTTATAAGCGGTCTCTTCTTTGCCACTTTGGCAGAAGTGTCACAGGAGATGCTTACTCTCTATAGAGATACAGACCCGTTTGATTTTGTTGCCAACCTTGCCGGCGTATCTGTTGGAACACTTCTGGTATACGTTTTCAACAAACCAATCAAAAAGATCAGCGATTGGGGGTTACTAAACCAGATGCCATAAAGGGCCGTTCCCCTGACCTATATCCTTATTGCGTCCTGCATCTATGGCGCGGGTCACATATTGTTTGGCCAGCCCTATTGCTTTTACAAGGTCATAACCGCCCTCAACCACACCCTTTGCACAAAGGGTTGCTATTGCAGAGGATAGAGTACAGCCAGTTCCATGAAGGTTGGAAGTGACTATACGTTTGTCAACAAAATGGAACAATCTGTGAGAAAGATTCAAATGAGATGCAACACAAAGCACATCACACATCAGCTCACCCTCAAGATGGCCTCCTTTTATAAGCACCCCTATCCCATACTTGTCACTAAGTTCAATTGCTCCGCTCTCCATTTGCGCAACAGACTCATTGATACTTGCTGCTGCACAAAAATCCTTTCCCCTGTTCCAATCTGCAATCCTGCGCCCAAGAAGCACCTCTGCCTCCCTGAGATTTGGTGTAATTAGGGTAGATAGAGGTATCAGCTCATTCTCAATAATTTGCAACGCCTCATCATCTACAAGTCTGTCTCCGCTTGTAGCTACCATAACCGGATCGTATACCACCACTTGTGGAGAATATTTTCTGATTGCATCAACTATAACCCCAACAATCTCACTATCCTTGACCATACCAATTTTCACAGCCTGTGGCCTTATATCCTCCATAACCGCCCCAATCTGCTCTGCCACTACCTGTGGCGGAACAGCAAACACACTCCTGACCCCAAATGTATTCTGCACAGTAATGGCGGTAATTGCAGTTGCAGCATACCCGCCCAAAGAGGTAATTGACTTAATATCAGCCTGAATACCGGCTCCGCCACTTGGATCAGATCCCGCTATTGACAAAACTTTATATACATTTTCCATATCACTTTTCTTTTTATCCCGACAGTTTATATTCCTACATCTTTATTTTCAACCCGACATTTTTTTCCTTACAGTTTTGTTGCCCTGCCTGTCATGTTTTTCCTTACATTTTACCTTCTAAGAGTTTTTCACCCTACTGTTTATTTACCATTATAGTTATGGTTATCACATTGAGAGTCCTGGCAGGAATTTCCTTATATGGAGTTTTTTACCAAAAGTTCTAAATTCATCCGAGCCTCATCAAGAGTCCGGCTTTTCCAGATTGCACCCAATACAGCTGCACCGCCAAATCCCAGCTCCTTTATCTGTGCAATATTCTCAGGGCCAATACCTCCAAGGGCAACAACTTTTTCATCGATAATATTAAGGTCTTTTGCTCTCACAAGCTCTTCCTGTGAGAATGCAGCATTATATCCCTGCTTGGATATACTATTGAAAACTGGACTAAGAGTGACATAACTGCACCACTCCTTATACCTTGCAACCTCCTCCAACGAATGACAGGATCGGCTTACTCTGCAATTTTTCCAATAACGACTCTCCTCATCAGCATTTGCCGGGATTGCCGGGAGTGCGTGAATTGTTTGCGCTCCTTTCAGTGCTCTACAAGTAACCATTCCATTATACTGCTGCTCATTTCTTGAGTTCAGATGCACACCTCCCAAATTATATTTATTTGCAAGATGCAGATGGTCATGCAATACTAACCGGCTATAAAAACGGTTATCAATTTCTTCTATCAGCTGCTCCATCTCCTCTTTGCGTGAGTTTGGTTTGCGCAGATGAAGCAACATTGTGCAACCGCCCTGCAGATGTGTCTCTTCCTGCGCACCTGTTAGCCCATATCCTTGAAAATCTTGCGCAGGTTCCCGGCCATAGGCTTGTGCCATAAGTTCATTTATCCATAGAGCCTCTTCCTTGAAAAAGTGCTCTGCCGTAATGACTATCAGTTTCATACTGTAAATTAACCATCAATAATAATTACTCTCCTCGTTTTGTGCCCAGTTTCGCTTCCAGCCAAGTTGGCTCACTTGAGCACTTTTTTCGCAAAATTTATGGTGCGGAAATTATTCAGAGATTGAGTTTGTGAATTTCAAGAGTCCGCAAATCTATGGTGAGCAACTGCCCGGCCAAAACATCCCCATAACCGGATATTATCTTTATGGCTTCGCCGGCCTGCAAAGTTCCAACTACTCCTGCAGTCACTCCCACAGACGGCATAACCAAGGCAGGCGACTCCAAAACAGATGACTCTGAAGCAGATAACTCAATAACAGGTAATCCAGAAGCAGATGACGCTTGTTGTTCCGGTGGCAAAACTTCTTCTTGTGATATCGAATCTTCCGGCCAGAGATCAGAAAATTTTTTTCTTTGAGCACCTTCTCCATAATTAAAAACAGAGAGTTGTCCGCAAAAACCATCAATCGCTCCATAAATATATGGTATACCGAACTTTGCTGTAGCATTGCCCACAAGATGTCTGGTAGCAAGATTATCACATGCATCAACCACAATATCATAACCCTTAACCAATCTCCAAACATCCAAAGAGCTTGTATTGCGGGGAGGCTCTCCTTCAGATTCTTCTCTACTACACAAAGTCTCCGGCAGATGAGTTTGTCCTGCCAGTTTCATTTCATCACAAGAGGTCAATTTGCCAAAGTGCTCCACCACATTTATTGAACTGTTCAGTTCCCGAAGTCTTTGCGCTGCTACAGATACTTTGGACAGGCCAATATCCGACTCCCGATAGAGAACCTGTCGGTTCAGATTGCTCCATCCTACCGTATCGTAGTCAACAATTCCTATTGTACCCACACCGGCAGCAGCAAGGTAGAGGGCAATCGGAGAACCAAGCCCTCCGGCTCCAACAACAAGTACACGTGCCGCAGCCAGTAGAGCTTGCCCATCATTCCCTATTTCAGGAAGGATAATCTGTCTGTCATATCTGTGGTAGCTGTTGTAACAAATATCCTTCAAGCCGGAATCAGATATTTTGCCTCTTTTCTCCATTTGCTATCATATCAAAAGATGAGTCCCAATCTTTCCATACCGGTTCCAGTCCCAATCCACGAAGAGCAGCCTCCACTTCAACAGCGGTGCGTTCATCACTTACATGGAACTGTTCCAATGCCTGAGGATAAGAAAAATAACCACCCGGTTCAGTCTTGCTCTCCGCAGACATGGTAGTTACACCAAGTCTTGCCATATTGTCACGGAAAGCAGCAGGCTCACGTGTCGAATATGAGATATCAACATCATGGTCAAAAATGCGCATGGCAAATGTCAATTGAGCCAGTTCCTTGTCTGTCATAACAACATTTGGTTGGAAACCCTCATTCTCCGCCGGTCTCATACGTGGGAAATTGACACTGTATTTTGTCTTCCAGTAATGCTTCTGCAGATAGCGCAGATGGTAAGCCAACATTGTAACATCGGTACGCCACTCCTCCAGACCAATCAGAGCTCCCATTCCTATAGAGTGGACTCCTGCCTGACCCATCCTGTCGGGAGCATTGACACGCCATTCAAAATTTGACTTCATTCCCCGAGGATGATAAATATTATAACGCTCTCTGTTATAGGTTTCCTGGAAGCAGATAACACCATTGAGTCCATGCTCAGTAAGGTAGGCATACTCTTCACTCTTCAGAGGCATTACCTCAATCTTGAGATTGCTGAAATGGGGCTTTGCCAGATCAAGAGCCCGCGCCAGATACTCTACACCTGCAACAGCAGGATTCTCTCCAGTTACCAGAAGAAGATTTTCAAAAGGGCCCAATCTCTTTATTGCCCTATACTCATTTTCCATCTCTTCAAAGGTCAAAACAGTACGCTTCATCCTGTTACTCACGTGAAATCCGCAATAAACACATGAGTTTGTACAAGAATTGGTAAGGTATAGCGGAATAAAAAGACTCATTGTCTTTCCAAAGCGTTCTCTTGTATATCTGAGACTCAACTGGGCCATCTCCTCCAGATAGGGCTCAGCGGCAGGTGAAATGAGTGCCATAAAATCATCAACACTGCAACTCCTCCTTGACAAAGCCCTCTTCACATCATCCTCTCTTTTTGAATATATTGCACGGGTTGTCTCTTCCCACGAAATACTTTTCAAATATTCTGAAAACATCTTAATAAAATTAAATATCCATATTTACGGCATCTTTTGCCTGTTACTTTTCATCAGCATACTCCCGACGGATATCCCTGCTCAATCTCATTGCGCAGAAATTTGGACCGCACATAGTACAGTATTCACCATCTGTATGACGTCCTGCATGGAAATATGACATTGCACGCTGCGGATCCAGGGAGAGGTCAAACTGGTCTTTCCAACGGAAATCAAAACGGGCCTTGCTCAAAGCGTTGTCACGCAATTGGGCCCCTGGATGTCCCTTGGCCAGATCTGCAGCATGGGCAGCTATCTTGTAGGTAACAACACCTTGTCTCACATCCTCTTTATCAGGCAACGCAAGGTGCTCTTTTGGTGTTACATAGCACAACATTGCTGTTCCAAGCCAGCCTATTTGGGCAGCACCGATTGCAGAGGTAATATGGTCATATCCTGGAGCAATATCTGTAACTATCGGGCCAAGAGTATAGAATGGGGCATTATGGCACTTTACAATCTGTCGTTCCATATTCTCTGCAATCTTGTGGAGAGGTACATGTCCCGGTCCCTCGATGAATGCCTGCACATTCTTGTCCCATGCCCTGAGCACCAACTCTCCAAGTGTATCAAGTTCCGCAAACTGGGCCCTGTCATTGGCATCTGCAATTGAACCGGGACGCAATCCGTCGCCAAGGGAGATGGCAACATCATATTGGGCAAGGATGTCACATATCTCATCAAAATGTTCATAAAGGAAACTCTCCCGGTTATGTGCAAGACACCATTTGCTCATAATGCTGCCACCCCTGCTCACTATTCCGCACAGACGATTGTCTGCCAAATGGACATTTTCCAAACGGATACCGGCATGTATGGTAAAATAATCTACACCCTGCTCACATTGCTCAATGAGGGTATCCCTGTAGAGTTCCCAAGAGAGCTCTTCAACTTTGCCATCAACCTTTTCAAGAGCCTGATAAATAGGAACTGTACCAACAGGAACCGGACAATTTCTAATAATCCACTCACGAGTTTCATGGATATTTGGACCGGTTGAAAGATCCATAAGTGTATCTCCGCCCCATTTGCAGCTCCATAGGGCCTTCTCAACCTCCTCATCTATTGTGGAGGTGGTTGCTGAGTTTCCTATGTTGGTATTGATCTTAACAAGAAAATTACGGCCAATTATCATTGGTTCAGCCTCAGGATGGTTGATATTTGCGGGCAAAACAGCACGCCCGGCAGCTATCTCTGACCTTACGAACTCCGGAGTAATATGTGTCTCAATACCTAACTCCCTACAATTCATATTCTCTCTGATTGCCACATACTCCATCTCAGGAGTGATAATTCCCTGCTTTGCGTATGCCATCTGTGTAATGGCAGTACCCTTACAGGCCCTATACGGAAGTTCAATGTGCTCAAAACGCAAATGGTCCAATGACTTATCCTCCATTCTGGAACGTCCATATTCAGAAGAGAGCATCTGTAGCTTCTCTACACCACCACGCCTTGAAATCCACTCTTCACGCATCCTCGGAAGCCCCTTTTTAAGGTCTACCTCCACAGCCGGATCACTGAAGGGGCCACTTGTATCATAAATGTATACCTCCCTATTTGGGGTAAGCACCTTTTCTCCATCTTTTGTGAAACTTACTGTAGGCAACTGCTCAACAGCCCTCATTCCTACTTTAATGAAAGGATGGATCTCTCCCTCCATATAAACTTTCCTTGAACGGGAATACTCTATTTTTGCTTTTGTCATAACCTCTTAACCTAAAAATGATGTTAATGGGGAACTGGCTTGAGCTGTAAAGTCAATGCTTTGTTCTCCCAAACCGGCCTCAAAAGCTCTTCTGCCGGCGATTACAGCCTCCTTGAATGCAATAGCCATCTCAACCGGATTGGATGCAACTGCTATTGCCGTATTTACCAGACAAGCATCTGCTCCCATTTCCATAGCCTCAGCAGCATGGCTTGGAGCTCCTATTCCGGCATCAACCACCACAGGCACATTGCTCTGCTCAATTATTATACTTAGGAAATCTCTCGTTCTCAACCCCTGATTGCTTCCTATTGGGGCTCCAAGCGGCATTACCGTTGCCGCACCAGCCTCTTCAAGACGTTTACATAGCGTTGGGTCTGCCTGACAGTAGGGCAGAACTACAAACCCAAGTTTAACAAGCTGTTCTGTTGCCTTGAGTGTCTCTACAGAATCCGGCAAAAGATAGCGCGGATCAGGATGAATCTCAAGTTTGAGCCAATTTGTTCCAAAGGCCTCCCGAGCCATCTGCGCTGCAAAAACGGCCTCTCTTGCATCCCTCACACCTGAGGTATTTGGCAAAAGTTGAATATTTGGACTGATTATATGGTTTAGCATATCATCCTCTTTATCATCCAACTCTATACGCTTCATTGCAACTGTTACCATCTCACAACCCGACGCAACAATTGACTCCTGCATAAGAGCATTTGAACTGAACTTTCCAGTTCCCAAAAAAAGACGGGAGTTAAATTCCCTTCCTGCAATAATTAAAGGTTTCATATTATACATTATATTGATTTTCATTTATTTCCCGACAGCATACAAATCATGTCCACCCGTTGCGGCAATCTCCGCAACAATCTTGCGCATTTCCAGAATAGGATCTTCAGCATTAAGGACAGAGCCAGATAGGGCAATACTGTTTACACCTGTTGCCAGTATCTGTGGAATATCTGTAAGAGAAATGCCACCTATTGCCACTATTGGGAAACGGCATACACTGCTCCCTTCACATGATGAAAAGAGCCTTCCCGATCCAGTACAGGAACTTTGTATTTTACCCAAGTGGCTGTTGATCCCTTCAACAATTGAAATATACCCCTCCAGCCCCAGGACCGGGCTTAAATTCTTTTTGGTTGTTGTATAGCGGAACGGGCCACAGCCTATATAGTCTGCCCCTGCCCCAATATGTGCAATGGCATCCTCAAGACGGTTTGCTGTTCCGCCTATAATGTAGGAGGGGCCAAGAAACTGTCGGGAAGCAGAGATTGGCATATCATTGAGGCCCAAATGTACACCGTCTGCACCAACCTCTTTTACAAGGTGTACCCTGTCATCAATAATAAAGGTTGCACCATAGCTGCAACAAAGTTCCCTGACCTGCCGGGCTACAGCAATGAACTCATCATCAGAGGCCTCCTTCATACGCAATTGCACCCATCTGCACCCTCCTTCAAGCGCAATGCAGGCAGAATCAACATAAGAATAGCGCTCAGTAAAATGGGTAATGAACTGAAGTGCAGAACTTTTTAGTTTCAACCTTTTAGATTGTTCGTCATACCTGCACATGGTCTACCCTCCACAAGCCATTCTTATTATTACCAAATGAGACTCCTCCGATAAGGGGGTACTCTCCCACTCTGCTTTGGGAATAACCTTGTTCTCCAAAGCAATGGCCACCATTGGGGGTAACCCCAGTTCTGAGTGAAGCTGCGCAATATTGGATGCTCTACATTCAATGGCCTTTCCGTTAAGATATATATTCATTGATATCCGTTTTACGGGGGCCTTACAGCAAATCTGCCCTTCTCCTGAATATTTCCATATGAAATACGGCCTTGACGGCCGCAAATAATAGATAGCTACAAGATTGAAGATTCACAATCCCTACGTCAGTATTATCTGCATCAGGTTCCAGGGTATAATCTCAGCCCGCAAGGGCACCCCTTTGTTATAATCTATGCCAAAGGTAGAAAAAAATTCCGTAAAAAAAATATCTATCTGCAATTCTTGCAGATTCCCTTTACGATGTAGTTGGTCTCTTCTCCAAGAAATCCGTCGGGAAGAGGAGGAAAGGCATTGTTCTGAGGCTCGATACAGTAGGTTTTTCCACATATACGGCATGTAAAATGGATATGCCGGCACTGGGGACGTGATGAGGCAACTCCGGCACAACAGTCAGTTCTGAAACAATACTTGCGGTGACCGTCACCATCATCTATTGCATGCAGCAGTCCATAATCCTCAAAGGTTGAAAGGGTTCTGAAGATGCTGCTCCTGTCTACTGTCTGCAACAGCTCCTCAAGTTCATTGATCGAAAAGGCCACCTTATATTTTGAAACAATTTCATACACCAGAATCCTGATGGGAGTTGGAGTGATTCCTCTGGACTGTAACATTTCCTCTATCTTCTGTTTCATTGCCTTGCATTTATGCTTGCAAATGTAACCAATTTAAGGCAAAAAAGGTTGTAAAAAACATGCAATGGCATTGCAAAGGTTCTGCCCCAAATTTGTAGCCGGCTTAATGGAAATTATACATTATAACTCAATTTTTGGAAAATGAAAGAGATTTTGAATTTGATAAACCAGATGTCGCCATACATACTTCTGGGATTTTTATTGGCAGGACTAATGCACTCATTTGTTCCTCAGGCACTATACAAACGTTATCTTGGAGGAAATTCTTTCAAGTCAGTTATGAATGCAGCCTTGTTGGGCGTTCCTCTACCACTCTGCTCTTGCGGAGTAATTCCGACTGCAATGTCACTACGCAAGGAGGGTGCATCTAAAGGAGCCACCGTTTCATTCCTTATATCAACACCACAGACAGGTGTTGATTCAATTATTGCCACATATTCGCTGATGGGGCTTCCTTTTGCACTGTTACGTCCTATTATTGCCTTTGCCACTGCACTTTTTGGAGGATTTCTGACAAACAGATTTACAAAAGACGCAAAAAGTAATGCCGGTTCACAAATAAAGTCGGAGAAGGGTTCCAAGGGAGGATTCTGCCAAAATAATGGCGGCAAATGCGGAGCTGAAGCAGGGAAATCCGTTGTCGGGAAGATTGGTGAGGCCCTTAAGTATGCATATATTGAAATGATGCAGGATATTGGAAAATGGCTTATGGTCGGTTTGGTGGTTGCGGGACTGATTACCGTCTTTGTTCCAGACTCATTCTTTGCGCTGTTTGCTGACAAACCGTTTCTTTCCATGATACTGGTATTGGTTTGTGCAATTCCAATGTACCTGTGCGCCACAGGTTCAATTCCAATTGCTGTAGCACTTATGCTTAAAGGACTCTCACCGGGAACAGCTCTTGTGCTGCTTATGGCTGGGCCAGCCGTAAATGCAGCATCCATTATTGTAATAAGCAAGGTAATGGGCAAAAGGACAATGCTTGTCTACCTGATTTCAATCATAACCGGAGCGATGGCTTTTGGTTTGGGAATAGATTATCTTCTGCCAAGAGATTGGTTTACAGCCCCACTTCAATCAATGGCCTGCCATACCTCAGAAGGGACAGGATGGTTTAATATAGCATGCACAATCCTCCTTTTCATACTTTTGGCCAATGCCCTATACCGGAGATTTCATATAAATGTCCCTGCCACCTTCCCGACAGAATCATCAGAAGAGAGATCAACTGTTCAGACCAAAGAGGAGTCAAAGGTCTCATTGAAAGTATCGGGAATGACCTGTAACCACTGCCGTTCCAATGTAGAGAGGGCAATTCTGGCCACTGAAGGTGTCGAGAGTGCACAGGTAGATTTGGCTTCAGGAATTGCAATATACAAAGGCAAGGCCAAAACCGAAGAGGTTGTAAAGTCAATTGAGGGGCTGGGATTTGAGGCGACCACCCTTTAAAAGGCAAATCCCTGCCAGAATCTGTTATCTGACAGGGATTGCTGCTCATAATATTTGGGTTAACCTCAAAAATTTCCTGGAGAAAACTCTTCGGGCCAGTCCTACCTATTTCAATATATCAAGGCTTCTCTTGATAAATGAATGGAGCTCTTTTCCCTTAAGCATATTGTTTGACAGAAGGGCAAGGTCAACAACCTGTTTCAAAAGGGTATTTTTTCCCGCGAACTCAACCATTGCCGCTTTACGCTCTTCATTCAATGAATCAAGTTCCTTGTTAAGACGCTCACGCTCATCTTTGTCTGCTGTAGATATTTCATCCTCTTTTTTCTCTTTGTTCTTGCTGTTGATCTCATCCAAAGATGCCTGCGTTGCCACCTGTTTTGCATCCAATGTATCCGTTACAGCTTTGGTCTGCTCATTCTTGTCGGCAACAATCTTCTTGATCAGAGGGTTCTCATAGTTAAGTACAACTGTGTATGACTCAGGCATCTCACCATAGAAATTCAATCCACCTCCCAATGCTGACATCTCCCTGTACCTTCTCATGAACTCGCTCTGGGTAATTACGATTGGCGCGCCGTTTACGCCAAGATTCTCAACCTGCACGTGGTAGTTTGCCCCCTCAGGCATCACGCTCTCAAATGCAAAACCAAGTTCACGTTCCTCATTTGCTCTCAATTGTGGTTTCTCCTTGTTCTCCTTCTGGATAAGGTTATCAATACTGTCGGCATCCACACGGACAAATTTTGCACTCTCCAATTTACTTTCAAGAAGGTTTACAAAATGCGCGTCCAACTGGCTGTCAAAAACCAATACCTGGTATCCGCGATTTTTTGCCTCTTCAATATAACTGTACTGCGCAACAGGATCTGTTGTATAAAGGTAAACCACCTTCTTATCCTTGTCTGTCTGCTCAGGCTCAATCAGTTTCCTATAATCTTCATAATTGAAGAATTTGCCCTCATCTGTCTTCAATAAAGCAAACTTTTTAGTCCTTTCAAAGAACTTCTCATCCGAAAGCATTCCATACTCTATAAAGAGCTTTAAGTTGTCCCATTTGGCCTCAAATGCCTCTTTTTCCTTCTTTGAGATCTCCTCAAGTCTGTCAGCCACCTTCTTTGTAATGTAAGAAGAGATCTTCTTTACATTTGCATCCTCCTGCAAATAGCTGCGGGATACATTAAGAGGAATATCAGGCGAGTCAATCACACCGTAAAGAAGAGTCAAGAAATCAGGAACAATATTCTCAACTGAATCTGTTACAAACATCTGGTTACAGTAGAGCTGAATTTTGTTGCGTGTAACATCCATTCTGTCCTTGATCTTAGGGAAGTAGAGAATACCTGTAAGATTAAAAGGATAATCGACATTCAAATGGATGTAGAAAAGAGGATCATCCTGCATCGGATACAATTTTCTGTAGAACTCCATATACTCCTCATCCTTGATCTCACTTGGTGTCTTCGCCCAAAGCGGAGCTGTATCATTGATAATTTTATCTTTATCGGTCTCTGCATATTTGCCATCTTTCCACTCCTGCTCTTTGCCGAAAGCAACTGGAACAGGCATAAATTTGCAATACTTGTTCAAAAGCTCATTCACCTTTGCATTGCTTGCAAACTCTTTTGAATCGTCATCAAGGTACAATGTAATCTCTGTTCCCCTATCTGTACGCTCAATCTCCTCCATGCTGTATTCAGGAGAACCGTCACAGCTCCAAAGAACACCTTTTGCACCATCTTTCCATGACAAGGTTCTTATTTCCACCTTTTTGGAAACCATAAACGAAGAGTAGAAACCCAATCCAAAGTGACCAATAATACTGTTAAGCTGGTCTTTGTACTTTTCCAGGAACTCTCCTGCACTTGAAAATGCAATTTGATTGATATACTTGTCAACCTCCTCTGCAGTCATTCCAATACCTCTATCTGTAATAGTGAGGGTATTGTTTGCCTCATCAACAGCCACCCTGACAGTAAGATCACCCAACTCTCCGGCATATTCGCCCATACCGCTCACAGCCTTCATCTTCTGGGTTGCATCCACTGCATTAGCCACAAGTTCTCTCAAGAAAATCTCATGGTCTGAATACAAAAACTTCTTGATTACCGGAAAAATATTCTCGGTAGTTACTCCAATTTTACCTGTTGCCATAATTATATTTTTTAAACATTTCTCTTTTATATGTGCCAGGAGGAGCTTTCCAGAATAAAAGAACTCCCTAATCAGTCCATATTAAGCACAGCAGCCCTCTTCCCGACAGCATCATATATAAACAAATCATATACCAACACCAATAGTATGACAAAATGGCAAAAAACAAATGGGAGAGCATTCCAAATCATTGGTCTGCACCTCCCATTTATAATATATACACCCGACAATATGCGACTATGGAGTATTCATGTGCCCACAGCTACAGATCGGCATCACTCTTCCTGAGCATCCACTCCAAATTCAGACCGGTTATCACTCCCGGCATGTTTGCCCTTTTTAAGTCTGCCACTGCGTTTGAGAGCATCGGCAATAATCCATTGGAGTTGTCCGTTTATACTTCTAAACTCATCGTCAGCCCATTTTTCCAGGGCCTCCATAGTATCAGAATCAACCCGCAATATAAAACTCTTTGTAGAACTTTTTTTTGCCATAATACTCTTGTCATTAATTTCGACATTACACCCATAATAGGTCTCCTTTGAAGGATAAGGTAACTAATTATCCATAATGGTATAATACCTGCTGGTAATTATCATGTCAGATTTTACAGATAACATTCCTGATTATCTCCAATTAGTCTGTAGAGACCGATTTTGCAATGCACCATAGTTTGTTTGTGTTTTGAAAATAATATTGGAGCAGATTTTTTACAACTGGCTGAGCCTTATTTTCATCATTAAATGGCTATACAAAACTGCATCAATGGTGAAGCGTTCCGGCATTAACTACAGGCTGGGCACTTTCATCGGCACAAAGAACTACAAGAAGATTTGTAACCATTGCCGCCTTACGCTCATCATCAAGTTCAACAACCTCATCTTCCGATAATTGGTCCAAAGCCATCTTTACCATAGAAACCGCACCCTCCACAATCTTCTCTCTGGCAGCAATAATTGCATCAGCCTGCTGACGGCGCAACATAACTGCGGCAATCTCAGGAGCATAAGCCAAATAATTAATCCTTGCCTCTACAACCTCAATACCTGCTATAGCCAATCTCTCTGACAATCTGCTCTCCAACACATCATTAATCTCCTCGCTGCTGCTTCTGAGAGTAACCTCCTGTTTCTCTGTTCCGTTATCATCATAAGCATACAAACCTGCAACCTGTCTCAAAGCAGCATCACTTTGAACAGAGACAAAATTCTCAAGCATATTCATTCTTGTACCCTGAGTGACAAAACCCTGAGCATTTTCAGAAACATCAATATCAAAAACAGCCCTATAGATCTCATCTTTCTTAAGCTTCCATACAAGCACAAGACCAATCATAATTGGATTACCAGTCTTGTCATTAACCTTTATAGGCTCAGCATTCAAGTTTCTGGCACGAAGAGAGATCTTCTTTGAAGACATAAGGAAATTAACCCACCAGAAGCCTGTATTGTAAAAAGAGCCGCAATATTTACCGAAAAACGTCAATACTCTTGCCTCATTAGGTTCCAAAAGGATAAAACCCTTTGTAGAAATAAGGAAAAATACAAAAAGGAGTGCTCCAGAAATGACCCAAGCAGGCGACTCAAGTATTGCACCATGAACGATTGTCCATATAGAACCAGCAATCAAAGCTAAAATTAGGAACAAAGCCAAAAAACCGTTGACCTTCCATCCATTGTACTCAAAGTTTCTGTTTTCCATAATATGAAGTATTAAATTTTGTTAAATGATCTCAAAACAAATTATATCGCAAAAATCAAAATCAGAAAGATACTAAAAATTATTTGAACCTTGATTATATTCTAATATCATTTTGATATTACAAAGATAGTAAAATAATTTAGACATGCAAAAAAAATAGTAAACCAGAATTAAAAAAAGGTACATACCCGACAAATCCCTTGAAAAATTCAGGAGCTATACACATATAAACTTCTGGGGAAAATTCAAAGAAGACACCAGAGACTTAACAACTAAGAGATCACCGGACATAGAACAAATAACACCCGGAGAAACTAAACAAAAAAAAAGACCTCCAGCCATTTCTGACTGAAGGTCTCAATAAGTTGGCGGCTACCTACTTTCCCACTTGGTATAGCAGTATCATCGGCACTAATGGGCTTAACTTCTCTGTTCGGTATGGGAAGAGGTGGATCCCCAT
>JAFQHE010000071.1 GCA_017398125.1 Bacteroidales bacterium
GAGACTGCTGATGTAGGAGATCTTGTAAGGACAATCATCGTAGACAGTACCGTATGTGCCAGAATGAAGCGTTCAGATGTTATTGACAATGCCAATATCAAGGCGGGTGATGTGATAGTTGCCCTACAGTCTTATGGCAAGGCTGTATATGAGAGTGAGTATAACGGAGGCATGGGAAGTAATGGACTGACATCTGCACGTCATGATGTGTTTGCTAAATATTTGGCAGAGAAATATCCGGAGAGCTATGACGCTTCAGTTCCTCAAGAGCTTGTATATTCCGGTTCAAAGAGACTTGATGAGGTGGATGAGGTTACCGGACTTACATTTGGAAAACTTGTCCTTTCTCCGACAAGAACCTATGCTCCGGTTGTGAAGGAGATTCTTGACAAATTCAGAAGCAGAATTGATGGTATGATCCACTGTTCAGGTGGAGCACAGACCAAGATTCTCCATTTTGTAGATAATCTGAAGATCGTAAAGGACAACCTTTTTGATACTCCACGTCTGTTTGAGGTGATACAGCAGGAGTCGGGAACATCGTGGGAAGAGATGTACAAGGTATTCAATATGGGACACAGAATGGAGTTCTATGTGCCGGCTGAAATTGCTGACGATATAGTTGCCATCTCTGGCAAGTATGGCATTGAGGCAAAGGTAATAGGTAGGGTAGAAGTCTCAGAGACAGGCAAGGCTGAGGTCCTTCTTACAAGCAAACATGGTACTTTCCGTTATAACAAATAGAGTTAATATGAAATTGGATATGCTGAAAAGATTTGCTGCGCTGTTTATTGTATCTGCAATATTGGTATCATGCGGAGCTTCTGGAAAAAATGATGAGAAGGTTGAACTGTCTCCAATAATGAAGAAGGCTCTGGAAGAGAAGACTTCGCGGTTTTATGCAAATTTTGAGGAGTTCCCTCAAGACAAGAAGATGCTTCCTATTGGAGTGTTTGATTCGGGTACCGGCGGATTGACAGTACTTGAGGTAATGTTGTCAATTGACAAAATGGATAACATCACAGGCAAGATGGGATCAGATGGCATTCCGGATTTTGCAGGAGAAAATTTTTCGTTCCTTGGAGATATGGCAAACATGCCTTATGGCAACTATGCTGCAGAGAAGAAGGAACAGTTTTTTAAGGAACTTGTTGTAAAAGATGCCCTTTTTCTTTTGGGGGACAAATACTATAAATCTCCTATGGATGAAACTCCTGCCGGAGTAAAGGAGAAGTCAAAGATTCTGGTGATTGCCTGCAATACTGCAACAGCCTGGGGATTGAATGATATAGAGGTTATGTTGGACAGAAGCGGTACCGGAGTAAGAGTCATCGGAGTCATTAATGCTGGTGTGAATGCCCTTTATGACAATATCAAAAAGGATTCATTGCAGTTGCCTACGACTGTTGGAGTGTTGGCAACAAAGGGTACAATCTCTTCAAATGCTTACGAAAGGACTATCAGGGAAATGTATCCGGAAAAGGGCTATTCTGGGGAGATAAATGTGGTTAACCACGCTTGTGCCGGTTTTGCTGAGTCTGTTGATATGGAAAAGGATTTTGTGAATGTGGCACTTACTGCTCCAAGAGCTGACTATAGGGGCCCTAAGATGGGTTTGGGGTCTGAGGATATAAAGGAGGAACTTCTTCCTGCATACAATTTTACCTATGGTAAAAATGATATTCTGTACAAGAAGGAGAATGGTAAGTTTACTGAGTTCCAGCTTAACTCTGCTGCCAACTATGCCAGGTTCCATCTGGTTACTCTTCTTGAAAAACATATTGCCAGCGGAAACAAGGCTCCAATGAAAAATATCATTCTTGGCTGTACCCACTATCCTTTCCTTTTGGATACATTGGTAAAGGCTGTGGAGGAGTTGCGTGCATATAGCGTCAATGGCAAAAGAGTCTACAATGAGGTTCTTGCCGAAGATTTGGCATTTATTGATCCCGCTGTATTTACAGCAATTGAGTGTTACCAGGCTTTGAGAGAAGACAAGAATCTCGCACTAAGAACGACAGATGGAAAGGTGGATGCCTACATCTCCGTACCTGCCTATGGCCTGGCCCCTGATTGTCTTGATGAGAATGGCAATCTCTCATATAACTTCAAATATGGAAGGGAGTATGGTACAGAGGATATGACAACCGTATTTGTTCCAATTTCAAGAAGATATGTCAGCAAAGAGAATTTGAGCAGACTTGAGGCTCTTGTCCCATATTCGTATAATGAAATAAACAAAATAATGGAGTAGATATGGTCTATGCACAACATATAACATCGGAAGAGCTTGAAGGATTGGAGTTTGCAACGTTCTCCGGTGTAATAGAGGTGATAGAGAAGGAGGATGAGAAATTTGATGCTGCAATTGAATATTTGTCGTCACAGCCGGCAATAGGCTTTGATACTGAGACAAAGCCGTGTTTTGTGCCAAAGGTGCCCCGCAATAGAATGGCAATACTCCAGCTGTCGGGACCGGAGAGGGCATATATATTCAGGCTCCAGCAGGTGGGAGTGCCTGAAAAATTGGCCAATCTGCTTGCTAATGGAAGCATCCTCAAAATTGGAGCTGCGGTCCATGATGATATCAAGGGCCTTTGCCAGTACAACAAATTTCTTCCCGACGGATTCGTGGATCTGCAGAAGCTTGCGGGAGATTATGGAATAGAGGAGAAGAGTGTGAGAAAGATGGCAGCAATCATTTTGAAGAAGAGAGTCTCCAAATCACAGCAGCTTTCAAATTGGGAGAGTGCTCAACTTTCTGAAGCTCAGTTGAAATATGCGGCGATTGATGCGTGGGTATGTCTTGAAATGTATAAAAGATTGAAAGGTATTGCCTGATGGGTGGTACCTTTGTCGTTTAATATTGATTAAAAGGGCGAATAGCCGTCACTATTGGCAATATGGCAAAAATTATTCTAAAAAAGGGTAAGGGTGAATCTTTGAAAAGGTTCCATCCGTGGGTCTTTTCTGGTGCAGTGCAAAAGATAGAGTTGGGCAGAAAGGAGGAGGAGCCTGCAGAGGGTGATGTCGTTGAGGTCTATTCACATGACAGAGAATTTTTGGGCAAGGGCCATTTTCAGATTGGTTCAATAACAGTGCGTATACTATCCTTCGAGGATATTCCCATAGACAACAACTTTTGGGCGGATGCTATTGGCAGGGCGTATAATGAGCGTAAATCATTGGGCCTTGTGAAGGATAGTGCGGCTTCTGATAATCTTAAGGATAATCTTGTAGGCTATACCAATGCATACAGACTTGTTCATGGGGAGGGAGATTCATTGCCCGGACTTATAATCGACATTTATGGCACTGTTGCTGTAATACAGGCCCATTCAGCAGGAATGTTCCTTTCATTGTCTGCTATTGCCGAGGCTCTCAGGAGTGTATATGGAGAGTCTCTCACTGCCATTTATGACAAGAGTTCAGGGACAGCTCCATTTAAAGCTGGCCTTAATTTGAAGGATGGATTCATTTGGGTTGCAGAGGGAAAAGAGGCTCCATCTGAAGACGTAGTTTATGAAAATGGAAACAAATTTATAGTCAATTGGGTTGAGGGACAAAAAACAGGTTTTTTCCTTGATCAGAGAGATAACAGGAGTCTGGTTGGAACTTATGCACGTGGCAAGAGGGTCTTGAACCTTTTCTGCTACACTGGCGGTTTTTCAATATACGCCCTGTCAGGAGGGGCTTTGTCTGTAGATTCTGTTGACAGTTCACAGAGAGCCATGAATCTGGTTGACAAGAATGTTGCCCTGAATGGTTGCAGTTCTTCAGACGCAGATCCTCTTCAGGAGAAGAAAAATGATTTTGTGGAGAGACATACATCCTATTGCGAGGATGCATTGGAGTTCATGAGAAAATGTGAGACCGGAAAATATGATCTGATGATTGTTGATCCACCCGCTTTTGCAAAGCACAGAGGTGCCTTGGACAATGCGTTGAGGGCGTATAAGAAACTTAACGCCATGGCTATTGAGAAGGTTAGAAGCGGAGGTATAATTTTCACCTACAGCTGCTCTCAGGTGGTTGACAAGAATGCTTTTGCTCTGGCAATATTTTCTGCAGCGGCGCAAACTGGCAGAAGAGTCCGTATTCTGCATAGGCTCACTCAGCCTGCAGATCATCCTGTCAATATATATCATCCGGAGGGTGAGTACCTTAAGGGACTGGTGCTCTACGTGGAATAGAAGAAAACATGGCATGCCTACAGGTACGCCTTGACTCATACTTATTATGGAACAGCTCGTATTGACATCAACAGACAAGGAGGAGCGATATAAAGAGATTATCCCTCAGATAGAGACTATAATATCTGGGGAAGAGGACCTGATTGCCAATCTTGCGAATGTGGCAGCAATCCTCAAGGAGGCCTTTGATTTTTTCTGGGTCGGTTTTTATTTGGTAAAATCTATTCGAAAGAGTGATGGTACAGCTTCTGCATCTGGAAAGGAGTTTGAAGAGGAGCTAGTACTTGGTCCTTTTCAAGGCCCTTTGGCATGTACTCGTATCAAATATGGGAGGGGTGTTTGCGGATCTGCCTGGAGAGAGGCTCGGACCTTGGTAGTTCCTGATGTTGATAAGTTCCCAGGACATATAGCCTGTAGCTCATTGTCACGTTCAGAGATAGTTGTGCCTGTTTTTAAGGGAAAAAACTCAGAGGTATCTGATGGTTCTGCAAATGGCGTAGCTGCGGTATTGGATATTGACAGCAAAGAACTTTCGACCTTTGATGATGTGGATGCAAAGTATCTTGAAGAGTTGTCATCCATGATTACATCACTTCTGTTCAGATAAGGATTGTTAAATCTGCATAAAAAGAAAAACCTCTCATAAAAGTGAGAGGTTTTTTTGGAGGTACCAAGCAGAGTCGAACTGCTGTACACGGTTTTGCAGACCGCTGCCTAGCCACTCGGCCATGGTACCGTTTTGTGGTTTGGACTGCAAATGTATACCTTTTTTCTTATTTTACCAAATTTATTTCCGTTTTGGTCCTTATTTTTGCAAATAAAAATCCGTAACCATTTATTGGAAGGTTACGGATTTCTATATCGTAGCTTTATCTGGTGATGTGCGTATTATTCTTTAATCAGATTTTTGTAGAGGCACTCAACAGATTCGCACAATATATTTGCAAAGTCGTAGTTGGTTCTTCCGCTACATCCGTTTGTAGCCACTACGAAGCCATATTTTCTGTCGGTACTCCAGTACATAGCAGTGTATGCACCAAGTGCAAGACCGTCATGTCCGATCAATGTGTGTCCTTTCAACAGATTGTCAGTTGTGATCATTCCCAAACCATAGTATTCGTTTGTATAGTTTGTAGGGGTAATCATAGACTGCATCATTGAACATGTTGCGCTGTCAAGAATCTTTACACCATCCAAAGATCCGTAGTTCATGTGCATCATCATGGCTTTGGCAAGATCTACAGGCGAGATCTTCAGACCTCCTGTTGGAGAAAATAGTGGAGTTGAGTAACCCATGGTATAGTTCTCAAGTTCGCTCTCTATTGATTGGTATGCTGATTTTGATTCTACATGAGAGTAGTTGCTTGAGTTGAATGTGTACAATTTTATGAATCTGTTGGAGTCAAGTTCATGCACATTGTGGCTGCCATACAGATTGAGAGGTTTAAGTATGTGGTTCATTATATATTGGTCAAATCTCTCACCGCTTACCTTTTCAATTATTGCTCCAAGAGTATTGTAGCCTAAATTGCAATACTGGTATTTTGAACCCGGTGTATAATCACTCCATGCTTTATTCCATGTAGCGGAAGCAGACGGATTCAATTTGTCGAGGGTAAAGTATCCGTTTGAATCGCTCATGCTTGATGTGTGAGAAAGCAGCATACGGATTGTAATTGGAGTGTCAGGATATTTTGGATTCCTGATTTTGAATCCCATAATCTCGGCAGCATCACTGTCAAGCGACAGTTTGCCGCTCTCTACCAATTGTAGGATAGCAGTTGCTACAAAAGTTTTGGAGATTGATGCTATACGTATAATGTCATTGTCGGCAATAGGACTCTTTGTCTCAAGATCTTTGTAGCCCAAAGATTTGTTGTAGATGATTTTACCCTCTTTGACAGCGACTACAACGAGACCTACGGCACTGTTGTTCCGCATTATGCCATTCAGCTCCTCTTCAATGGTAACTTCCTGATTGTTTCCTCCGTTTTCTATTGTTGTGCTTGATGATGATTTGCATCCGATAAAGGATGCTGCAATTAATGCTGAAAGAATGAAATTCTTGATTGAAAAATAATTTTTGTGGGACATAGTAAAAAAATAAAGTGAAACCAAAAAAGAGGGAGTTTCAAACTCCCTCCTTATGTTCTATTATTTGTAATGTTCTGTATTTTGTGCAGAACGTTTTGTAAGATTCAAACCTATAGCTGATCAAAGTCAACATCTGTAAAATTGTTTGTCTTCTCCTCCTCTTGCGGAACTTCGGCAACTCTCTCTGTAACCGGACATCTCTCTTTGATAAACTCAATCACCTCTTGAAGACTCTCTGTGAACTTTTCAAAATCCTCTTTGTAAAGGAAAATTTTATGTTTGTCATAAATGAATCTGCCATCCTTGTCAACCCTTCTTTTGCTCTCAGTTATGGTTAGGTAGTAGTCGTTATTTTTTGTGGCTTTTACATCAAAAAAGTAAGTCCTTTTTCCAGCTCTAACAGGTTTGGAATATACATCCTCACCATTACGCTCTTGCGCTCCCGCATTATCAAAATCTTCGAAGTACATAATTTTTGTGTTTTTTATTTAAAAGTTTCACAAAGATAAAATTTTTTTGTGGCAAAAACCTATATTTGCAAAATATTTTAAAATTTATTGTATATGCTGAGCAGAAGATTAATCAGGGTAAAAGTTTTTAAGATTCTTTTTGGTAGGATTGTAGCAGGATCTGATTCTTTAGTGGGTGCTGAAAATGAACTTATTGCTTCCTGCGAGAAGACTTTGGACCTATATTGTTTCATGTTGCAGTTGCCTGTGGCCTTGAAAAAGGTCGCAGAAGCCAAGATAGAAACGGGTCTGAAAAAATTCAAGCCAACACCTGAAGAGGCCAATCCGAACAGAAAATTTGTGGAGAACAAATTTGTCGAGATACTTGAAAATGATGTCAAGTTTACAAAATTCTGTGAAAGCCGCGGATTGTTGTGGGCAGATCATGAAGGATTTGTCAAGAAGTTGTATGCGGCAATCTCCTCAAATGACTACTTCGTGGAGTATATGTCAAATCCCGACAGAAGCATGAAGGAGGATTGTAATCTTTTCAGAAAGATATTTGAACTTGAACTTGAAGACAATACCTATCTTGAGGATATGCTTGAGGAGATGAGTCTTTTCTGGATGGATGATTTGGGTTATGTGTTGGGTACAATTCTCAAGAATATGAATCAGATTGTAAAATCAGAATCAGTAGCAATTCCAGATGTTTTCCAGAATGAGGATGACAAGGCATATGCCAAAAAACTTTTGACTCAGTCTTTGGTTAAATATGATGAGTATACAAAACTCATTTCAGATTTTGTCTCAAATTGGGATATGGAACGTCTTGTTGCTACGGATCTTGCACTGATCGTTATGGGCATAACTGAGGCGGTTACCTTTGAGACAATACCTTTAAAGGTAACTATCAATGAGTTTGTGGATATTTCAAAGTATTATAGTACAGCTAATAGCCGCATTTTTGTCAATGGACTTCTTGACAGGGTTCTCCAAAAAATGTACAAGGAGGGAACAATAGTCAAGAGCGGAAGAGGTTTGGTAGGTTCGGCAGAATAGTGTAAATTTGCAATTGCGGCCGGCATATTGGCGGCAGTTTGTCACATATTAAAAATTTAAAGGTACAAGTAAAATGATTATGACAATTCTTCAACAGCAGGCGGCGGCCGGCGGTAACTGGAGCTTTTTGGTGATGATGCTCCTTATTTTTGTAGTTATGTGGTTCTTTATGATCAGACCGCAGCAGAAAAAACAGAAGGAGTTGGAGCAGTTCAGGAACTCATTGCAGAAAGGTGACAAGATTGTTACCATTGGCGGTATCTACGGAGTTGTTGCTGAGGTCAAGGAGAGATATATTATTGTGGAGGTTGACAATAATGTAAAACTTAGAGTTGACAGAAGCGCAATCGTGAAGGACATTACAGATGTACCTGCAAAATAATGCGGTTTGAATCTGTAAATAATTTTTTTTCTAAAAGAGGGGGAGACCTTATTATTTTGGCCTTTTCCCTTCTTTTGGCTTTTTTTATGTGGAGTATGTACCGTATGACAAAGCGGTACTCCGCTGTACTTGATTATAAAGTTGAGGTAAAAAGCAACATCGCAGGTCATGCCCGCTCCGCATTGTCTGAAAATTCGCTGATCATCAGGGGACAATCTACAGGATTCTTTATTTTTCAGCAGCGTTCCGGAGTCTCGGCCGGCAAGAATGTCATTGTGCTCTCTGTAGACTCAAAAAAATTGAAGCACTATAAGGACCATGAGGATATATATTATCTTTTGACAACAGAGGTGGAGGAGCCTGTTCAGGAGTATCTTGGAAATGATTTCAAATTGGACGGAGTCACCTCTGATACTCTCTTTTTCTATTTTCCCAAACAGGCAAACAAAAAGGTTCCGGTTCAGGTGAACCATAACATAACCTTTGCCCCCCAATATGCTGCTCCATCAGGGATGACACTCAGGCCTGATTCTGTGGTAATCTATGGAGATGAAAAGATAATTTCAAAGGTAGACTCCATAGTCACACAAAGCATTAAGCATAGTAATGTCGATGAATCTCTTCAAGGAATAGTTGCTCTCCAGACTATACGTGGGGTCAGCTATTCAAATGAAGATGTATATTATTCAATGCCAGTTGTCAGGTACTTTGAAAATTCTCTGAAGGTAAAGGTTGAGGGGCTCAATTTCCCGTCGGGAGCAAATGTGTTGTTTATTCCGCAGGAGCTGACCGTATATTACAGGATGCCGTTTGCCTCAAAAAGGGAGATCAATGATTCTGAGTTCAGAATTGTAGTTGACTGTGATTCAATAGGAAGGTCAAATATAGTGAGGCCTATGTTGCTGCAGTATCCCGACGGGGTTTTTGATGTGCGTACAGAACCACGTTTTATAGAGTGTCTTGTAAATTAGAGGTCAGGTATGGCTTTTTATAGTCTTGTGTTTCTTGAAAATTGAGTCTGTTATGAGAGTTTTGGGGTGTACAGGTGGAATAGGAAGTGGCAAAAGCTATGTTGCAAATATTTTTGGAAAGATGGGGATACCTCTCTATGATTCTGATTATAGGGCAAAATTTCTGTATGATTCGGATTTGCAGTTGCGTGAAGAGATGATTGGACTGCTCGGAAACTCTATTGTAAAGGATGGTGTGATTCAACGCGGAGTTATTGCCTCAATGATATTCAACGATAGAGAATTGCTGGCCAAGGTTGAGGCACTGGTGCATCCTGCAGTCTTGCGCGATTTTTGCAGCTGGAAGGAGGCTTTAAAGTATGACAGGGATTATTGCAATGCCCCTTTTGTCATAATGGAGTCGGCCATTTTGTTGGAGAAGCCTCTTGTAAAGGCTTGTGCAGATAGAACTGTAACTGTATCGGCACCTTTGGAACTTAGGATAGAGAGGGTTATGGCGAGGGATAATGCAACCAGAGAGCAGGTGCTCAGCAGAATGTCGGCACAATGGAGCGATCAGGAGCGTGCTTCAATTGCTGATTTTATTATCTTTGCAGATGGCATAAGGGCCTTGTTGCCGCAGATTCGCTCTGTTTACGATGCAATGTGCAATTTGTAGAATATAGGGAATATTGATATTATGGGATTAGGCAAGTGGATAACCGGTGCAATAGGATGGGCTTTGGGAGGCCCGATCGGTGCTTTGATAGGGTACTCTTTAGGGGCTCTGTTTGAAGGCTCTTCACAACAGGAGGGCGGTTTCGCATCCAATGGATATAATGAGCAGAGAAACAGTTTTATGGTCTCACTGCTTGTTCTCTCTGCTGCCATAATGAAGGCCGATGGAAAGGTGATGCGCTCCGAACTTGATTTTGTAAAGGGCTTTATCCGCAATAATTTTGGCGATGGTGCAGTTCCACAGGCTCTGAAGGTGCTTCAGGATCTTTTGAAAAAAGATATTGACCTGCCTCAGGTATGTGCCCAGATAAAGACCTATATGGATGTTTCCCAGAGACTTCAGCTTATCCATTACCTGATTGGCATAGCTCAGGCCGACAGCCATGTAAGTTCGGCGGAGCTTGATATGCTGAAGAGAATTGCAGTATATTTGGGAATATCACAGCAGGAGAGTGATTCTCTCTTTGCCATGTATGGAAACAAACTTGAAGATGCATACAAAGTTTTGGAAGTAAGCCCGGATGCAACGGATGAGGAGATCAAGAAGGCTTATAAGAAGATGGCACTCAAGCATCATCCCGACAGAGTTGAATCTCTTGGTGCTGATGTGAAGAAGGCTGCTGAGGAGAAGTTCAAGGCTGTGGCCTTTGCCTATGAGACAATCAAGAAGGAGAGGGGCTTCAATTGATTTGGTAAAAAATCATAACAATAAATATTTGGACAAATAAAAATTTTATGAAAACAGATTTGAAAAAAGTGTTGTCAATATCAGGACAACCAGGTCTATTCCTTTATTTATCACAGGCAAATGCCGGAGTTGTTGTGGAGTCGCTTGTAACAAAGAAGAGAGCATGTTTTGGCATTAGTGCAAGAATTACATCATTGGCAGATATTTCAATTTTTACTGAGACAGACGAGGTACGTTTGCAGTATGTTTTTGAGAAAATGCATGAGGTATTGGGTGAGGAGAATGCACCTGCCGGAAAGAGCAAGCCTGAGGTGCTTAAAGAGTTCTTTGCAAAGGTGTTGCCTGATTATGACAAAGACCGCTTTTATGCTTCGCACATGAAAAAGGTTGTGGAGTGGTACAGTTGCCTTAAAGATAATGCCTCTTTGGATTTTGTACAGGAGGAAGAGGAAAAAGCTGAATAACATATACTGTCTTGAAAAAGGATTTTACATACATAAGGCCCAGAAAGGTGCAGGTTATTACTATGGGATGTTCAAAGAACCGTGTGGATTCGGAGCATCTTATGGCAAAGATCGCCTCTGCTGGAGTTGAACTGCTCCCTGAGGATGCACCGCTTCCTACAGAAGATGATATAGCCGGCAACCCTTCGAGCATTGTGGATGCCGTCATTATCAACACCTGCGGTTTCATTAAGGATGCCAAGGTTGAATCAATTAATGTGATTCTTGAGGCTATCCAGGCAAAGAACAGAGGGCTGATAGGGCATCTTTTTGTCTTTGGATGCCTTTCCCAACGTTATAGGGTCGAGCTTGAGGCAGAGATGCCTGAGGTTGATGCTTTCTTTGGTGCTTTTGATACAGAGTCGTTGCTAAAGGTGTTGGGTGTTATTGATGAGAAGAGTCTTGACACTGCACGTTATCTTACAACTCCGTCGCATTATGCCTACTTGAAGATTTCGGAAGGTTGCGACAGGACATGTTCATATTGTTCCATTCCACATATCAGAGGCAAGCATATATCTGTACCTATGGAGCAACTTGTCAAGGAGGCCCAGGAGTTGGCGGCAAAAGGTGTCAAGGAACTTATAGTCATAGCTCAGGATACAACATATTATGGACTTGATCTCTATGGCAAGAGAGCTTTGGCTCCACTTCTCGAGAGATTGTGTGGCATTGACGGAATAGAGTGGATAAGACTCCACTATTCATATCCGGCACAGTTTCCACAGGATGTCCTTGATATAATGGGAAGCAATCCAAAGATCTGCAAATATCTTGATATTCCGTTGCAACACGCATCATCCAAGGTGCTTGCAGCAATGCGCCGCTCAATAGATGGCCCCGCAACACAAAAGATCATAGATGATATACGTGCCAAGGTGCCTGGTGTTGTCCTGAGGACAACAATGATTGTCGGTCACCCTGGTGAGGATAGACGGGAGTTTGAAAAGCTGCTTGCATTTGTTGAGAAGAACAGGATAGAGCGTCTGGGAGCCTTTACATATTCAGAAGAGGAGGGAACCTTTGGTGCCGCCAACTTCAAGGATAGTGTAAGGGAGAGTACAAAGCAGAAACGCTATGAAGAGCTGATGGAACTCCAGTCGGGTATCTCATTTGACTGCAATAATGCAAGAATTGGAAGCGAAGAGAGAGTGATTGTAGATTCTTTTACAGATGGCGTCTTTGTTGCCCGGTCGCAGTATGAAAGTCCGGAGGTAGATGGTGAAATCCTTGTGGGCAAGGAGAGCTTCTATGCAAAGTATGGAATTGATGCCCTGCCTGAATCCTTGATAGGCTCATTTGCCAGAGTCAGGATTGTCGGGGCAAACGAGTATGATTTGATAGCTGAATTTATTTAAAACCTAAAATATACAGAAATGAAATTGTTAGAGGGAAAAGTTGCGCTTATTACTGGCGCTGCAAGAGGCATTGGTAAAGCAATTGCCATCAAATATGCACAAGAGGGTGCAAATATAGCATTTACAGATCTTGTAATTGATGAGAATGGTCTTAAAACCAAAGAAGAGATTGAAGCATATGGTGTAAAAGTGTTGGCTATTGCATCAAATGCGGCTTCATTTGAGGAGGCCCATTCAACAGTCGAGCAGGTTGTTAAAGAGTTTGGAAAGCTTGATATTCTTGTTAACAACGCAGGTATCACTAAAGATGGTCTTATGATGCGTATGTCTGAGGCACAGTGGGATGCAGTTATTGCAGTAAACTTGAAATCGGCATTCAACTTTGTACATGCAGTTACTCCTGTGATGATGCGTCAGAGAGGCGGTTCAATTATCAATATGAGTTCTGTTGTAGGCGTTCATGGCAATGCAGGACAATGTAACTACTCTGCATCAAAAGCAGGTATGATCGGTTTGGCAAAATCAATTGCACAGGAGTTGGGCTCACGTGGTGTACGTGCCAATGCTGTTGCTCCTGGCTTTATCATTACTGAGATGACAAACCAGCTTCCTGAGGAGGTAAAACAGGGTTGGGCACAGAAGATTCCGCTAAGAAGAGGTGGAACTCCTGAGGATATTGCAAATGTTTGCGTATTCTTGGGCAGTGATTTGTCAAGCTATGTTACAGGTCAGGTAATTTCAGTTTGTGGCGGTATGCAGATGTAATACACACACAATACCTGCAAATTGGCACATATTTTACAAAACAGATTGGGCCGACCTTAGGGTTGGCCTTTTTTTCTTATTTTTGTCTCCTGATAAATAATGACCGGTATGAAAACAGATTGTAAAATATATCTTCTATCCCTTTTTGTGGCAATTATATCCTGCTTCGTCTCATGTGCCCCGCAGGTGCATTATATGAATGTTGATGTAAGGCAACAGGCAAAGATCGCTTTGCCACAGGCGCGGACTGCTGCTCTCTTTCCTGTTTCAGGCAAAAATAGATATGATAGTGTAAGGGTAGGAAACGTTGCGGTCGGTGTGGCTGAGAAGATTGAGGAGGATCGTGGGCTTCGCCACGGGTCTGTTGCCGTATGGGGAATTCGTGGAAATGAGTTTTTGGGCTTTCCAGGTGATGGAGGTGAAAAATTGTCGGGAGAGAGCCGTGAATATCTGAGGGACTTGTCGGCAAACAGTGGTGCCAATCTTTTGATTTTTGTGCGTAATCTCCATTTCTTGCCATATTCGGTCAATACAGGATCTTTATATTCACAATATGAGGGAAGCAATGTTACGGTACCGTTTGCCGTTGCTCTTGATATTTATGATGCCGCTGCTGATACCCTTGTTTATGCGACAACCGTCACTGACAGTCTCTACCTCTTTGTTGATGCTTCGGTCTCATCAAGGGATATGGGGGCTGCAATTGCAAGATACCTTCCAGATATATCAAAGAAGATAGGGACCATATTGGGTAGTGACCTTTCGCCACAGTGGATTACCCAGGAGAGGCTTCTTTTCAATTGTGACGGTGATACAATGTGGGATGAGGCGCATCAGCTGGCACTTGATTTCAAATGGGAGGAGGCAATTGAAAAATGGACAGCAATAGCGGAGAATGGTAGCCCGAGGAGATCTGCCTGTGCAGCGTATAATATTGCTGTAGGTTGTGAAATGCTTGAGGGGTTTGACCTTGCCATAAGGTGGCTTGACTACTCTCTGAAACTCTTTCCTATGAAGGAGAGTGTCATCTTCAGAAAATATCTTGAAGAGAAAAACCGTCCGGAGAACAAGTAACTGTTCCGGACGGTTCCTTAATGTTGCGACAAGTTCCTAAAGAATATTCAGGGACTGCTCCTTTATCTTCTCAAGTTCATCTTTCATCTTTACAACCCACTGCTGTATTGTTGCGTGGTTGGCCTTTGAACCCATCGTGTTGATTTCACGTCCCATCTCCTGTGCGATGAAGCCCAGTTTCTTGCCCGGACACGGCTCATTGTCTATTGTCTCCATAAAGTATTTGCAGTGTTGGCGCAGACGAACCTTCTCCTCATTTATGTCGAGTTTCTCAAGATAGTAGATGATCTCCTGCTCAAGCCTGTTTTCATCCGGCGATGCTCCAAGCTCCTCTATGCGGCTCTTCAGACGCTCCTTTATATTGTCGGTTCGCTCCTTCTCATATTTTTCAACCTCGCATACAAATGACTCTATGAGGGCAACTCGGCCGGTTACATCCTTGTACAGAATGGCTCCCTCTTTTTCACGGAAACTGCCCAAGGCTGCAACAGCCTCCTTGATAGCGCTGTACATCTTTTCCCAGCTCTCTTCTGTAATCTCCTGTTTGGGTGTCTCCATTACATCCGGCATCTTTAGAATTGTAGAGAAGAGGCCTGTTGCATCGCACTCATAATCCAAAGTGTTCTGAATTGATGCAATTTGTTTGTAGTATTCCAGGAACATTTCCCTGTTTATTGTTTTGGCGTTTGTACCGGCATTCTGCTCTATTGTAGCAAACAGATCAATGTTTCCGCGTTGGAGTTCTTTTGCAATGAATTGCCTTGTTTCCAGCTCTTTATCTCGTGGAATTATTGATGACTTAATGCTGATGTCTGCATTTTTGCCATTCAGTGAGCGTATTTCAAATGTTATTTTTCCGTCGGGAAGCAGGCATTCAGCCTTGCCGTAACCTGTCATTGATTTTATCATGGTATCTGACTTTTCACAAATTTGTGTGCGAAGGTACATATTTATTCCTGTTTTTGGGAAATTTGAGCTATAATTTCTATATTTGTGAGTTAAATTTTGTGAAATGGAAGAGATTAAGAATAATGAGGCGCAAGCATCTGAGCGTCAATTGAATTTTCTTGAAGAGATAATTGAGAGCGATTTGGCCAGCGGTAAGCATAAGTCAATACTTACCCGTTTCCCGCCAGAGCCTAATGGCTATCTTCATATAGGACATGCCAAGAGCATATGCTTGAATTTTGGATTGGCAAAAAAATATGGTGGAAAGACAAACATCCGTTTTGATGATACGAACCCTACAAAAGAGGATGTGGAGTATGTAGATTCAATCAAGGAGGATGTGAAATGGCTTGGCTTTGAATGGGCCAATGAGTTCTATGCATCAGACTACTTTGAGCAGCTGTATGAGTGGGCTTGTGATATGATCAGAAAGGGCCTTGCATATGTGGATGACCAGAGCCAGGAGGAGATAAGGGCTAATAGAGGTACTGTGAGCCAGCCTGGCGTGAACAGTCCATATCGTGACAGAAGCGTTGAGGAGAACCTTAAACTTTTCCAGGAGATGCGTGAGGGTAAATATAAGGAGGGTGAGAAGGTCTTGCGTGCCAAAATTGATATGGCACATCCGAATATGATGTTCCGTGATCCGTTGATGTATAGGATAAATTTCTCGCATCACCACAGAACAGGAGACAAATGGTGTATTTATCCGATGTACGACTATGCGCATGGCCAGAGTGATTCAATTGAGGGAATTACCCACTCAATCTGTACTTTGGAGTTTGATGTGCACCGTCCTTTATATGATTGGTTCATAGAGAAACTTGAAATTTTCCCATCCCATCAGTATGAGTTCGCAAGATTGAATCTTACCTATACTGTAATGAGCAAGAGAAAGTTGCTGGAACTAGTAAGAAATAATTTTGTTACAGGTTGGGATGATCCTCGTATGCCTACAATCTGCGGTATCCGCCGTAGGGGATATACACCTGAGAGTATCAGACTTTTTGCTGAGAAAGTTGGTGTGGCAAAGCGAGACAATACAATTGACCTTTCATTGTTGGAGTGGTGCGTGAGGGAGGATTTGAACAAGCGTGCAAACAGGTATATGTCAGTTCTTGACCCTGTAAAACTTACTATTACCAACTGGCCTGAGGGTCAGGTTGAGGAGTTCGCAGCACCTTTGAATCCTGCTGATCCTGACGGAGCAAAGAGGATTGTTCCATTTACAGGTGAACTTTATATTGAGCGTGACGACTTTATGGAGGAGCCTCCAAAGAAATATTTCCGTTTGAAACCGGGTGGAGAAGTACGTCTCAAATACTCCTATATCATAAAATGTGAGGAGGTTGTCAAGGATGAAAATGGAAATATAATTGAGATAAAATGTACTTATGACCCTACGTCAAAACCTGGAGCAGGAGAGTGGAGATCTGTAAAGGGAACAATACATTGGGTTTCAGTGCAGCATGCCAAAGAGATTGAGGTAAGACTTGTAGACCGCCTGTTCACCGAGCCGTTCATGGATTCAATTCCTGAAGGAAAGGATTACAAGGATTATTTGAATCCTGATTCAATGAGAATCGTTACAGGATATGCTGAACCTGCACTGTTGGAAGACAACAGCGGAATTGCTGTACAGTTTGAGCGTCTCGGTTATTTTATTCAGGACAAGGATTCCACTCCAGAAAAGCCTGTCTTCAATAAAACAACAGGCTTGAAGGATACGTTTAAGAAATAATTACTAACTAAATCCAAAACATATGAAAAAATTATTTTTATTGTCAGTAATCTTGTTGTCATGTGTCTTTGCAAATGCACAGCAGACAACAGCAGTGGAGAAGACTAAGAGAGGCCCATATTTGACAAATCGTTTCTTTGATAACTGGTTCATATCAGCAGGATATGGAGTTCAGGTATATATGGGTGAGAATGACAGTCATGATTCTTTTGGAAGAAGATTTGGCTCTGCGTTGGATATTTCACTAGGTAAATGGATAACTCCTTCTGTAGGTGTGCGTTTCCAATATTCCGGTTTGCAGGTTTTAGGTTGCGGATATGGTAAGACTCCTTACTCTGAGGCTTGGGAAGAGGGTAATTACTATGAGGAAAAATTCAGAACATTGAATCTTCATGGAGATTTTATGTGGAATATCTCAAATGCAATCAGCGGTTATAAAGAGGAGCGTTTCTGGGATTTGATTCCTTACGTCGGTTTCGGATGGGGTAAATCTTGGAACGACAAAGAACCTGACGGTGTTAATGAGATCGTTGCAAACTTCGGCCTATTGAATAACCTTAGAATTACAAAATGGTTGGATATCAACCTTGAGGCTAAATTGATGATGGTTAACGAGAGATTCGATAAAGTTGTTTTTGGCGACAAATTTGAGGGTCTTGTTGCTGTTACTGCAGGTGTTACTTACAAGTTCCCTGTAAGAACATTCAAGAGAGCTTCTGATATTACATTTGTTGATAACAGTGCCCAGTATCTTGGCCAGATCAACGATTTGAAAGACCAGTTGGCAAAAGCTCAGGCTTCAAGAGATGCTATTGCAAAAGAGTTGGCTGCAGAGAAAGCTAAAGCTCCAAAAGTAGTTAAGGAGATGTATCCTGTTGTAGGAGACTGGGCAGTATTCTTCAATATAAACAAGTCAAATATCACAGAGAAAGAGATGGTTAACCTAGGTTACATGGCTGATGTCATGAAACAGGTTCCAGACAAGAAGTTTATCCTTCTTGCTTCTGCAGATAAAGGTACAGGCTCTGTTGACTATAACAACAAATTGAAAGCTAAACGTGCAAATGCTGTTTATGAGGCATTGACAGAGAAATTTGGCGTAAATCCAGAGCAGTTGATTATCAAGATTGCCCAACCTGATGAGCAACCTCTAAGCACACCTCAAACTAACCGTGTTGTAATCATTGAGTGTGAGTAGTTGATAATCGCAAATAATTAAAGGTTGGTCCTACGGGCCAACCTTTTTTGTTTCTGTTCTCTTTCTTACAAGAGTCTCGATTTAAATTTCAAAACTTCTCAGCAGATCCAACTCTCTCTTCCAGATATTAGGGTCTGGGGTCTCCATAATCAGTGGAATATCATTGAATCTTTCATCTTTCATAATCATTTGGAATGGTACAATTCCAAGTTTTCCCTCACCCAGACTGCTGTGTCTGTCAACCCTGCTTCCGACTGGTTTCATGGCATCATTAAGGTGCATTCCTTTAAGATAGTTGAATCCGATGATCCTGTCAAATTCATCAAATACCTGATTGAAACCCAATTCTGTTGAGAGGTCATATCCTGCCGCAAAGGCATGGCAGGTGTCAATACATACTCCAACCCTACTTTTATCTTCAACTTGCCTGATGATTTCTGCGAGGTGTTCAAAAGCAAATCCTACATTGCTTCCCTGTCCGGCGGTGTTTTCAATTACAGCTGTAACACCTTCTGACTTGTCAAGGGCAATGTTTATTGATTCAGCCACTCTTTTCAAGCACTCTTCGATTGAGATTGCCTTCAGATGGCTGCCAGGATGGAAGTTCAATCTGTCCAGACCAAGGGCCTGACATCTTCTCATCTCCTCAATGAATGCACCTCTTGACTTTTGTAGTCCTTCATCATCCGGACTTCCCAAATTTATGAGATAGCTGTCATGTGGCAGAATCTGTCCGGCCGTATAGCCATATTTGTCACACTCCTCGCGGAATCTCTTTATCTCTTCATCAGTAAGTGGTTTGGCAACCCATTGCCTTTGATTCTTGGTAAACAGAGCAAAGGCATTTGCCCCTATTTCATTTGCGTTTGCGGGTGCATTCCAGATACCACCGCTTGCGCTTACATGTGCCCCAATATATTTCATATTATAGAATTTTTATTATTAGTTGTCATATTCAAATCATAGTATCACAGATATGATGTAAAATCAGATCAGCTGATTTGTGAGTAATCCTTTGCCTCCTTGCCAACCTTTCGCAGAAGCTGGAGTTGCTCTCTGAGTACTCTGTTTTCCGGCTTTTCCAGAAGGGGGTCTGTATCTAGAATCTCCTGGGCCAACCGCCTTGAGTCTTCCATAATCTGGGAGTCGCGTCCGAGATTGGCTATGTGGAGGTCCATTGCAAGGCCGCTTTGGCTAGTTCCTTCAAGGTCTCCCGGGCCTCTCATTCTCAAATCTGCTTCGGCCAGTTCAAATCCGTCCTGGGTCTGGCACATCAGATCAATGCGTTGTCTGCTCTCCTTGCTCAATTTATATCCTGTCATGAGTATACAGTAAGATTTCTCCGATCCTCTTCCGA
Organism: Bacteroidales bacterium; assembly: GCA_017398125.1. Classification (GTDB taxonomy): domain Bacteria; phylum Bacteroidota; class Bacteroidia; order Bacteroidales; family UBA932; genus Egerieousia. The sequence goes on from JAFQHE010000071.1 coordinate 19,501, forward strand.
CCCTTCCCCTTAACTGGTGCAACTGGCTCAAACCGAAGCGTTCAGCACTCTCTATTATCATAACCGATGCATTTGGAACATCAACGCCAACTTCAATTACAGAGGTGGCAACCAGAATATGCGCCTTTCCTTTGGCAAAGAGATCCATATCATAGGCCTTGTCTTCATTCTTTTGTTTGCCATGCACAACGGCTGTTACATATTCCGGAGCCTTGAACTCTTCAATGATGTTCATATACCCCTCTTCCAGATTCTTGTAGTCCATCTTTTCACTCTCCTTTATAAGAGGGTAGACAATAAAAATCTGCCGTCCGGCCTTTATCTGCTGCTTCATAAAAGCATATATTCTTGCCCTTTGGGCCTCTGTTGCATGGATGGTCTGTATAGGTTTGCGTCCTGGAGGCAGTTCGTCAATTACTGATACATCAAGATCGCCATACAATGTCATCGCGAGTGTTCGCGGTATAGGTGTGGCTGTCATTACAAGGATGTGGGGTGTAATCTCAGATTTGCTCCATAATTTTGACCGCTGGTCAACACCGAATCTGTGTTGCTCATCAATAATGGCCAGTCCGAGATTTCTGAACTCCACACTATCCTCTATCAAGGCATGTGTCCCCACCAGAATGTCAAGTTCTCCACTTTTAAGGCTCTCTGCAAGGAGTTTGCGCTCCTTTGTTTTGGTACTGCCTGTCAATAGACCGGTCTTTACATCGGTTGCCGATAGAAACTTTGAGATTCCCTTGAAATGCTGCTGTGCCAGGACCTCTGTGGGTGCCATAATGCAGGCCTGGTATCCGTTGTCAATGGCAATAAGTGCAGTAAGCAGAGCTACAAGTGTTTTCCCGCTTCCTACATCTCCTTGCAAAAGTCTGTTCATCTGCCTTCCGCTGCACATATCTGCCCTCATCTCCTTAATTACCCTCTTTTGGGCACCTGTCAATGGAAATGGAAGTGATGAATAACATTTGTTGAAAGCATCTCCAACTCTCTTGAAAACCAATCCTCCTGATTTGCTCGTTCTAATGCTTTTCTGCTTAAGAAGACTCAATTGAAGGTAAAATAATTCTTCATATTTCAGCCTTGTCTGAGCTTTGAGCAGTTCATGTTCATTAATGGGGAAATGTATATTCCTGAGTGCCGTTTGAAGAGGTGTCAGTCCTTTTCTTCTCATTATATGTTCAGGTAGGGTCTCAGGTACTCCCGACAGATATTTCTCAATAAGTGTATATTGGAGCTTTGCGAAGGCCTTGTTGCCTAATCCGCTGTTTTTGAGCTTTTCTGTGCTGGAATAGACACCCATGATAGGACTGCCGCCAAAGATGGCCTCTGCTGTTGTAAGGCTCAATTCAGGATGAACCATATTTATAGTTCCGTTGAACTCCGAAGGCTTTCCGAAGACAATGAATTCGCTTCCTGGTTTAAGCTTCTCCTTCACCCATTTTATTCCTTTGAAAAAGATCAGCTCCATAGTCCCGGTGGGATCTTTGAGTATGGCTACAAGTCTCTTGTTGGCCGGTGTATTTCCCGCCTCCATGACAGATACAATCTTTCCTCTTACTTGAATATATGCCATTGATGGAGCAAGCTCCGATATTGAGTATATGCGGCTTCTGTCAATATATCTGAAAGGAAAAAAATAGAGCAAATCCCTAAAAGTGAAAATGCCCAGCTCCTTGTTGAGAAGCTCTGCTTTTTTGGGACCTACGCCAGGGAGGAATTTTATGTCGGACTCAAGAATATTTGCCATAAGACAAAGATATGAAAAAAAAAATTTGTACCTTGCGAGGTTTTAATTTTTATGGGATATATGGCAAAAATTATAGTTGGAATTACGCAGGGTGATACAAATGGTATTGGTTATGAGATTATTATAAAGACATTGTCGGATGCCCGTGTACTTGAAATGTGTACCCCTGTCGTTTATGGCTCTTCAAAGGCCTTTGGATTTTATAGAAAACAGATATCAGAGACTGAAAATATAAACACTAATGTTGTATCATCTGCAAAAGATGCTCATCCAAAGAGGGTAAATATAGTCAATTGCGTCGCAGAAAACACTCCAATAGAGCCGGGTCAACAGACTCATGAGGGATCTATGGCAGCGATAGCTGCTCTGGAAAGGGGTGTTCAGGAGTTAAAGGAGGGATTGATTGATGTGCTGGTTACGGCTCCATTCAACAAGCGTGCGGTAAATGAAGAGACATTCAGATTCCCAGGTCATACCGAGTATCTTGTAGCGGAGTTTGGAGCCAAGGATGGTCTTATGTTCCTTTGTGCAGACAATATGAGAGTTGGTGTTGCAACCAACCATCTTCCATTGTCGAAGGTGCCGGCAGCGATAACAGAGGAGAGGATTTTGAGCAAACTCAGACTCATGAATGAGTCTCTGATGCGCGATTTTGGAATAGTGAAGCCGAAATTGGCAGTGCTCGGCCTTAATCCACATTCAGGAGATAGGGGATTGTTGGGAGAAGAGGAGATAAATGTGATAGCACCTGCAATCAAAAAGGCAAACGAAGAGGGTATATTGGCCTTTGGCCCATATCCTCCCGACGGCTTTTTCAGCATAAACATGCAGTACAAATTTGATGCGGTTCTTGCAATGTACCATGACCAGGGTCTGATTCCATTCAAATCGCTTGCATTTGATGAGGGTGTCAATTTTACTGCCGGATTACCTATTGTAAGAACTTCGCCAGACCATGGAACAGCATATGATCTTGCCGGACAAGGCAAGGCAAATCCGCAGTCCATGCTCTCTTCAATCTATATGGCTATAGATGTTTACAACAACCGCAAACAATATGATGAGTTGAGGGCAAATCCGCTTCCGGTAAAGGAGTTTGAGTCAAAGGAGAGGCCGCATAATAACCACAAGCCTGTAATTGAGTAGGCAAGACAATATCGGCAAGATGGATGATTCTATAATTTACCTCTTTACTGATGGTGCCAGCAGAGGAAATCCAGGCCCTGGCGGCTATGGTGTTGTATTGAGGTGCGGAGCCCATTACAAGGAGTTGTCTGCCGGGTACTCCTGCACAACCAACAACAGGATGGAGCTGCTTGCCGTTATAGTTGGTTTGGAGGCAATAAAGAGGAAAAATGCCATTGTGCATATTTATAGTGACTCCTCTTATGTGGTAAAGGCAGTAAATGAGGGGTGGTTAAAAAAATGGTTGTCAAAGGGGCTTGAAAAGCAGAAAAATCCAGATTTGTGGGAGCGTTTCCTGAAGGTTTACCAGAGACATAGAGTCTCTTTTTTCTGGATAAAGGGTCATGCCGGGCATCCTGAGAATGAGAGGTGCGACAAATTGGCTGTAGAGGCGGCACTCTCTCCACAATTGTCAGAAGATACCGGATATAGGTCAGAATAGGATTAGATAGGGAATTTTAAACTTTTTTACATATCCGGAGTCTTATAAAAGAATCAATTTAAAGGAGAGATGAAAAAGTTTTTTACAATTATGGCAGTTGTGGCAATGGTAATTGCAGGCAACTCAATGTATGCGCAGAATTTTGGAGAGATGGCTCCTCAAGGTATGGGGCCTGGTATGGGACCTGGTGGTCCAAGGGGAATGAATCCTGAGGAGATGATTAAGGCTAGGGTCGCAAAGCTGACAAAGACTCTTGATTTGTCGCAGGAGCAGGCTTCAAAGGTTGCTGCAATTTATAAGGAGCAAATGGAAGCCCGCAGGGCTGAGCGCGAAAAGGCAATGCAGAGTGGCCAACGTCCCGACAGGGAGGCAATGATGCAGCAGATGAAGGCCGATAGGGAGCAGTTGAATGCCAAGATAGAGGCAATCCTGACTCCTGAACAGCAGGTAAAGTTCAAGGAGTATCTTGATGGGCAACAGAAGAGGGGAAAGGATAGAGGAAAAAGAGGCCATGGCCCTGACGGAAAACCTGGAACAAAAAGGTAGACGATATTTAATATACTTGAATAATGATTGGAAATCACACAATTAAGGCCTGGCTTATAGCTGCCAGGCCTTGGTCTTTTCCGGCATCTTCGATGCCGGTTGTAGCGAGTGCCACCTATTTGTACTGGCTTGAAGCCAATCCCGACTGGCTAATGGCATTATGGGTACTTGTAACCATAGTAATTTTTCATGCAGCAGGAAATACATGGAGCGATTACAATGATTTCAAAAAGGGTGTGGACAGGGCAGATACCATTGGCGGAACCTCAATTACAAGTGGGGAGTTTGATCGTAATGAGATTAAGGGATTCTCTTTTCTCCTTCTTGGAACAGGTGCGGTTTCCGGTCTTATTATGGCCTATGTGGCCGGTTTGCCAATACTCTATATCGGTCTGGCCGGATTTGTGCTTACAATCCTGTATCCTTGGTTGAAATACAGAGCGTTAGGAGATATCGATATTTTTCTGACATATTCGCTGTTGCCTCTGTTGGGTACTTCTTATGCCCTTACCGGAGCTATACACTGGGAGGTGTGCTGGCTTGCGTTGCCTATAGGGTTGATAACAGTGGGAATTCTGCATGTTAATAATATGAGGGATGTCAAACATGACAAGCGTGCAGAAATTGTAACATTTGCCATGAAGGCAGGTGCACAAAAATCTGCAATCATCTACTCTTTCGAGTTGCTCTTTCCATTCGTAGCTGTAGTGGTATGTACAATTTACGGAATCTTTCCGGCTGTTTCATTTATGGCTCTGGCGGCTCTAAAAATTGCCTGGGAAAACTCAAGTAGAGTTTTATTGTCACTTGGGGAGGGAACGGAAAAACTTATTGGACTTGACGAAAAAAGTGCCCAGCTGCAGCTGGTATTCAGCCTTCTGCTCTCAATATCTTTCATAATTGCCGGATTTTTGAGAAATAACCCTATATTTTAATGGACAGGTAATGAAAAAGATACTCTTTGCACTTGTAGTTGCCGCTCTTTTGTGGGCAGTGATGTTCTCTCCATTCACAGCTCCCCATGTCAATTTCTGGTGTGTGATGACTTGTTCAGCTCTTGTTTTGACCGGAATGGCAACACTCTTTGGTGGCAGGTGGTGGAGCAGGATTGATTTTACTTTCACAGACATTTTATTGGGATTGTGCATAGCGGTAGCACTATGGTGTATCTTTTGGGTTGGTGACAAACTATCACAGTTTATCTTCTCTTTTGCACGGCCGCAGGTTGATCTCATTTATGGGATAAAGGAGGGTGAATCTCCATTGTTGCTCACTTTGCTTATGCTCTTTATCATAGGACCTGCAGAGGAGATATTCTGGAGAGGCTATGTGCAGGAAAAACTGTCGGGAAGATGGGGTGCAAATGTAGGATTTGCAGTTACTACGGCCGTTTATTCCATTGTGCATGCCGTATCCTGCAACTTTATGCTTACAATGGCCGCTATGGTGGCCGGATTTGTATGGGGTGCTCTGTACAGATTTTTTCCGGGGCGCTTTCTTGCCATCATTGTTTCGCATGCATTGTGGGATGTGGCGGTTTTTGTATGGTTCCCAATCTGATGCCATGTAATAAAATTCGTTTTTATGGGAATAAAAAGCTATCTTTGTAGTATTATGTGTACTACAGATTCTTACCATGAAAACATTTTTTGAAAGGCCCAATTTACGGTATGCAATGGTGGGTAGCGGCAGTTGGGCAACAGCCCTCATAAAATTGTTGTTGAACCATCAGGAGAGTATTTACTGGTATCTGAGAGATGAGAAGAAGATAGAGAAGATAAGAAAAACGGCGCACAACCAGTTTTATTTGCAATCTGTTTATCTTGATCCCGACAGATTGAATATGACAACTGACCTTAATGAGGTTGTCGAGAACTCGGATGTGATTGTCTTCTGCACTCCATCGGCATATTTTATGAATACAATGTCAAATCTCAAGGTCTCCCTTGAGAACAAGTTTATAATATCTGCAATCAAGGGATTTGTTGATGAGAAAAACCTTACCGTTGCGGAGTATTTCAACCAGTTCCACAAAATTCCTTTTGACAGAATAGGTGTCATCAGCGGTCCGTGTCATGCCGAAGAGGTCTCTATGGAGAGACTCTCTTACCTTACTTTGACCAGCAAGCATGCAGAGGTGGCGAGGGCTTTGTGTGATGTCTTTGCCTGTGACTATATAAAGACAACACCTGGTACAGATATTTATGGAGTTGAGTATTCTGCAGCTTTGAAGAATATATATGCAATTGCGGCCGGTATATGCCATGGCTTGGGATATGGTGACAACTTCATGGCTGTTCTAATGACAAATGCTTACCACGAGATTGCAGAGTTCCTCAATGCAACACATCCAGATAAGGACAGGGTGTTGACAACTTCGGCATATCTTGGTGATCTGCTTGTGACAGGCTATTCGCAGTTCAGCCGTAACCGTACATTTGGAAATATGCTTGGAAAGGGCTACTCTGTGATAAGTGCACAGGCTGAGATGAATATGGTTGCGGAGGGTTATTATGCTTCAAGGTGCATAAATGAAATCAATAAGGAGTTCAGGATTGATATGCCTATAGCTGAGGCAGTTTACATGATCCTTTATGAACGCAAATATCCTGCGTATGTAATCAAGCAGCTCACAGACAAGTTGTTTTAGTTTAATTTTATCAGAATATTAACAATATAAATATACAATTATGATTTCAGTTAATTTGAAGGCAGCCGGTGAGTTTATTCCGGAGAGTTTGTATAATGAGTTCAAAGAGAAGGCCTACAAAGCATTGGATACAGTGTTGGACGGTACAGGTGCGGGCAATGATTTTTTGGGTTGGGTCACACTTCCAAGTGAGATAGATGACAAACTTATAGAGTCATGTAATGAGGTTGTTGCAAGGTGGAAAGGCAAAGTTGAGGTTGTTGTTGTTGTTGGTATCGGCGGTTCTTACCTTGGAACAAAATGCGCTGTTGAGGCTCTTTCACATTCATTTGCAAGTGCAATGCCTTCTGAAAATCCAAAAATTGTTTATGCAGGGCACAATATGTCTGAGGATTATGCAGCTGAATTGTTGGAGTATCTTGAAGGAAAGAATTTTGCCATTGTGGTAATTTCAAAATCAGGAACAACAACAGAGCCTGCAATTGCATTCAGACTGCTTAAGGACTATTTGGAGAGCAAGTTCGGAAAGGAGATTGCAAGGGAGAGGATAGTTGCAGTAACTGATGCGGCAAGAGGAGCTTTGAGAACATTGGCTACTCAGGAAGGATATACAACATTTGTAATTCCTGACAATGTAGGAGGTCGTTTTTCAGTTCTTACCCCGGTAGGTCTTTTGCCTATAGCCTTGGCCGGTTTTGATATAAGGAAAATGGCAGAGGGTGCGCAGGCAATGCAGAAGGCATGTGCCGAAAAGAGTGACGGAAACCCTGCAATAATGTATGCAGCAGCACGTAATGTGCTCTACTCATTGGGCAAAAAGATAGAAATTCTTGTAAACTACAATCCTAAACTGCAATATCTGGGAGAGTGGTGGAAACAGTTGTATGGAGAGAGTGAGGGCAAAGATGGCAAGGGTATCTTCCCTGCTTCTGTCAATTTCAGTACAGATCTTCACTCAATGGGCCAGTATATACAGGATGGAGAGAGGACTATGTTTGAAACCAATGTGCTTGTAAAGAACCAGAAACATACAGTTACCATTGGTTCGGATGCCCAGAATCTTGATGGCTTGAACTTCCTTGTAGGCAAGCGTGTTGAGGAGATCAACCAGAAGGCACAGTTAGGTACCCGTCTTGCCCATACCGATGGCGGTGTGCCAAATCTTGAGATTGAGATGGACAGAATTGATGAGTACAATATGGGCGAACTCTTCTATATGTTTGAGATTGCTTGTGGTATAAGCGGATATATACTTGGTGTAAATCCTTTTGACCAGCCGGGCGTGGAGGCTTACAAGAAAAATATGTTTGCCCTTTTGGACAAACCTGGCCATGAGGCTGCATCAAAGGAGATAAAGGCACGTTTGGGCCTGTAGTCATATAGCTGGGCACTCTTATGGAAGGAAGAGAATTCTTGCGCTTGGTGGCCGGTGCTTTTGTACAGAACGAAGGAACATCTGTTGTGGATAAGACGTTTGTTTTTCCCAACAGACGTTCCTTAATCTTTTTTCAGAAATATCTTGGTGAGGAGTATGGCAAGGTCTTCAGGAAGCCTCTTCTTTCTCCCCAGATGCTCACAATCAGTGAACTTTTTGTATCAATCAGCGGTTTGCAGCAAATTGACCCGATTGAGGCACAGTACATTCTGTACCGTAACTACATAGAGTTGAAATATCCCCAACTTGAGCCGGCTGCTGCTATGGAGAGGGAAAGTTTTGATGAGTTTCTCCATTGGGGTAATGTGGTAATCTCTGACTTTAATGACATTGACAAATACCTGATAGATGCCATCCAGCTATTTAAGAATATAAAGGATCTCAAGCAGCTTGACAGTGACTATTCATTCCTTACAGAGAATCAGAGAAGGGCTGTGGAAAAGTTTTGGGGAAGCTTTCTCAATGGAGGCGACAGTTTCAAGAAGGAGAGCTTTTCCCAGTTATGGAACATTATGTATGATCTGTACATTTCGTTCAGAAGGGAGTTGGAGAAGAAGGGTACAGGATATGAAGGCATGATATACAGAAAGGTCGCAGAAAATCCCCAAATGTGCAGTTATGGCCACCTTGTCTTTATTGGTTTCAATGCACCGAACAGATGTGAGAGGAGACTGATGAGTTGGCTAAGGGATCAGGGACGCGGAGATTTTTACTGGGATTATTATGGACCGATGGTTACCGACAAGGAGAACAAGGCCTCAATGTTCATTTCTGATGCTGTAAAGGAGTTTCCTTCAAGGTATCACATCCATTCAGAACATAAGATGCCGAAAATATATACAGTGGGGGTGCCGTCGGGAGTGGGACAGGCCTTTGTGGCTGCTGATATAATGAAGAGATTGTCGGGAGGCAATCCTATAAAAAGTGCAATTGTCCTTCCTGATGAGAAGTTGCTTTTGCCGGTACTGGACTCTATTCCCCGGGAGTATGACAAGGTTAATGTCACCATGGGGTATCC
>JAFQHE010000072.1 GCA_017398125.1 Bacteroidales bacterium
GAGATTGAAGCTATCATCAGGGAGAATGACTTTGTATTGGAATGTATAGTCATAAGGAAGAATGACAAAATGATAGCTAAAGTATATTTCAATTATGACCAGATAGAAGCTCTGAAAGAGTTCAATGAACTCTCATACGATGAGAAGCTTGCCAATATAAAGAAAGAGTTGATGGAGTATGTGAACGACAAGGTGAACAAATCTTCAAAAATTTCTGAAATAATTGAACAGCAGGTTCCATTCGAAAAGACTGCTACACAAAAGATAAAACGATTCCTATACACATAGCATCACTTGACGGCGGCCCCAATGCATTAGCAAGATTCCACAAATGGAATGGGGCAGCACCAAAAGATTGATTACCAAACGACAAATCCCTGCCAAACGACAGGGATTTGCTATTTATATAGATGAATCTTCAGAGAGTCACAATTATTGGACTCCAGGCTGTCGGGAGTACTATTTGATACCCAATTTTGCCTTGATATCTTTAGGAATAGAGTTCTTATGAACGAGAATAGAGACAGTCTTTGCCCTTACAAAATTCTCAGACATATGCATATAGCCTGTACCATTCCTCTCATAACCCCAAGAGTTCTTTGTTACATAATATTTTACACCCTCCTGATCCTTTGCAATACCGGTAATGTGCATAAGGTGATCATCTGTGGTTGTATAGTTCTCAAAGTCTCTCTGACGGCTCTCCTGGGTCACAGGCATCTCCTCTGCCCTTTCAGAAACCTTTCCGGCTTTAAGGTCAACTGCAGTATTCAAAGCAATCTTGTTGTGGTTGAAATCGTATGATCTCTCGCTTACATCGCCATCCCAGACAAATGTATAACCGCTCTCAATTGCATAATCCATAATTCTTACAAGGTCATCAAGAGGAACATTGTAGAACAATGCATGATCCCAGTTATCGGGAATCTCAAGTGGTGTAAGCTGGTAATAAGGATGGTGGTTAAAACTTGTAATCTCAACATAATTGCTCATGTCCAGGCCAAGGCTCTTATAGAAAGATTGAGGAGTATACTCCTTGCCTTCATAAGTAAAAGTAGCAGGAACTTTACCTAAAAATGCATCAAAAAGGCCCTCTTTAATCTCAGCAGGTATACGCTCCTTGTTCTCTACTGCTTGTGCAGAGATAGCCTTCACATAAGACTGCAATCTGGTATGGTTGTGAGTCTTTGAATCATAATTGATCCCCGGATAAGCCTCCTGCGGCATAAGTCCAAATTTGTCAACAGCGTATGTACACATATGTGCAAGACTGCCCTCTCCAATATTTCCCTTACCTGCTCTGAGGGTATTGTCATCCATACGTCTGTTGTAATTTTGTCTTACAATATACATTTCTGACAAGTCAAATTCGCCCTTACCCATTCTCAACAACTCAGACTCAAGGAATGAGATAGTGGAGAAACACCAGCAAGTACCTGTTCTTGCCTGATTCTTTACAGAGGTAGCAGGATTTACCTTTATATCCTTGAACTCATAAGTGTAAACTTTCTCCTGCGCCATTGATGCAGTGCCAAAACATAGGGCCGCAGCTGCAATAAGAAATCTTTTCATTGGATAGTATTTTTAGAGTTTATACAACAAGGGCAAGAGACATTGCCTGCCCCTTGCCCTTAATTCAATTGTAATTAATTGATACCAAGTTTAGCTTTAATCTCTTTAGGAAGAGCATTCTTGTTGATAAGAATATTCATAGTCTTGTATCTTACGAATGCCTCAGAGGCATACCATACACCTTTATACTTGCCGGCTGCTCCCCAAGAGTTCTTTACCATATAGTATTTTGTACCGTTCTGGTCCTTTGCAATACCGTAGATATGCATACCATGGTCATCAGTAGTCAATTTGTTGTCATACTCAACCTGACGCATCTCCTGTGTAATCTCTTTCTCCTTGCCAGGAGCATTCAAGTTGTATAGCATAGCCTGTTTCTCCTCTTTGCTTACACCCAACCATCTGTCCTGATCTGAACCACTGCGCTCGTTTGCCTCAACATCAGGAACGATGCAAAGGCCATTTCTTGTAAAGCCTTTTTCACTTACATCCGAACCCCAAGCAAATGTGTACCCCTGCTCAATTGCATAATCCATAACCTGGATAAGCTCATCAATTGGAAGGTTATATGATAGAGTCCATCTCCAGTTGTCTGGAACTTCAATTGCAAATTGTGTGTAGAATGGATGATGTGTAAATGAAGTCAATGAAATATAATCATTAGGATCAATCTGCAATGACTCAGCATAGCTTTTAGGTGTATACTCTTTACCATCAACTACAAATTTTTCAGGAATCTCACCAAGGTAAGCAGCCTCTATACCACGGAAACCTTTTTTCCATGCAGTAGACAATTTTTTGTTAGGATTGGTAACAACAGCATCAACATAAGCTCTTGTTACAGCATCAAACTCATTGTGGGTATGGATTTTTTCACCGTAATTCAAACCTTTCATCTCACTCTCAGGAACAATACCGTAAGTTTTCCATACATCAATTACATCACCGAAATCAGATCCTGGGCCAAAGTTCAAATTACCGTCAAGTCTTACAAATTTTTCTGCTTTATCTGCGTATGCATTTGAAACAATGAACATCTCTGAAAGGTCAATGCTTGTATCTGCAGCACCCTTCTTGATAATCTCGCTCTCAAGGAAACTGATTGCAGAGAATGACCAGCATGTGCTTGAACGGCTCTGGTTCTTGATTGAGGTTACAGGATTCTCTTTTACTGTTGTAAATACATAACCTTCAGGCTTCTCTGCCTCTTTTTTACCTTTTTTCTGTGCGTTGGCAGGCACAATTACCGCAGCTGCCAAAGCAAAAGTTGCAATAGTTTTTAAAAGTTTCATATTTATAGTTTTAATTGTTTTATAATTTTCCACTTATCCCGACAGCCTCTGCACTGTCACAAGTTCAATATCTGTGCAAAAAACTATCTTTCGATGCCCAGTTTATTGAGTATTGATTCTGGAACAGCCGCCTTATTCACTACAATATTGATGGTTTTATATTTCATATATGACTCCGACACATAATTATGACCTTTGTAATCACCATACTCCTCTCCCCAAGAATTCTTTACCATATAGTATTTTGTACCATTCTGGTCTTTTGCAATACCATAAATGTGCATTGCATGGTCATCTGTAGTCTGCTTGTTCTCAAAAGCTGTCTGACGAATATTCTGATCAATCACCTTCTCCTTGCCCGGAGCATTCAAATTGTAAAGGATAGCCTCTTTTTCAGCGCGTGAAACACCCAACCACCTGTCCTGGTCAGAACCGCTGCGCTCATTTGCTTCCACATCAGGAACAATTGCAAGGCCATTGTCCATCCAGGATCTCTCACTCATATCTGCAGCCCAACCAACAGTGTAACCTTGCTCTATTGCATTATCCAATGCAGCAATGAGTTCATCCAATGGGATATTGTATGACTGGTTCCATCTCCAGTTGTCGGGAATCTCAAGCGCAAAGTGTGTATAGAAAGGATGGTGTGTAAATGAAGTAAGAGAAATATAATCATCAGGATTCAAACCCAAAGCCTCGACATAACTCTCTGGTGTATACTCTTTACCATCAACAACGAACTTTTCAGGAGTCTCTCCCAAGTAAGCTGCAAGGATATTCTCCAAGCCTTTTGTCCAGGCTGGGGTAAGCTTGTTGTTAGGATTCTCTGCAATGGCAGATGCGTAGGCCGTAACAATTGCACTCAACTCACCATGAACATGACCCTTCTCGCCATAGTTCAAACCTGGCATGGCTTCATTTGGAACAAGTCCATGTGTCTTCACAACCTGAAACACATCTCCGAAATCACTGCCGGGGCCAGGACGCATATATTTGTCAAGACTCACAAACTTGACAGCTCTCTCTGTGTAAGCTTTTGAAACCACATACATCTCCGAAAGATCCAAAGTCTCGGGGGCTCCTTTCTTTATTGCCTCACTCTCAAGAAAACTTATACCGGCAAAGCACCAGCAAGTACCGGTTCTGTTCTGATCTTTAACTTTAGTTACAGGATTTGCTTTGATTGTGGTAAAAACATATCCTTCCGGCTTCTCTTCAGCCTTTTTGCCGTTTTTCTGTGCAAATGCCGGGATAGTAACCGCACCGGCAACCAACAGCATTGAAATGTTTTTTAAAAGCTTCATATTACAAATGTTTGGTTTTACTGATTGATATGTTGTAAAGTGTTAAATAAATCAAACGCACAACATACAAAGATAACATTTTACCTTAAGAATACAAGCAAAAAGAGAAACAAAAAAGAGAGGGAACCAAAAGTTACTACAATATAAAGCGAATCCTTGTCAGAGTATATTCTAACAAGGATTTACTATTCATAGAGATGACTTTAGAAATTTATCTGTTCATAAAAACCAGCCTTCCGCCACTGAAATCTACAAGTATATCGCCATCTTTGGCCACATCGCCGCTGATTATTTTAGTAGCCAGCTCATTTACAAGTTCTTTCTGCAACAAACGCTTGATGGGACGCGCTCCGTAAGATATATCATAACCTTTTGAACATAAGTAATCAAGTGCAGCATTGGTAAATGCAAGTTCCACTCCCTTCTCGCGCAACAATGATGCAATGGCATTGATCTGAAGCTGCAGAATACCTCTGATGTCATCTTTAGTGAGAGGTTCAAACATTATTACCTCGTCAATTCTATTGAGGAATTCAGGCCTTACACTCCTTTTCAATACCTCAAGCACAGCACTCTTGCACTCTTCAAGAATCTCATTGCGTCTTTCTGCATCAACAGATGTACGGTCAGCAACAGTCTCCTTATCTTCACTTGAAGAGGAAGAGTCTAATGCAGATGCAGAGTCATCGGGCAGACCGTCGGGAAGAGTAAGTTTATTGATATAATCCTGAATTATATTGCTTCCCACATTGCTTGTCATAATTAAAATGGTATTCTTGAAATTGACAGTTCTGCCTTTTCCATCTGTAAGACGTCCGTCATCAAGTACCTGGAGCAAGACATTGAATACATCGGGA
>JAFQHE010000073.1 GCA_017398125.1 Bacteroidales bacterium
AGTTCTTTCAACAGAGAGTATCTCTCCCTGCAGGCACTCTTGAATATTGCACAGAACATCTTTATCTGATACTCATACTCCGCAATATTTGCTTTTGTAGGGGAGTCCATTGCCGTCATAACAGCATTTGTCAGGAAGCCCGACGGTGTGGCTACAGATGGGTCATTGCCACCCTTTACCATATCAGGCAGGGTATAGACAGGTGTTATTGCCCTATAATAGCTTGTAATATCTGAGTAGAACTGTTCTCTGGTATAAGTGAGGGCATTGATATCCAACGACGCAGGGACAAAGACCCAGCACTCCTGCCGGAACTGCTCCAGTTTTGGCCGGGATCCCACCACATCATCTTGCCTCCCGACAGAATTGCCGGTACCCGTCTGACTCTTCCCATACCATATTTTGAACTCCAAAGAGAACTTGTCATGAATTCTTGTGCGTACCTTAACCATAGTTTCCAACTCTTTTATTTTCGGATACATATCAAATTTTGAACCCGAAACAGCTTTTCGGCCAACTATACCCACAGAACCTGATTCTCTGCCCACCCCAGAGCCTGTAATATCATATCACCTGAAAAGACCAAGAGCCTTAAGGTAAGCGGCTCCAGCGACTTTGTGTCCCAAAAGAAGTTCCACATATCTGCTTTGGGCCTGAATCCAGGTCACTTGTGATGAGAGCACATCAACTATTGTCAACCTTCCCTCCATATAGCTGAATGTATTGAGTTCCAGATTCTCTTTTGCAATATCCCTTGCCTGAGCCGCAATTTGAATCTGTCTTATGCTCTCCTCATACTCCACTCTTGCATTTGCCACCTCACTGACAATATCGTCGGCAACCCTCTGCAATTCAAACCTTGCATCTGAAATGAGAGCTCTCTGCCACTTGATCCTTTTATATCTGGCACCCCATTCAAATAGAGGAATGGTAACCTTTGCATATATATTGGTGTTGAACTGCGGATCACCTGTAAAATTCATTGCAGGAGTTCCCCAACTCTGCTGCAGACCAACCTGTATCTGAGGGTTATAGTTACTTTTTACCAAATTTAGCTCTTTTTCTCTATAATTCATATCAAGTGCTGCAATTTTATACTCCGGACTGGTGGCAAAAGGGTTTACATTCTGGCCGGTCACGCCATCAGAAACTGAAACCGGAGCAAATGAGAAGCCTGTCGGGAGATCATCCGCAGGGAGATTGCCAACAGAGATACCCTGATCAAGAGGAGTCACAAGTTTTACTGCCTCATAAGGGGTTGTACCCATCAACACATTCAGATTCTGCAGCGATATTATATATGATTTATATATTTCACTCCGGCTGATGAGAGTCTCTTTTTTCCTGCTCAAAATCTGAAGATAATCGGTCTGGGCTATCAGCCCTTCACTATATCTCTCAGCGAGCACATTTTCAAGTGAAGTTACTATATCGACATAATTGTCCATAACTTCATACAATTTACCATAGGCCACTGCCTGCCAATAGGCCAACTCAGCTGCATAAAGCACATCGCGATATGTAATCTCTTCATTTATGGCAGCCCTGTTTTCATCAACCCTTGCCATGTCATAATTGGCCCTTATACCTCCGCCATACAGCACCTGTGACAACTGGGCCACCACACTGTAGGAGCTGTGCGACATATCAAACACCTCTCCGCCAAAATCCATACTACGTCCATTCACTCTATACTGCCCATCTGCCTGAAGGGCCAGCTTAGGATAAAATGCCGCTTTTGAAAGCGCCACGGCGTTTGCCATAGCCTCGCGACCTGCTCTGCTCCGCATAATCTCCCGGCTGTAAACGGCTACCTTCTCTTTGTAGGAATCGATGTCAATCACCAAAGTATCAGCTTCTATTCCCGACAATCCATTATCCCTGCTCCCCAGTTCGACACTCTGGGGCAGCAGTTCCTGCTGAGCCGCAGAGCCGATTGCAGGCAAGAATAAAAAGAGGAGTGCAGCCACAGCACTCTTTCCCGAGATTTTTTTTGCACTCTCCTGACCGGTGCATACTGTGTCGCCCACTGTAGAAGCTGATGGCCCACTTTTACCGCCGGAGATATCAGATGAATCTGTCGCAGAAGCAGTTTGTGGTGAAATTCCAAAAAAGATGCAATATGTTACCGGAAGCACAAATATCGTAAGCAATGTTGCCATAAACAATCCTCCCATAATAGTTGCAGCCATACCTGCGAACATTGCATCAAAGAGTAGAGGCACCATACCCAAGATGGTTGTTCCGGAAGCCATGGCAACAGGCACTATCCTGCTCTTTGTTGCCTGTATAACGGCCTTTAGAGGAGCCGTTCCGGAACTCTGCTCCACACCAATCTGTTCAACAAGCACTATGGCATTTTTAATATTCATTCCTATTAGTCCCAAAAGTCCGAGTATTGCAAAGAAATCCATGGATTTTCCAAAGATTACAAGCCCCCACACAACCCCTATAAATATCAACGGAAGCATGGCCATTATCACTATAGGCTTTCTGAAGGCTGTCGGGAAGAGGAGCAACAGCACAAAATAGATAAGAAGAAATGTAAGCGGCACAAACTTGCCCAATGCGCTGTTTGACCTCTCCTGCTGCTGTTGTTCTCCAAAGAAAGCAAGAGAATAGCCCGGAGGAGCTGCTATGGAATCCTTTATCTGACCATATAATGATTTGAAAGCGGCAATACCATTCACCTCCCTGCGTGGATCACACTGCATAAGCATTACCCGCTCCCTGTTGTAACGCTTTATCTTTCCATAACGGTATTTGAGGTCAAAACCATCCGAGACCTGTGCAACTGAAACCTGCATTGACTTTTTGCTGTATACCGGCAATCCCTGCAGATCATCCACTCCAAGTGAATCAATCGAGGCATCTTTGAGAAGTATCGGCATTATTACATCAGAACGGCGGTATCCTCCCATTGGAATACCCGTTGTGGCCATCTTGAGGGAGTTGGCAAACTCTTCGCGTGTTATACCCAGACGTAACCCCTTCTCCTGCGAAAAGAGAGGCATTACAACAGGTATGGGATTACCCCAACTGTTGCGCACATCCATAACGATATCATTGGCCCGGGCTATAGCCATAGCCTTGTCAACAAGGGCAGCGAGTGTATCTTCATTATCTCCTATGAAACCAATCTCAATCTTTGCATCCGGAGCCGGAGAGAGCATAAAGAGGCTTGATCGTGTTATTATGTCGGGGTAGTTTGCTACCATATAGCTGTAGAAATCGGCCTCAACTGCAGCAGACTCCTTGGGAGAATGGGTCTCAATGAGAACATTTGCATAATTTGGCATTGGCCCGTATGCCGCACTGGCAAGATAGTACCTTAGAGGAGAGCTGCCCATTGTTATGGAGTAGTTCTTAATTCTCTTCTCTCCCGACAGATAGTTTTCAATTTCTACCACATTCTTCTGCACCTGGCCAATTGAAAAGCCGTCGGGGAAGATAAGGTCTGCACGGGCATACGGTTTGTTCATTGACGGGAAAAAGCTCTGCGGCATTATGCTCATCACCCATAAAGAGAAGAGAAGCAGTGCCACAACACTCCCCAAAGTAACATATCTGTAACGTATCAATTTGCCCAAAAACCCTTCAAAACGCCGATAAAATTTACCGCTATATGGTTCTTCAACCACCCCTGCGATATTGGGTTTGAGTATAAAGGAGCCGAACAGAGGTGTCTGGCTCATGGCAAGCAGCCAACTGAGGCCCAATGAGATGGCAAGCACTATAAAGAGAGGCTTCACAATCTCCGCCACAGATTCAGGAGCAAGATAGAGCGGCAAAAATGAGGCTATCGCTATAAATGTGGCTCCAAGAAGTCCCCATTGTGGCAAAGTTGCTCCGGCTATGAGTGCCTGAACACGCTCCATGCCCCGTTTGATACCATTTTGGGCATTGTCGGTCACTACAATGGCATTATCGACCAACATTCCCATTGCAATTATAAAAGCTGCCAGAGAGGTTCTGTTGAGGCCAACTCCAAAAAGGAGCATTATGAGCAAAGTACCTCCAACCGAGAAGAGCAGAGAACTTCCAATCAGCACTCCGGCCCTCACTCCCATTACAAGGAGGATTATTGCAATTACAATGAGCAATGACTCTACCAGATTGAGAACAAACCCATTATTGGCCTCCCTTGCAATCTCATTCTCCGGGTAAAGGGTCACTATCTCCATACCCACAGGCAATTCTGAGCCGAAATTGCGAAGATACTCTCCGACCAAATCACCTACAGCAACAACATCATCCTCCTTTCCGGTTGCCACACCAATGCCTATTGCCCACTTGCCATTGACCCTCATCAGAGTTGAAGGAGGATCCAAATAACCGGTTTCAACTGTTGCTATATCACCGATTCTCACCTCTCGTCCATCTCTTGATACAATTATCTGGTCGCGTATATCCTGCAGAGAATTATAGGTTCCGTCTGCCACAACCTTTATCTGATACTCTCCACCACTTATCTCCCCTGTACCTACAAGCAGGTTCTGGGCCTGCATTACAGCAATGATTGAATTTACATCAACACCCAGATTGGCCATAACGGAGGGCTCAATAAAGATATTCACAACCTCCTGCTGCTCACCATACAGCTGCACCTTCTGCACACCGGCCAATGGAGTTACTCCACGCTTTATCTTCTGGGCCACACTCCGCAAATCCGCGAATGAAAAGCCCTCATCCATTACAAGAGCATAATAGATTCCATAAACATCTCCAAAATCATCGTTTACAATAATCTGTGAAGCACCTTGCGGAAGCTGTGGCTGAATGTTTGAGACCTTTCTCCTGAGTTCATCCCATTTAAGAGGCATCTCCCTGGGAGGAATGGTTGGCTCCAAATCTATGGTTATCTTTGAGACACCATACCCCGATTCAGACTTGATCTCCCTAACTTTACCCATTGACTGGATCTCACGCTCTATCGGCTCAGTTATAAGCGCCTCTACCTCCTGCGGAGATGCTCCCGGATATTGTGTCACAAGCACTGCGCTCTTTATACTGAATGGAGAATCCTCCTTTTTAGGCAACTTCAAAAATGCGACAATGCCACCTATGACCATAACGGCAAGGAGGAACCATATAACCTTCCTGTTTTCTATGGAGTACCGAGGTATATTCATAGCAATTCATTTTAATTATCAGAGACTTTACTTATTTTGCGGTGCCTCCAGCAAAGTTACCCTCTCGCCGTCGGCAAGTCTTGAGGCTCCAGCGCTCACAACAAGATCTCCCGGGGCAAGACCCTTTTCAACTACCATAAAGCCTCTGCCAACAACCTCTCCACCCTCAATCTTCTGTTGCCGCACCTTACCGCTATAGCCTTCATAGACAAATACATATCTGTATCCATCTGCCATCTGCACTACTCCCGACAATGGTACAACAACCTCTCCTCCAGTATGGTCAGTCCCTGCATCGCCGGCAAGCTGATGATTATCCAAATCAACTTCCAAACCGACCCTGCACGAAAATCCTATTGCTATTTTGTAGGAATCAAGGTTAAAAGAGGGGTCTGTAATCTCTACAAAAATGGGGACACCTGAACCATCCGGAGAGGATTGTATATATTCTGTTATCTTTGCGACGAAGCGTTTTCCCTTGTAGGCATCAAACTCCACCCAGACTTTGGGACTGGAGGTAAGATAAGGGAGGGCCCTGTCGGGAAGAGTGGCCTGTATCTGCAATTTGTTCGGATTGATGAGGCAGACGATCTTCTGCCCGGGAGTCACCTCCTGATAGTTTTCTACATACTTCTCTTGAATAAAACCATCAAACGGAGCTTTAAGGGTAGTCTGCTCCAGAATGGAGAGGGAATTTTCATAAGCTGCCCTGGCATTCTCATACTGCGCTCTCAATGACTCAAAATCCTGCTTTGAAACTGCATTGCGCTCAAGCAATCTGCTGTAACGCTCCATCTGCTGCCCGACAGTAAGGTATGTGGCCTTCTTTGCCTCCATATCAAGTCTGTAATCTGTGGGATCTACCCTTGCTATCACTTCACCTGACTTTACGCTCCCGCCCTCAACAACATTCACTGAGATTAGAGGGCCACCCATCCTGAATGCCAGATTTACAAACTCTTTAGGGGCTACCACCCCACTATAACTCACTTTCGCCTCATTGTAGGAGAGAACCCTCTCTACCTTCACAGGCCTTACTTGAGCCGGAGGTTCAGCTGGGCTGCTGCAAGAGATGAGCAGAAGTTGGGAAACAGCCAAAACTTGTATAGAAGAGAGAATGGCAAACCATCCCCCTTTAAAAATAATCTGCTTTAAAGCTCTAAAACCATTATTCATATACCTTGCTTTTTCCTATAAACAACAGGAGAGCCCACAAGTTGAAAAGTGCGGCCAAAAAGGTATAATGAAGTTCAACGGATACCCATTGAATATAGAGGAGAGTTTTTAACTTTGTACCATAAAAATAGTGATCATGTCTGATTTTTTTACCAACTGTAACCTCAACGGGCTTCTTATAGGTCTGTGTACTTTTCTTATCATTGGCCTTTTTCACCCGCTTGTAATAAAGGGGGAGTATTATCTTGGAGTAAAGTGCTGGTGGCTGTTCCTTCTGCTCGGCATTATCTGCACACTCCTTTCAATTATAGTGGAAAACCAGATACTCTCAATTCTCCTGGGAGTGACTGCATTCTCCTCATTCTGGTCAATCCTCGAGGTGTTTGAACAGAGGGAGCGCGTACGCAAAGGGTGGTTCCCCAAGAACCCCAAACGAAAATAGAAAAGACCCTGCAAGCCATTCATAAGATGACTTGCAGGGTCTTTTCATCCGGGTGTTCCAAAAATGCCCGGTATGTAGAGAGGTGCTCTGCTACTCTAAAAGGCCTTGCCTTTGAATGAGACAGGATATGGTCCGCACTTCATTGTAAAGGTCATATCTTCTCCAGTAACAGTGCCCGAAAGGTTGGTAATGGTATAATCCACAAACGGGCCTCCCATTGCATAAGGAACAATATTGTTGCCAGCAATAGTGATGTTTGAGGAGTTTACAGTATAGCTTACACCTGAAACTGTCATATCAAGCCTTATAGGCATACGCTCGGCAAACTTCACCTGATAAAAGATCATTGTTGCAGTGCCGTTCTCAGTATCATAATTCACACTAATCTTGGCATCTTTGTCGGTATAGGTTGTACCGTCATTCTGGTCTATAACAAGGTCGCCCATAAATGTAGTGCTCACAGGGTCAATTACTGGAACCTCATCTTCATCACCGGTAGTACATGCTGCAAATAGAATCAGAGCTGCAGAACAGAGCAACAATCTGAAAAATGCTTTAATCTTCATATCAATATCTTTTTAAAATTATTATTCATCCCAATTATTACCACTCCGGCTCCACTACAACTCCATGCTTAGTGTTACTCCATACTGCACAGGTTTGCCTTTTGAGAAAAAGGCGTTGCCTACAGAGACAAAATAGAAGGCGTTATAATCTGTATCAGTAAGGTTCTTGCCCCACAGTTCCAATGAGAACTTTCCTTTATGCGCATAGATTGAACCGTTGAGGAGCGAATAGAAATTCTGGCTCAAGGTATTTGCCTCATTCCAGTATATTTTTCCTATTCCATTATATCCCAATCTGAAAGATAGCTTGTCAACCACACGGCCAAGGCTATATAGAGTATACTGCAGATTTGCAGATAGAGTATTCTGCGGCACATAAGGCACATACTTGCCCTTGAAGTTCTCAATTCCATTGTTGTAATTTGTAAACTGGGCATTTGTGTAGCCGTAGGCAAGTGCCAGATCGAGTCCGTTTGCCAAGTTGACATTTAAAGAGAGTTCAGCACCAATACTTCTGGTACGGCCTGCGTTTGTCATCATACGGCCTGTTGTTTTGCCTGAAGGGAATACAGTAAGCTGCTGGTCGGTACAATCAATGTAAAAGAGGGCGGCGTCGACTTCAAGTCTTCCTCCGAGCCAGTTGAAATGCCCTCCAACCTCATAGTTCCAGCTGTACTCCGGTTTGTATGCTATAATTTCGCCAACCGAATAACCGGCAGTTCCCACGTCATCAAAATAGACACCGAGGTCGCCCATGAGGTCACTCTTCATCTGGTTCTGCAGAATATCAGAAAACATCTGCGTATTATATCCTCCCGCTTTAAAGCCTCTTGAAACAGTGGCATAGAGATTTCCCATACTGCCAAGTGAATACTGCACAGAAAGTTTTGGCAGAGGCTCAATGTAGTCCCTCTTCTCCACCCCCTTGAGTTCAGTTACAAACCTCTTGAATTCTGGCATTGTAAGTGTAAATCTGTAGTGAAGTGCGCTGTGCGAATGATAGTCAAGTTCAGCATGCTCATAATCAATCCTCAACCCTGCCGTAAATGTAACCCGTCCTACATTGAACTCCGACTGATGATATATGGCTGCGCCAAAGACAGGAGCCTTGAAGTTGCTGAAAATATCAAATTCATCCTCCTCAAAGAGCACATCAGCATCAGGGAATGCCGTATGTATTCCATTGTTCATATTGGTAAGGATCAGCTCCTCTATACCATCTTTTTTAAACCGTACAGGAGCATCCATCTTCATATTCTTGTAGAAAAATGTTGCACCGTTCAGCCAGTTCCATACTCTTCCCGACAGATTTCCTTCCCTCTCTTTGCTCTTGAACACAAAATCCTGAGTCAAAGTGTGTTCATTCTGGGCCTGCATAAGGGTAAACATGCTTTTAGGAGTAAAATCCTGGTCAAGTTTCATGCAGTCATCGAGGTATTGCCAGGTTGTTACGCTTGACAAAAGATAACTGCCGCCATCATAATCGAAAGAGAGACCATAAGAGAGATTTGTACGCCTGTATCCACTCTTGTCATTGTAATTTACAGGTGCTGTTGTGCCAGTTACCGGGTCATACAACGAATAGGCATATCCGCCCTGATCAACATGGCCTGCTGTAAATGTATTGTCTACAGTCAAGCGGCTGTTCGGTTTGTAAACTACCCTCAATCTGCCACTGCCTCCAATCATCCAGTCGCAATCCCTGCCATCGTACTCATTGTCAAAAAAGCCGTCGGTAGAGTAAAAATTGCCTCCGATACTCAGACCCACCTTCTCCCCAAGCTTATTATAGGTTGAAGCCTTGAGACTGTAACTTCTGGCGTTACCATAAGAGGCCGAAAATCTTGAACCCTGATAGACCATAGGCGAAAGGGTATATACATTTATGATGCCTCCTATGGTATTTCTGCCATACAGAGTACTCTGTGGCCCTCTTAGCACCTCCATACGCATCACATCCCACAAATCTGCATCAAAACCATTCTTGTTGAGATAGGGCATACGGTCAACATATAATCCTACAGCCGGATTATCCATTCTGCTCCCAAGTCCCCTAATATATATTGAAGAGGTGATTTTTGAACCATAATCCGGAATATAGAGGTTTGGGGTATGCGACGCAAAATCTCCAATGGAAGAGATCTGCCTCCTCTCCAATGCCTCCAGCTTAATGGTTGTTCCACTTAATGGCTCCATCCTGAGATCATTTTTCTGCTTGAGCTGAGCAACCACCGCCACCTCGGCCAAAGCTTCAATGCTATCCCTGGCCGGAACTTCACCAGCATCCTCAACAGCATAATCTGTACCGACAGCGACATTGAAGTTCTCCACATTATCAGCACAAATACCTTCTGTCGGGAAGGCAGAAAAAATAGTACAAATTAATAATGATATTATTGGCAACAGCATCTTCCACTACTTTTACGAGTTGCAAAAGTAATACTAATTATGGAATGGTGTTAGGATATACGACTCTCCAATTAGGACAAATCAATCATTTAAACTTTTCATCTTCCCGGTATCCTGATACCGGCACCTGCAAAAAACGGCCAAATACCGGTCTGGGCCAAACCATGAACCAATTTACAAAAGTGTAAAGGAACTTTACACTCCACCTTGCGCTAAGAGTATGTTTATTATCTGATATTGAGCATTTTAAAAACTCTGGCATACATAATGTCACTATTTTGTCAGAACTGGAATAATAATATTATATCTGCTTTATGGAGATTTATTCAACTATAAAACCTATTTGTCTGGCTCTTGCTTTTGGAGCTGCTCTATCATCTTATGGTCAGGATACCATGACTTTGAAAGAGTGCATGAAGTATGCAATTGAGAACTCTGCAAAGATAGAAATGCAACAGATGGATATTGATGATGCCAGAATTGCCCGCAGAGAGGCAATAATGAAAATATTTACCCCAGAGATCTCTGCAGGCACCTACGCATATTCCAACTTCGGCCGCTCAGTTGACCCGGAAACAAACACCTATGTATCTACCACATCTTTCAATAACGGCTACCAGATAGGTGGAAGTATCACTCTTTTCGACGGCTTCTATGCCGTAAACAACTATAAAATAAGCAAGACTGCTCTTAAAATGGGCATCAATCAGGAAGAACTCACCCGCGATGAAATCTGTCTGGCGACAATGGAAGCATACTACAACGTGGTCTATTTCCAGCAGCTTGCAGGAATCATTGCATCCCAAGTCATGACAGCCCAGGATGCCCTCACTCTTGCAAAGAAACAGGAGGAACTTGGACAAAAGGGATATGCCGATGTTATAGAGATGGAGGCTGAACTTGCAGACCGCAAATACCAGCTGATCAACGCCAGAAACCAGCACGCCGATGCTCTCCTCACCCTCAAGGATCTTATGTTCTGGCCTATGGATGAGGAACTGCTCATTGACACATCAATGGCAAATGCTCAGGTGAGAGCCATCTTGACACCGGAGAATGATACAGAAAGCATCATAGACCATGCAGTGAACAATCTGCCCTCCATTGCAATTGCCAAGGGAAGAATGGAGAATGCCATGCTTGACCTTAAGAGTGCAAAATGGAGATTTACCCCAAACATATCACTCAATGCAGGCTGGTCAACCAGATACTACACATACCCGGGTATGGAAGGATATACTCCGGCACCCTTCCACACACAATTCAAGAACAATGGAGGTGAGTACATTCAGTTGTCCCTATCATTCCCCATCTTCGACCGTCTTTACACCTTCTCTAATCTTAGGAGAAAACGTAACGAAAGCAGACGTGCGACAATACAGTACGAGCAGAAGGTGCGTGAAGTGGAGGCAGAGGTGATACGTGCCGTACAGGACAGGGACGGAGCATCGGCGGCCTTCCATCAGGCAGACCGAAGAGCTGTTCTCCAGGAGGAGGCCTACCGTCTGAACCTGAGAAAACTGGAGCAGGGCCTGATTTCAACGATTGATTTTCAGAAGGCATCGGACAACTGGCTCAATGCCAAGAGCAGCAGACTGGATGCACTCCTCAAGTTCTACATCAAGCGTAGCGTGGTAAACTATTACAAAGGTATAAGCTATATAGACCAATAATTTGGAAATACCCGCTCCACATATCAGAAATAGAGTTGAAAAAGTAATATACAAAAACTATGGATAAGATAATTGAAAAGAAAAAAGGAATTGCAGCGGCCTTTACCAAAAAGGCTCTCCCTTACTGGTTTGGGGCCTTTATGGCGGCATTCATCCTCTGGCTCGCACTTCGAGACGATACGAGCACACTCAAAGTGAACGGTGAGACTCTCTCAATCAGCGAGGTACTAAGCGGCGAGTTCAACGACTATATCCGCATCAGCGGACAGGTACAGCCGATGACCACTATCCAAATAAGTCCCCAGGAGGGCGGAATCGTTCAGGAAATCATCATTGAGGAGGGGTCGAAGGTGAGCATTGGAGATGAGATTATCCGGCTTAGCAACGACAATCTCGACCTGCAGATCCTTAATTCCGAGGCGGAACTGGCCGAGAAGGAGAACCTTCTCCGCAACACAATGATCTCTATGGAGCAGCAGAGGCTCAGCGTGCAGCAGGAGAAACTTCAACTCCAGGTTGAGGTAAAGAGGCTCAAAAGGAGGTACGAACAGAACAAAGCCCTATATGAGGAGAAACTGATTGCCCGCGAAGAGTATCTGATGGCACAAGAAGATTATGAACTCGCAGCAGGAAGACTTGAACTTGTGAAGGAGCGTGCCACTCAGGACAGTCTCTACAGAAGCGTGGAGATCCGTCAGATGCAGGAGAGCCTTGAGAATATGAGACTCAATATGCAGATGATAAGGCGCAGGAAAGAGAATCTTACCATCAAGTCACCTATATGCGGTGAGTTGGGATTGCTGGATGTGACACTCGGCCAGTCGATAGCAAGCGGGACCAAGATAGGTCAAATCAACGAGCTCGGCAGCTACAAGATTGAGGCTCAGATTGACGAGCACTACATCGATAGGGTAACATCGGGTCTGACCGCAACATTTGAAAGGCAGAACGACTCATACGATGCTATAATAAGAAAAGTCTATCCGGAAGTACGCGACGGCAAGTTCAAGGCAGATTTCAAGTTCAGCGGAGAAGAGCCGGTAAATATCCGCACAGGACAGACCTACTATCTTAATCTTCAACTCGGCCAGCCGGAGAAGGCAATCCTGATTCCACGTGGCACATTCTACCAGAAGACCGGCGGCAAGTGGATATATGTAGTGGTTTCTGAAGGAGGGAAGGCAGTAAAGCGCGAAATACGCATAGGCCGTCAGAATCCGCAGTTCTATGAGGTTCTGGAGGGATTGGAAGCCGGAGAAAAAGTGATAACTTCGGGCTATGATAACTTTGGCGACAATGAAGTATTGGTATTCTGACACTTTTAAATAGATCCCGCGCCGCAGGAACTGAGGGAGATGCTTTACTCTCTCACAACTAGCAACTAAACAAAACTATAACCGCAAAAGAAAACCTGACATGAAAATTAAAGAAACAATAATAAAGGCTTTGTCTCTCGGTACGGGAGTGGCCATAGGTCTGATTCTCATAGCAAAGGTATGCTTCGAGATGAGTTATGACACCTGTTATGCCGATTATGGTCAGATCTACCAGATTCGCACTATATACACCGAGCACGGCGAGGATAAGGACTACCCACAGATTTCAGGAGCCATCGCTCCGGGATTCAGGGAGCATGTACCTGGCGTGGAAGTGGCTACAAGATGGACATTCATCTTCAACAGCAACAAGTTCATTGACCAGCAGAAGAATGTAGTTACCGGAGAGTGCATAGTAGCAGACTCCTGCTTCTTTGATATTTTTAATACAGAGATCCTTTCGGGCGATCCAAAGGAGGCGTTCTCTAAAATTGCCGTGGCCATGGTATCCGAGTCCTTTGCCAAGAAACTCGGGGGAGTGTCAGAGGCTGTCGGTCAGATAATATATAATGAGGAGATGCCTAACTTCAAAGTTGAGATAGGCGGAGTATTCAAGGATTACCCATATCACAGTTCCATCAGGAATGATGTAGTGATCTCTATGGCAAGTCTTATCAAGGAGTCAACCGAGAACTGGTTTGGAAACGACCGTTACAGAGGATATGTAAGACTGGTAGAAGGCACTGACCCTGATCTGCTTGCACCGGCAATCAGACTGATGCAGGAGAAAAACTATCCTCCGGAGGTAAAGCAGATGGCAGAGACTTCAGGATTTGACATTCATTTCTTCCTTGCCCCTCTGATGGGTGAACACATCTCTTCTGCGAGAATGAAGAATATGATGGTCATACTGACTATAGTTGCCATACTTCTCATTATGATTTCTCTGCTGAACTATATCCTTATGTCGGTATCGGCATTGGTAAAGAGATCAAAGGAGATGGGAGTGCGAAAGTGCTATGGAGCAGCCGGTACAAATATCTACGGAATTATGTTCAAGGAGGCGGCAATTGATGTAGCGGCGGCATTGGCTGTGGTTGCAGCTATAGTACTTTCACTTAAAAAAATAATTGAGGATATTGTAGGAGTTCCTGCCGATGCCCTTCTTGTAAAAGGAACATATATGACTGTTATAGGGGTTATACTGGCAGTACTCTTGATTGCAGCGCTTGTGCCGGGTTATCTCTATTCGAAGATTCCTGCCGGAGCAGCCATCAGAAACTACAAGGAGAACAAGAAGATCTGGAAACTGGGACTTCTGTTCATCCAGACCGGAATCTGCGCGCTACTGCTCACATTGATGGGTGTGATCTCCGCACAGTACAACAAGGCTGTGAATGACAAACCTGGATATGAATATGACAATCTTCTCTGGACAGTACTTACCGGAACCAACAGGAGTGCTCATCAGGGAATCATAAATGACCTTAAACTGCTTCCCGGGGTGGTTGATGTTCAGGTCTCATATTCGCTTCCTCTTGAATCGTCATCTGGAAACAATGTGTATATGCTTGACAACGGCCAGGAAAACCTCTTCAATATAGCCGACCAGTATTGTGGATCAGAAGGATTGTTTGAAATGCTTGAGATTCCTTTCATCGAAGGCCGATACCCCCAGTCTCCCACAGAGATCGCTGTGAGCGAGAGTTTCGTGAAGAAGATGATGGAGTTCAGGGACTGGAGCGACGGTGCAGTAGGAAAGCAGGTATATATCACTGAACATGACGATAAGATTGGTGCAGTAACTATCAGCGGAGTGTATAGGGATTACCGCATAAATACATTGACAAATCAGGATATGCGTGCAAGCATAAAGTTTTATGGAGAGGTTGGCAAAGACCATATGCCGTTCATGGCCATCAAAGTGACAGAGGTTACGGCAGAGATGATGGCAAAGGTTGAAGAGGTGATCCAGGCAAGGATAGAGAACAAGGATGTGGTCGTGAAATCATACAAAGACTCTATGAGGGAGGCCTATTCAAGCGAAAGGAGGATGAGGAATACGGTCATTATTGGATGTCTGGTCTCAATTATCATCGCCCTTTTCGGACTTATCGGATATGTCCGCGACGAGTCGCAGCGCAGAAGCAAGGAGATGGCTGTACGCAAGATCAACGGAGCCACCGTCAAGGAGATAATGGAAATATATGTGGTGGAAATCATGAAACTCGCCATTCCTGCAATAATTATGGGTAATGTAGGGGCATACTTTGCGGCATCGGCATGGCTCAGGAACTTCTCGGAGAAGATTACGCTCTCTCCTTGGTTCTTCATCCTTGCGGATGTGGTGATAATCCTGCTGGTTTCAGGTTGCGTCATACTCAACAGCCTGCAAATATCAAGGAGCAATCCGGTGGAATCACTTAAAAATGAATAGAGTTTTACAAAAGTGTAAAGAAATCTTACAGGTCCAAAATACACACAAGCAACCAAATGCCCTGTAAAACAGAAAATTACGCATCTTGGCACAATACTGATAGAGTATTGGCACAACAACGGAATATTAACAATAAAAACAATAACAAAATGATTACAGTAACTAACCTCAGCAAGGTTTTCCGTACAGAGGAAATCGAGACAACAGCACTAAATCAGGTTTCATTCGAGATCAAGGAGGGCGAATTCGTGGCAATCATGGGCCCTTCAGGATGTGGCAAGTCTACCCTACTCAACATCCTCGGACTTCTTGACAACCCAACAGACGGCAGTTATATGCTTCTCGGCCAGGAAGTGGCCAAACTCAAGGAGAAGGAGCGCACCAAGTTCCGCAAGGGCAACATCGGCTTTGTGTTCCAAAGCTTTAACCTTATTGATGAACTCAATGTGTATGAGAATGTTGAACTTCCTCTACGCTATCTCAACATCAGTTCATCTGAGCGCAAGGCCCGCGTAACAGAAATACTCAAGAGAATGAACATCAGCCACCGCGCACAGCACTTTCCACAGCAACTTTCCGGCGGTCAGCAGCAGCGCGTTGCCATTGCCCGTGCAGTTGTATCAAATCCCAAACTGATCCTCGCCGATGAGCCTACAGGTAACCTCGACTCAAAGAATGGCAAGGAGGTTATGGATCTGCTTACAGAGCTCAACAAGGAGGGCACCACAATAGTAATGGTAACCCACTCACAGAAGGATGCTTCTGTGGCCCAGAGGGTCGTGAACCTCTTTGACGGACAAATCGTAAGTGACGTAAAGAACGAACTTTAGCAGATTGTTCAACATAAATATTGAACTTTACAATGGCATCATTAAACATATTCAGACGCGGCAACTCGGCAATCTCCGGCATACTCAATGTACTGGGAATGGCGGTTGCTTTTGCTGCCTTCTATATCATTCTGGTTCAGGTAAACTATGATCTGAACTTCAACAAGGGCATCAAGGATTCGGAGAAGGTCTTTATCCTTTCTGTAAATGCGCAAGGAGAAGCAAAGTACAACTCGCTTTACTACTGCCGCCCACTTGCTGAAATGCTTATGAGCTCCTCGCCCAACATTGAATTTGGAGGTATAATCAATCTGACCAACACCGCAGATGAGAGTTTCTGGATCGAGAGGAATGGCGTAAAAGAGGTGCTGACCATGAATCATACCGACATCAGCGGAACAGCCCTTAAGGCAGTAGGATTTGAAGCACTGGAAGGATCGCTTGATGATGTCGTAAACAGTAAAACCTTGGCAATCAGCCAAACTGCCGCAAACAGATTTGACCTTAAAGTTGGAATGAGTCTCGGTCAGGGAACCAATATGCGCACAATAGTTGCAATCTTCAAGGATATGCCTGACAACTCCCATTTCAAGGATCTTGATCTGTTGAGCAATATGGGTGAAAGGAGTCTTGAAAATTTTACAGAGTGGGGATTTACCCATTTTGTAAAATTGCACGATCAGTCTCAGGTAGAGGAGATGGAGAGAGAACTGGCAGAGGTCAGCCGCAAATATTATATGGAGAAGTTCTTCGGGAAGATGCCTTCACCTGAAGAGATGGGAATGACCCAAGAAGAGTTTGACAAGAGGGTAAATGAAATGTTGAATATGGCTGTAGCCGACTTCATTCCCCTGGGAAGCCTCTATTACAACAATGCACAACTTGAAAGAGGAAACAGAACTACCACAATGATACTTCTGATTGTAGGTGTCCTTATCATAGCCATTGCCTTCATCAACTACATCAACTTCTTCTTTGCGCAGATTCCTGAACGTATCAGAAGTGTGAACACAAAGAAGGTGTTGGGCTGCACACGCCGTGAACTTATCATCAGCACAGTTGCAGAGAGTGTTGCTCTAATCCTCTTTGCCCTTGCCCTTGCATTTGCCTTTGTAATGCTCTTCAATATGAGCCAACTAACTCATCTTATAAGTGCAGAGAGCAGTTTGGGCGCAAACATCCCGGTGGCTATCCTTACTGTGGCCATTGCTACAATCATTTCGGTTGTATCAAGCCTCTATCCGGCATTCTATATCACTTCGTTTGAGCCGGCATTGGTGCTTAAGGGCTCTTTCAGCGGCACCAAGGCGGGCAAGAGACTACGCTATATCCTTGTAGGACTTCAGTTTGTGATTTCCATTATTCTCATTGTGTGCTCAGGCTTCATCAACCTGCAGCGCGAATATATGGTCAATTTTGACATGGGATTTGACAAGGAGCAACTTCTTTATGTCCGCACCACAAATTATATCGGATACAATGCCGAGGCTGTTGAAGAGAAGTTGAAAAGCAACCCTCAGATTGCTGATGTAACCTGGGCTGCCGGAGAGTTGATAGCAGAAGAGAGAATGGGCTGGGGTCGGGAATGGAATGCACAAAACATCAGTTTTGAGTGCTACCCGGTTGCATACGACTTCCCTGAATTCATGGGAATAGAGATTATAGAGGGCAGGACCTTCCTGCCACAAGACCACCAGAGCAAGACCGGAGTGTTCATCTTCAACGATGCTGCACGCAAGGAGTTCGGATTCACTCTTGAAGATAAGGTTGTAGGCCATGCTTACCAAACGGATATTGTAGGATTTTGTGAAGATTTCAGTTTCCAGTCTCTCAAATATCAAGTGAGTCCGCTCGCACTATACGTTTTTGGATCAGAGCCTTGGTGGTATCCGTCAACGGCATTCATCAGAGTCTCTGCAGGTGCTGACTATCAAGCTGTAATGAAGCATATTGCAGGAGTTTTGAGCGAATGGGAATACAATATTTCGCCAGAAGAGTGGAATATCAAATTCTTTGACGACAACATAAATGCCACTTATAAAAAAGAAAAGGCCCTTTCAGAACTGATCAGCCTCTTCACTCTGATTGCAATCATCATTTCGCTTATGGGAGTATTCGGTTTAGTGATGTTTGAGACACAGTACCGCCGCAGGGAAATTGCTCTTCGCAGGGTAAACGGAGCAACAGTCAACGAGATACTGGCAATGTTCTGCCGCAGATTCGTGAAAATAGTGCTCGCATGCTTCGCTGTTGCCGCTCCGCTGAGTTGGGTGATCGTAAAGAACTATCTCGCAACATTTGCACACAGATGCCCTATATACTGGTGGGTATTCGCTCTTGCACTTGTGGCTGTGCTTGCCATCACCATCGGTGTGGTTGTAATAAGAAGCTGGAAGGCAGCAACCGCAGATCCTGCCGAAGCACTTAAAACTGAGTAGTAAAATAGCCATGAATACACATTTGTCAAATTTCTGGATGACACTTCGCCGTTATAAAGCAGCGTCAGTGCTCAATGTAGTAGGACTTACATTTTCCTTTGTTGCTTTCTACGTGATTTCATCTCAGGTGTGGTATACTCTTACATATAATGATTCTCTCAAAGATGCAGAGAATACGTAT
The DNA here is from genome assembly GCA_017398125.1 of Bacteroidales bacterium. GTDB lineage: Bacteria > Bacteroidota > Bacteroidia > Bacteroidales > UBA932 > Egerieousia. Next base: position 18,601 of record JAFQHE010000073.1, read on the forward strand.
CTTATTTCTCCCAATTTTGGAGATCCCAGCAATATAAGTTGGAGTACTAATTCTCCTGGGGCATTGGCATATGAGACAATGGATTTCTTTCCTGATGCTGAAGAAGTAGCCTCTATTGTCCCTTATCCTAAAATCAGTAGGATTTGGGTAAAAGAAAATGATTATCACTTTGAATCATTCAACGATTATGTATATCAAGCAACCTCAAATACACCTGCTTTTTTTGGGTTCAAGTGTTTGGACGGAAATTTTTCTGAATTAAAGAATCCTAATACCGTAATTGTTTCCCGCTCTATGGCTGATAAGTTAGACGTTGGAGTAGGTGAAACTATATGGTTTGAAGGTGGGCAAAAATTTGATGACGGCAAGGCCACTTATCCGCAGACGGTTGTTGCAATATATGAGGATATGCAAAAAAACTGCATTTTTGGACATTGGGGCATAATACAAAATGATGAAGGCGTATTTTCTTCAGGCAACAATAACTGGAACTATAGCAACTATGTCCGTTTCAGAGAAGCTGCAGACTTGAATGGATATATTGAGATATTCAAGCAGCGTTATGCTGAATGGTATCTTGGCATGGTTCAGAAATGGGTTGCTGAAGATCCGGAGGAAGAGGAGTACCTAAAGGAGGAGATTGAGAATGGAGTACATCTTCTGGCCACTAGACTTGTGCGGGTTGACAAGATGTACTATACAGAGTTCCACAACTCCGGCAACTTTCAGACAGGGAAGAAGTCTACTCCAATCATTCTTTCAAGCATAGCTCTGATCATAGTTCTTATAGCCTTTATAAATTTCATAAACTTCTTCTTGGCACTCATACCTGTCAGGATGCGTTCTGTGAATATTTGCAAGGTGTTTGGTGCCAGTCAAAGAGCACTGAGATGGAGTTTTCTTTTTGAGGCTATAGGTCTGGTACTTATATCAATGGTGTTTACATTATTGCTGGTAATTGCGATTGAAAACAGTTTTATTACTGACTATTCTATTTGTTCCTTGGCTATAGGAAACAACATCCCGGTTATAATGATGATTATCTGTCTGATAGTGTTAATTGCTGTAGTAGCAGCTTTGTATCCTGCTTTCTACATCACTAAGTTTAATGCATCAATGGGTGTGAAGCGTGGTTTTGCACACTCGGCTGCAGGAAGAAGAATGAGATCCATTATAGTAGGTATCCAGTTTACCGTGGCTATATTTCTTATTATCGTGACATCTGTCTTTTTCCTTCAGTATCGCTATATGGTCAATTATGATCTTGGATTTGATAAGGAGAACATAGTGACATTTGCTTCATGGGACCTTGGCACTCGTTCTGAAACGGTGGTTGAAAGATTGAAGCAACACCCAGACGTTATGGATGTGACAACATCACAGATGAACTTGCTCCGTTGTATTCAGAGATGGGGACGTACATATGGTGATAAGCAATATCATATAAGAGCAAATGGCGTCCGCTGGAATTTCCTTCAGTTCTTTGGGTTTGAGGTTGTTGATGGCAATGGCTTTACTCAGTCTTCCAACAAGAGTAAGGATATGATTATGACACAACGTCTGCATAGGGATATAGGTATTCCTATTGGAAATGATGAGGGTGGTTTTACTTATGTAGGAATCATTAAAGATGTTCGTCTGCAGTCAATTGGTCAGTCTGAAGAGTATAATGCTTTCTACTGTGCTTCTGGGGCCGACAGAATGAGCCATTTCTATGTAAAATTGCATAAGGGAGCCAATAATAAGGCATTTGCGGATTATGTTAAAGACGTTTCTAAGGAGCTCGCACCTGCTGCAAGTAGACCTGAGGTGAGATATATGGAGCAGATTGTAGAGGACCTTTATTCCCAGACTAAGAAGGACATGGTTTTGATTGGGCTATTTGCTGTACTTGCGATTGTTATCACCTTGATGGGTGTATTTGGCGTGGTTATGTTTGAGACCCAGCACAAATATTCGGAGATTGCTGTTCGTAAAGTATACGGGGCAACTAGCAGGCAGTTGATTTCAATGTTGAATAGCCGATATGTATGGATAATCCTCTACTGCTTCTTTATTGCTGCCCCATTGGCCTGGTGGTTCAGTTCAAACTGGTTACAGCAGTTTGCAAATCGTATTTCCACACCATATTGGATCTATGCATTAGCATTATTTGCCGTTATGGCAGTAACAGTAGGTATTATAACATTGCGTTCATGGAAAGCAGCAACTGCTGATCCTGCCGAAGCGTTGAAAACTGAATAGAGCATGATAGAGCAACACACAACTTCCTACCCTACAACATCTTACACCAAATGCCTGCTGCACACGCAGCATGCATCCAGTATAAAAAATATGGTATAATTGCCAAAATTATTAATAACCAAACACTTGAATACTACCTATAAAACAATAAAATGAAAAGTTACCTGAGATTCCTATCGAGAAACAAACTGTATACCGCGATCGAGGTCGTGGGACTGAGCGTGGCGCTTGCATTCGTTGTGTTCATTGCGACATTCGTGGCCGGAGAACTGGGCTATGACAAAGAGCTCAAGAATACGGAGAACATATATGTAGGTCACGAAGAAGAATTCTGTATAATGAGTTATACGGTGGGTGATGTGATCGCCCAGGAGTTCCCGGAAGTGGAAGATGTATGTCGTTTCCTATCGACATTCGTCCTGAGAGGCTTGGCGTTGGAAACAACAGTAGGTGGTGAGACCGTACCGCAGAATGCCATCATCGCCGATCCGAACTTCTTCAGTTTCTTCACCTTTCCTTTTGTAGAAGGTTCACGTGAGGATGCGTTTACGGACAGGAATGCAGTAGTGGTCAGCGAGTCTTTTGCAGACCTTCATTTCCCAGGCAAATCCCCTCTCGGAGAGACTTTGAAGATCACTGTCGGAAATCAGACGAAGGATCTTTTCATCAAAGGCGTGTACAAGGACATCAAGAGGTCTGTGTTTCCGGAAGCCGACATCATTTACGCGACTCATCATATCGATGAAATGTACCCCGGCCTGATTGCTGAGGGTAATGGAACCGCAGTCAGCTTCTTCAGACTTACGTCTGGTGCAGACCTTGAGGCTCTTCAGGAGAAGGCTGTCGAGATACTTAAGGAAAAGGACATTCTTTACAGCGTGGGACTGATGAAGAAGTTCATCTTCTCGCCATTCTCACAGATACACTACGGAGTATGTGTACAGCATTCTCCATTTGTAGGAAGGATCTCCTTCGGATTCATAATGCTTTTCCTCGCCGCAGGTATCCTGCTTCTTGTCTTTGCTTTGCTGAACTACATATCGCTGACTGTGGCTCAGATCGGATTCAGGGCAAACGAGATGGCTACACGCCGTCTACTCGGCGAACAGAAATGGGAGGTGGCGTTCAGATATATCAAAGAGGCACTTCTCCTTACTGTCGTCTCATTCGGACTTGCTCTTGTCCTTATTGAGGTTTTCGGCCCTTATGCAAAGGATATGATGGGTAAGGAAGTATCGATGATGAACAATCTCGGAGTTGTCGAAATAATTCTGATGGTACTTTTTGTATTCCTCGTCTCTCTGATTGCAGGCATCGTTCCGGCAATGATAATGTCAAGATACAAGCCTATAGATGTAGTCAAGGGGGAATTTGCGGCAAGCGGCAAGATGGTTCTGGGTAAGGTATTCATAGGTATCCAGAACGGGGTGACAATTGCTACTCTCTGCATATCTATTGCAATGTTCGTACAGTTCAGGTACATGCTTGCCAGGGATTCCGGATATGTCAAGGATAATATCATTGCCATCGAAGGCGCTCAAAGAGGTTCGGACTACCTTGTGGACGAACTGCGCCAGTTACCTTTCGTGGAAAGCATCGGCAGAGTTCAGAGTTCTCCGGCTCACTCCGGCAGGACAGGAATGAGCCTCAAACATAACGGAGAGGATGTGCAGTTGGAAGTGATATATGGTGACAGCACAGCATTCAATATGCTCGGATTCAACATCGTGAAATACAACCGCAACGTAACACAAGGTGTCGGGTCATTGTGGCTCACCGAAGGGGCTATGAAAGGAATAGGACTGGATTATTCTGCAGAAAGCGTAACCCTTTCCAACTACCCTTACGGTATCTGCGGCATATTCCGGGATTATCAGAAGGGTGACAGGACTATGGAGGACTGCTCTTCTTCCAATATGGTCTGGTGGTTGATGGAATATAAGGGAGAGGAGTATTTCGAGTACCTCAGAAGCCTGCTGGTCAAGGTGTCCGGAAATGAAGATGAAGCTGTAGCTGCAATCGAGAAGTTCTATGAATCTCACGGCAATGGAGGAAGGATATACGTACAGAGTCTAAACTCGATATACAGACAGTACTTCTCTACAGACGAGAACAACCTCAAGTTGATAACTATTTTCGCACTGCTTGTGATAATGCTTTCTTCTATGGCAATGCTTGCGATGAGTACCTACTACAGAAAGCAGCAGGCACGTAACTGGTCAGTCAGGAAAGTGTTCGGATGTGACAGGAGTGAAGTATTCCGGAATATGGTATGGGGATTCATCAAGGTGGTCGGAATAGCCGCTGTCGTTGCTGTACCGGTCGGATACAT
>JAFQHE010000074.1 GCA_017398125.1 Bacteroidales bacterium
AATAGAATAGAATAATTAATTCTAATGATAAATCTGATATGAGGGTCATTTGCCGAGCAAATTATGGCAAATGACTCTTGAATTTTTGTATTTATATCAATTAAGCGTAAATTTGAACCAGAAACTAAAATATAAAATTTATGAAAGCATTCCAATCAATTTTCTCCAGCTTCATATTCACGGTGATTATCTTGGGCATTTGCAGTTGCGCTTCAGGCAATAAAGCTGCTATGAATTCCGACAAGTATGTAATTGACTTTGCATCAACACTCAATAATGAATCATCAATTGACTTAAGTAATTATGCATCTGAGATCCAATATATCCCAATTGAGACCAATGATAGCTTCCTTCTTGCAGACATCATGGGATTCCACGCAGGAGATGATTACCTTTATGTGATATGCCGTCAAACTCAAAGTCTATACCAATTGTCAACAGAAGGAAAACTGGTAAAAAAAATAGGTAATCGCGGAAGGGCGAAAAATGAGTATCTGGCTATCAGATCAATATATTCAGACAAGTCATCAGTTACACTTGAATTTGGAAGAAAAATTATAACCTACAATGCAGTTTCGGGTGAAATTGAACGCATTTGTGAACCTTCTGATATTAAAGGAATTGAAGTATTCAAATCTATTTTATTCCTCGACAATGGTTCCTTTGCCACTTTAAATGGCAGTGAAGAAGGTACAGAGAACCAGCTTTTAATAATCGACAATCAAAATCAAATTATTGATAGTGCAATCGTATTTAAAACTCAAATGAAGAATATTAAAACTGCTGTTTCAACCCAGAATATTGTTTCCGTAAATGGCCCTGCCATCAAACAACCCTCTGTTGAGCTGACACTGCCTTGGCAATATTCTCCAAAACTCTCATCTTATAATGGGAATATAGAGGTTATGTCTCCATTTATGGATACAATACTTGTATTTAATGGTGCAGAGGCCCAGCCATATGCAATTGTTGACTACAGCAATATAACCGAAGAACAGCGTTTTGAGCCAACTATTAATCCTGAATTTGTCATTGATGCACTTTCTAAAAAAGAGGCTGAAAAATTCATCATTTTCAAAAATTTGAAAGGCGACAAATATCTTTTTGACAAAGAGAAAGGCAATACATACAGACTTGAAAAGGGGTTGAATGACAATATTGGGAATGGTGAGCCTTTCTGGCCCGATCATATTATAGGCAACAAGATGTACCGCATTGTCAGTGCAGACCTGTTCATTGAGGAGGCTGAAAAGAGCAATTCACAGAAGATGAAAGATGTTGCAGCAACTCTTACAGATGAGAGCAATCCGGTGATTGTAGTGGCAACACTTAAATAGATTCATATATAATTCTGTATAAACAGCCCGATTTGAATAGAAAGGAGTCATAGGGCTATGGAAATTTACAATTCCTGTTGGAGTCCCCTCCAATGGGAATTGTTTTTTGTGAGTAACCGGCAATATTCAAGTTTGCAATATTTTTGCAATTCTACCATATCAACCAGATATTACAAACTGTTATGATTCAACTACTATACCTATAATCGGGATTGGTCTATCATTTCACGGAACACATCAAGATAGAGTTTGTAATGGTCTCCTGCCAATGTCTGTATCTCAGAAAGAATTTCCTGGAATTGAGGCTCGTTTGAATTTTTAACGAGTTTGGAGATATTCACTCCTCGTGAAGCAAAATAGCCAATAATTGCCTTTTTGGCGACATCACGTGACTGACCGGGATTTACAGAATTTTTTTTACCCAGGCATACATCACACACTCCGCAATCATTATCAGCCTGCTGGCCAAAGTAGCCTATGAGTTGCCTGCTGCGGCAAATGTTCTCATCATTTACAAATGAAATTACACTCTCTATCCTCTTTTTGAACATATCTTTTCTCTCATCATACCTTTTTTGCGACAGATAGAAATTGCTCTCTACAAGCCTTTCGTAATTCATTATCATCAGGGGAGTCCTTACGCGGGGAATATATTTGATTATGTGCATTCTGCTCAGAGTAATGAGTTTGTCTTTTACGCCGGCTTCACTGTCCATAGTGCTCTTTGCAATGAAAGACTCATCAATCTGTGTAATGCGTGAGAAAAGACCTGTGTAAAGTCTCAGCAAAGATTTTATGAAGGTATCAAGCTGCACATTACCCAACTGCACCTTATAGAGCTCATCACGGTTGACCGTAAACATGATTTTTGACGGATTGTCAATCTCGTCTGTAAGCTCCCAGTATCCCTCCTGCTCAATATATTTTATTGCGTAGTATGCACTTACTGAATTGAGTGAGAAATGTCTGGAAAACTCCTGAAGATTGAATTTGTTTACGCTCTCCTTGCCACCTTCATAAGGAATATTCAGATATATAAAAACCTTCTGGTATATCTCCTTCATATATTCAGTTGAAGGATAGGTAATATTGTGAATTGTCCTTAATCTCTGTATATCACTGTTATTCCAAAGCAGAGTAGCATAAGAGCGCTTTCCGTCACGTCCGGCACGCCCAGCCTCCTGAAAATATGCCTCGAGCGATTCCGGAAGGTCATAATGGGCAACAAAGCGTACGTCAGGCTTGTCAATTCCCATACCGAATGCATTTGTCGCCACAATCACTCTTATTCTGCCATTTTTCCACTCATCCTGTTTGTATGAGCGCATCTCCTTGCTCAACCCGGCATGATAGAAATCTGCAGATATATTATTAGCTCTTAGAAAAGCAGCAATATCTTCACTCTTTTTTCTTTCCCGGACATATATGATGCCTGTTCCCTGAACCCCATTGCAGATTCTAAGCAAATTTCCATACTTGTCTTCGGTATTGCGTACGACATAAGAGAGATTTGGCCTTTCAAAGCCTGTGGAAATTACCTTATGCTCACCGAAACCAAGTTTAAGGATAATGTCATCGGCAACAGCTTGTGTTGCAGTTGCCGTAAGGGCTATAGTTGGCACATTGCCAATAATATCTCTTATTGATGAAATTTCAAGGTATGCTGGCCTGAAGTCATATCCCCACTGGGAGATACAGTGAGCCTCATCAACAACGAGAAAATTGATGTTCATCTTCTCTGCCCTGCTCTTGAAAAGATGGGTTTGGAGCCTTTCGGGAGATACGTAAAGGAACTTATAATCACCATATATGGCATTATCAAGTGCGGCATCAATCTGCTGGTAGCTCATTCCAGAATATACAGCCAATGATTTGATTCCCTTGCTGTTGAGATTCTGGACCTGATCTTTTATGAGTGCAATAAGAGGTGATACTACAAGACAAAGACCATCTCTGCTCAATGCGGGAACCTGAAAACAGATTGACTTACCTCCGCCTGTAGGCATAAGAGCCAATGTATCATACCCGTCAAGGGCCGAATTGATTATCTCCTCCTGGCCTGGTCTGAAGGAATCATATCCCCAATATTTGAACAGTACATCACGAATCATATCTTAGTCTCCACATTCATCCTCATTGCAAATTTACCAATAAAATTCAGGGGTGCAAATAGTAAATGATACTTGAATAGATCCTAAAGCAGAACTTTGGTGTAGAAGTTAAAATATTGCAGTGTACCTGAATTGTCTATAGTAATGGAAGGTAACGCCAACCTGTTTGATTTGCTGCACTACAGGCAATAGAGCCCCAAACTTAATATAATCAGGCAATAATGGCAGGAAAGAGCTGAAAATGCGGAAAAACTGTCGGGAAAGGAATAGAATGTTATGACACATTGGCACATAATTATTGTGGTCCAAAAATTGTAAAATTATTTCTTGTGAAGATTAAAATGATTATCTTCGCGCACGATTTTTACAACAAGACAAAAACATAAGAATAATAACATTTTAATAATAAAATTATGTCAAAAATTGATTTAAGCAAGTACGGTATTACCGATGTAAAAGAGATTGTTTACAATCCATCTTACGAGACCCTTTTTGAGGATGAAACTGCACCTGGCCTTACCGGTTATGAAGCAGGTCAAGTTACAGAGTTGGGCGCTGTTAATGTTATGACTGGCGTTTACACTGGCCGTTCACCTAAAGATAAATTCTTTGTAATGGACGATGTTTCAAAAGATACTATCTGGTGGACTTCTGATGAGTACAAAAATGACAACAAACCTGTTTCTCAAGAGACTTGGAATGAATTGAAAGGCATTGCACAAAAAGAGCTTTCAAACAAGAAACTTTATGTAATGGACACTTTCTGCGGTGCAAATGAGAACACTCGTATCAAAGTACGTTTCATTATGGAGGTTGCTTGGCAGGCTCACTTTGTTAAGAATATGTTCATCCGTCCTACTGAGGAGGAGTTGGCAAATTATGGCGAGCCTGATTTTGTAGTGCTTACAGCTTCAAAAGCAAAAGTTGAGAACTACAAAGAGCTTGGTTTGAACTCTGAGACTGCAGTTGTATTTAACCTTACAGAGAAAATGCAGGTTATCATCAACACCTGGTATGGCGGTGAGATGAAGAAAGGTATGTTCTCATACATGAACTATCTTCTTCCATTGAAAGGTATCGCTTCAATGCACTGTTCAGCAAACACCAACAAAGCTGGTGAGACTGCTATCTTCTTCGGATTGTCAGGCACAGGTAAAACTACCCTTTCAACTGATCCTAAACGTGAGTTGATCGGTGATGACGAGCATGGTTGGGATGATGACGGTATCTTCAACTTCGAGGGCGGTTGCTATGCTAAAGTGATCAACTTGAGCGCAGAGGCAGAGCCAGATATCTACAATGCAATCAAGAGAAATGCTCTATTGGAGAACGTTACTGTTGATGCAAACGGCAAGATTGATTTCAGCGACAAGAGCGTTACTGAGAATACACGTGTTTCTTACCCTATCTACCACATCAACAACATTGTAAAACCAGTTTCAAAGGCTCCGGCTGCAAAGAAAGTTATCTTCTTGTCTGCTGACGCATTTGGTGTTCTTCCTCCAGTTTCAATCCTTACTCCAGAGCAGACTAAATACTACTTCTTGTCAGGATTTACTGCAAAATTGGCTGGTACAGAGCGTGGTATCACTGAGCCTACCCCTACATTCTCTGCTTGCTTCGGCGCAGCATTCCTTTCACTTCACCCAACAAAATATGGTGAGGAGTTGGTTAAGAGAATGGAGAAATCAGGTGCAACTGCATACCTTGTAAACACTGGTTGGAACGGTACAGGCAAACGTATCTCAATCAAAGATACTCGTGGAATCATTGATGCTATCCTTGACGGTTCAATTGACAAGGCTCCTACCAAACATATTCCATTCTTCAACTTCGAGGTTCCTACAGAGCTTCCAGGCGTAGATCCTAAGATTCTTGATCCAAGAGATACTTACGCTAATGCTGAGCAATGGGATGAGAAAGCTAAAGATCTTGCTTCAAGATTCATCAAGAACTTCAACAAGTTCACAGGTAACGAGGCTGGTAAAGCATTGGTTGCAGCAGGTCCACAACTATAGTGAATTTACTGTAAAATCAGTTAAGTATATAAAAGAACCTGGTCAAAAATATTTGACCAGGTTTTATTATTTTAGGCCCAACAGCCACAATCCAACTATTTTACTATAATCTCATCAACGAAAAGAAATGCGTTCGATCCGGCTCTCTCATGCCATGAAGGAAGGTTATCAAGAGGTTCTGCCACAACTCTAAGATACCTTGCAGATTTCTCTTCAAATGAAATATTATACTCTTTTAGTCCATTTGGATCCGTACTCTCCTCTACTTCAAAATCTCTTTGGGCAACTTGTGAATACTCCTTGTCATCATCTGACGTAAAAATTGTAATGGAAGAGGGGTTAAATATGTCATCATACTTCACAATCACAGCACTTAAAGTTACATTGTTGTATGATTCACCATTCATGTCAATTACTACATCAAATGGTGCACCTCTCCATCCGCTCCAATCACCGCTCCTGTAATTTTGTGTTCCTCTTATTCCATCAGTGAGAATATCTGGAAGCCCATCCTGGTAATTCAGATGAGGTTCGCTCTTTACAGTCACCTGTTTTGCCATTGCTTTATGACTCTTGAACTCCTTTTGGAATATTTTTGTTTCAATACCAGGTTTAAAAGCTTTTGCTTTGAGTACACAACTGCCCTCAATTTCTACAGGTGATGTGTATATAGGTGATTCTTCGGTGGGAAGAGTACCATCAATTGTATATCTTACAGGAGTATCACCCTGGGACTCAAGAGTTACATATACTTTTTCCTTTTCAGTTCTAACTGCGCCTCTTACATTGAATATATGCTTTCCGTAATTGTAGCCGGCAACATCATAAATATCACATATATCATCTATGCAGTCAAGGAACCTTTTCCAGCTCTTGTTTTCAGGATTGCACCACTGGACTTCACTTAGAGCAGCCATTCGGGGCAAAAGCATATACTCAAGATGATCATCTGTTGTTATGTATTCTGTCCAGAGATTTGCCTGAATGCCCAAGATATGTTTCTGCTCCTCAGGTGTAGTCTCTTTTGTGAAAGGCTCATAAGAATAACATTTTTCAACTGGGATATAGCCTCCTATGGCCAATGGCTCGTTCTCTTTATCTTCTGTAGGGTAAAAGTCAAAATAATAAAATGAATTTGGTGTCATGATTACGTCATGACCCTTCTTTACTGCTTTTATACCTCCGTCTGTGCCTCTCCATGACATCACAATAGCGTTTTCAGCAATTTCACCCTCAAGTATTTCATCCCAGCCGATTATCTTCTTACCCTTCTTTTCAAGAAAAGATGTCATTCTTCTCATCACATAACTTTGAAGATAGTGCTCAGCCTTATATCCATCTCTATCTTCAAGTCCAAGCTCCTTTATCTTTGCCTGACAGCGGGGACATTTTTCCCATCTTACCTTAGGACATTCATCTCCTCCTATATGAAAATAGTCTGAAGGAAACAAATCTGCAACTTCACCTAATACATCCTCAAGAAAAAGCATTGTTTCCTCTCTTCCGGCGCATAGCACATCATCAGCGACACCCCATTTCCCCCAAACATCGTAAGGTCCTCCGGTACAGCCAAGTTCAGGATATGCTGCCAAAGCAGCAAGCATGTGACCAGGCAGATCAATCTCGGGAATGATCTGGATACCTTTTGATGCCGCATATGCTATTATCTCCTTTATCTGATCCTGTGAGAACCACATTCCTTCACCGTATGGGGTATTATCGTATGTGTCACTTTCGAACAGATGACCTACAAGTGTCTTTTTCCTAATGGAACCATATTCTGTAAGTCTTGGATATTTTTTTATTTCAATTCTCCATCCCTGGTCATCAGTAAGATGCCAATGCAGGGTATTGAGTTTATGTATTTCCATTATATCAAGGTATCTCTTGACCATTTCTGCATCAAAGAAATGTCTTGAGACATCAAGATGCATACCCCTGTAGGCAAAACGGGGAGAATCAACAATTATGGCGCATGGTAGTGTCCAGTCCTCTTCAGGTGAGGGAGATGTACCGAATATAGCCGGTGGAAGCATCTGCTTGACGGTCTGTATCGCATAGTTGAAACCGCTTAACGTAGAAGCAGTCACATTAATACATTTCTCCTCAATTTCCAATTTGTATGCCTCTTTTGAAAGAGTTGAGTCTATGGAAAAATTGAAGCCGTCAGATGATATGGTGTTGTCAATTATAAACTCATTTCCGGTTACAAGTGAAAGTTGTCGGGCAAACTTGTTGATAAGATTTATTGAATTGCTGTCAATGTCATTAGCGCAGTGGAATTGCGCACAGGTAACATTGAATGTACCGGCCTTAATCTCTACATTATTAGGATATGGGACAACATTAATATTGTTGGAGTTTTTTGATGTGCAGGCTGCAAATGAAAGTAGAGCAGCAAGCAGAATGGTTGAATATTTTCTCATATTGGCAATTATCATGTTCTGCACAAAGTTAGACAAATTATCCCAAGAATATCTCAGAACCCAACTGTAATACCCAAAGTAGGAACAATACTGCCGGCTTTTTGGGGTATATTTTTCATAATGTACCTTTGTTCATCCAATCCGGAATTGGGATTTTCTATGATACCAGTACTCATTAAAGCATCTTGCTGCTTGAGCTTGAATGAGGTGATATTCTGCAAATCCACATATAGGGCAAGCATCCATTTTTTGAAATAGAAACTTTTGTCTACTCTTACATCAAGCTGTGCAAAGGGCTCAAGGCGCAACGTGTTGTATAGTCTATAATCATAATATGCTTTACCTGTTTTATCCCAATTAAGTTTTAGTGCTGACTTAGCAATATCAAAAGGAGTATATGGCGCACCTCCAATAGAGCTTAATTTTGCACCAATATCCCAGTTACGCTTGCAATTATATGTAGCTCCGAAATTAATTATAAACTTATTGTCCCACGCAGATGGAAAGTATTCTCCTCCATAATCCTTATATTCAGAATTATACAAGGTCACTGACCCTATTAGATTCAATTTTCCTGCAATTTGCCATCTTGCTGAAAGTTCTATTCCGTATGTTCTTCCTTTACCTCTGCTTTCCAATTTTTCATTTCCAACTATACCATAATCGTTTCCTTTACATGACAAAGGAATTCCATCATCAACGCTAACTGGCATATCTTTGTAAATCTTATAAAATCCCTCTGCACTAAGAGCGATCTGCTCAGAAATATTCCACTTTAACCCCAAACTGTTTTCATATACCATCATATAGTCCAGTCCTGAATTGGTATACAATCCATCTTCTTTATATCCGAGTGATGTCAGAGGAGGCATCTGAAAATAAATTCCACTGCTTATATTCAATGACAATTGCGGCAATGGAGTATAGGAAACAGTTGCTCTTGTATATAAGTGGTTCCAGAACTTCATAAGTTTAGAGGAATAAGTGGAACCGTCTGCCTTGATACCAATACGCGCAAATAATTTTTTATTGAGTGACGTGTAGCTTGTTGAAAAGTAAAGTGAATAATTGAAGAATCTTAATCTTACATCATAAGAGTTACCATTAGTGGCATTGTCATATCCGCTTAAATTTGAGTTTATTCCCGACAATATTTTCCAACATCCCCTATTTACCTCATCTTCAATTCTAAAAATTAATTTTTCTTCATTTGAACGAATATCGTACATTAGATTGTCAGGATTGGAACGGTCATTGTTCAAATATTTTATATTGCTGTTATACAAGTTATTATAACTCAATACAATATTCAATCTATTCCTCTTTCCGTAGTGGATGTATGATGCTCCAACAGTAATACAATTTTGCCTTATTACCGGTAAGTAACTTAACATGTACTCTACCTCCTCTCCTTTTTCTTCTGTATTCAGTCTCATTCTGTCAATACCGCCTAATGCAATAAATGTAATTTCATCCTTGTCAGATAATCTGTGTTTTAATTTAAATTGACCATCAATATAATTTGGCAGAAAAGGCAATCCGAGCAATTTGAACAGCAACTGCAAATATGACTGTCTGGCAGAGAAAAGATATGTAGTTTTATTACCAATATGGCCGCTGCCGCTGATTCCAAACTCCGAAGCTCCAACAGTTACTTTAAAGTTGTTTGAATATGGATCTCCGTTTTTCAATCTTATATCCATTATCGAAGAGAGTACACTTGCATACTGTACCGGCAAGGCACCTGTGTAAAATTGTACCTGTTCAATAAGGTCTGCATTAATTATACCTACAGGTCCACCAGAGGCACCTTGTGTAGAGAAATGGTTGATATTTGGAATTTCAATGCCATCAATGTAAAATGCATTTTCTGAAGGCCCTCCTCCCCTCACAATCAGATCGTTTCTGTAACCAATAGGTGAATATGAGACTCCCGGATATGACCTCACAACCCTTGATATATCTCTGTTGCCTCCCGGCATTTTTTCAATGTCACCTGCTCCAATAATTTGTTTGCCGACTCCGGCATCCTTTGATCTCTCCAAAATACTGCTCCTGACAGTAACACCATCCAGCATTGAAATATCTTCATCCATTTGGAGTTCAATAAATAGAGCTGATGAAGAGAGCAGATATTCGGGAGAAACTTCATTCAGGTAACCTACTGATGATGATTCTACTCTAATTATTCCCGGAGGTACAGATTTTATAACAAAGTACCCTGTAGTATCAGATACAGAATAGTATTCAGGTGCTCCCTTGACAAATACCGTGGCATATTCTATTGGTTCCCGTGATATTGAAGAGAGTACCCTTCCTTTTATATCAAATCGCGTCTGGGAATAAATTTGCCCCGTTGAAACTACAATCAACAGGGCAATAATCTGTAAAGGCCTGTTCATCGTGACTACAATTTTCTTGTAAAACAGATGAACATATAAATTGTTGAAGCGGTTATTTCATAGTAACTTTTACAAGTACAGGATTGCTCTCTTCAGTCAGTTTTGAGGCAACTTCCTTCATCTGTTCCGACTGTGATATTTCGGCATAATCCATAAAGTCAATGGCATCAACAAATGCATACATACATTTCCCGACAGAAAATTCAGGCAAGAACGGTGCCCCTCCATCAATGTCATTGGTCATGCCCTGCAATCCATATTTAGTGTCATATTTGGGAATATAGGTTTTTCTGGTAGATTTATCATAGAAGAAACAAGCATAAGACCTTGCTACTTTAGTATTTTTATTACGTAGGTTTGCAAAGTCATCTTTAGGATATGAAAAACTCATTATCAGAAGTTTATCATTTGAAACGGATGAATAATAATCGCCAAAGATCAATTTTTGCGTAAAATCATCCGATTTGAGTTTCTGTTCATATTTTCCGCAATCAAGCCTGAAAGCAGGCCTCATATTGAGGTCAAAGTCATAAGAGAAGATTGTATCAGAGGAGATGTTCAAGACATTGAAAGAGTCACTGAATTGGTCCATTTTTGAATGGTACACTATCTTGAACTCACCCAATTGGGCAACCAAGGGGGCTCCAATGCGTGCCGATTTGAGTTCATTGCCCTGAAGGTCAAAAAGTATGAGTTTGTCGTAGTTTTCAGATTCATTCACGACATTGCCCTTTACAGCAAAAATACCCTTGCCCAGGTAAAAAAGTCTTGAATAACTATTTGCTCCAAGAGCCTCGATTGATATTTTGCCAACCCATTTTCCATCAAGTGTATATCTTTTGACCTCTTTTTGGCCAAGTACGGCTATTCCGCCGTCGCCGTCGTTTTCAAATGCAAAATCAAACAGTGCCGAATACTCTTCGGGACCATTGCCTTCACGGTTGAAAGTGCCCAGATATTTTCCTTCAGAATCAAAAGAATATGCACATCGTTCTCTTTGCGAAGCAATATATATATTTGAATCAAATATCATAAAATCTGACTGATTGCCGTCCATAATTGATTCTGAAGATGTTTCAAGTGGAATATACTCGATATCTGACGCATAATTGCTCAAAAGAATATCCCGGTTATTCTCCACTGCATCTTCAAACTTCAGTTCTGAAATTGAATTTTCTGAAGTTCCTTGGCAAGAAATAATGAGAAGTAGGAAAATTGTCAGGAATGAAAATTTGTTTATTCTTGCATTAAGTGTCATAATTCAATAATATTTAAAATGTTATTGTTATATGCAAATATATGAGAATATATTAAAAAATTAAAGTTTGGCGGAACATTCGGACGTCCTATTTTCTTATACTTCGCTAATTATCAATGTTATAGTTGATCCATTCAGCGCTTTTTCCATCGCGTCCATGGCGTCGGTTTTGCTTTTTCGTTGAAGTCGATGTTTGGTCATCAGCTCTTCGTGGTTTACACTGAAGAAAGTGCAAAATGGCACATCTATATCAGCCCCATATCCTTGACTGTTGAGGTAAGCTCGGCCGTGTTGGCAACATCAAATTTCACAAGGAGCTTCTTGCGGTACCACTTCACTGTTTCCGGGCTGAGGCCCAGACAGTCGGCGATTTGCGGTGTGGTATAGCCTTTGGTAAGCAGCTCAAGGATCTCTTTTTCACGCTCAGATACTTGCGGCAGTCTGTCGTCGGATGCCGGCTGTCCCATCTCTTGAATGGTTTCTTCCAGAACAGCCGACACTTCAGCCTGTTCTTTCCGGGAACGACGAAGCTTCCTTCCAATCAGCAGGACCGCCAGCAGAAGCAGCAGGAGCAGGATGGCCCCGCCGCCCAAAAGCATAATCTGCCGCCGCTGGGCATGCATCGCCGCCGACATATACTCGTAATTCTCTTTGGTGAAGGTCAGTTCCTCTTTGTCATGGGCCGAAAAATACGCATCGGCCTGATGCAGATACCGGAGAGCTTTCCAGGTCTTCCCCTCTTCCATATACACCCGCCCAAGACCTTTCTGGGCTATGGCCACTATGAGTGAATCTCCCTGCGCATACGCCAGGGCCTTCTCATAGGCCTGGAAGGCTTTCCGAAGTTCCCCCTGATCCATCCAGGTTTCACCGATGTTATAATAGAGGATGGCATTGCTCTGCCGCCATCCATATCTGTCGAAAATGGCACCGGCCTTCCCATACCACTGCATGGCCTGCGGGATGGAGTCCATCATTTTGTAAAGATTGCCGATTGCTCCGTAAAGGGCCGACCGTGTGTCGTCCACAGTCCTTTCCGAATATCCATCCGGTCTGGTCGGTGAGGTGGCGCCGCCGGCCATCCTTTCCACTGCCGCGAGCGCCTTCCGGTAATAGACCATGGAACTGTCGAACTGCTCGGAAGACCAGAAACATTGCCCCAGATATCGGTATGCATCGGCATTGGCCTCCTCCCAGCCCCTGGGTTCAGAGA
>JAFQHE010000075.1 GCA_017398125.1 Bacteroidales bacterium
TCAATCCCAGCTGCTTTACAGAGTAGAAATTGCAGTAGGTACAGAACTGCGAGCAGAAGGGTATATGAATATAGATACCGGCCAACAGTAGAGGAATTATGCGGTAAATTATCTCAACAGTGCATCGCCTGATGCAAGTTTGCCTTCGGTTGTATAGGCATCAACTGTATACACTCCTTTTACAAATTTTTGTCCTGCAGAGAAGTATATGCATATCTCAACCTCTGATCCCTGATAATCTACCTGACGTGATGCCGAGTAGATCATCTGCTCACCGTTTACGCTGAATATCTGTTGCTGGTCGCTTGTCATGAGGATTCCATCCGGACCTTTTACCCTTATATAAACGGTACGAGGGCCCTTCTTGGCCAAAGTATTCTCAACAAGGTTCAGACATGCTTTCAGTTTTGCGGTACGGCTGCTTCTGTCGGTCTCTTTTCCTGTTTCAGTTACGCCAACCATTGTAAGGCCACGTCCCTTCACGATAGAACCAAGTTCAACCTGCTTGCCGAGCTCCTCTGTTGTAGATTTGAGATTTTCATATTTGTTGCGGCTCTCGCGTGCCTCCTTCTTGGCAACGGCAGCCTCTTTTCTCAATGTGGTATTAAGAGTATTCAACGAGTCTATCTGCTTAATATAACCTCTCATTATTGAACGTAATGTTCCAAGTTCCTTCTCATATTTGCGCAACTGTGCTTTATTTCTGGCCTCTGTCTTCTGAACTCTCTCAATCAGTTGGGCAACCTTTTCCCTCTCCAGCATAAGCTCATTGTTCAGAGTATCATTTGTTGTTGAAAGGGCAGAATAATCTTGCTGCAATTGCACCATTTCTGCAGTAAGAGTCTCTTTATCAACTGTCAAATCATTAATAAGGCTGTTACGGTCTACCCATACATAAATTAAAATTCCCACCAGAAGAACAACAACTCCGGCAAGAGATCCAATCAAAACCTTAAAATTCTTTTCCATATCTCTTATTTTTTATATAAATACATGCGTTGAATTGCAAAAGTAGTAAAAATTCTTAAATTTGCGAGCCTTAAGGCATGCCTATTGCACATGCAAAATTCATGCTCACAATCCTGATTACAAATAAAAAACAAGTATATGAAAAAACATCTTATCAGATCTGTAAAGTATTTCTTTTACATCGCCATTTTTTTCTGCATCCTTGTAACCATAATGTTCTATACATCCACAAGGCCTGAAGGTACTACAGTATTTGACCTGTTCAAAGAGGGTGCATGGTGGAAGATTCTCCTCTTCTTCATTGCTTTTGCAGGTGTATATCCATTTGTAGGATACCAGAAGAAAGAGATCTATACAGCAGAGAACCTGAAGACAAAGAAAGACGAGATCATAACACTTTTTGAGAATGCCAATTTTGTATTGGAGAGCGAAACAGAGACATCTCTCACATTCAGATTGAAAAACAAGTTCCTCCGTTTCATGAGGACATATGAGGATGCCGTTGTCATTGACTATTCCGATATACCGGCAACAATCTCAGGACTCAGGAAAGATACATTGCGCTTCTCACGCAGCATCGAGTATCTAATGAGAGAGCGTGACTAATACACCAACACTATTATAAGGAGGAAGCATTTATGAGAACATGCGTTGCCAGATACAACAATGCCTTCAGTGCAAATGTTGCAAAGGGTATGCTTGAGAGCAACGGTATTCCGGCATGGGTAGCAAATGAGAATATGCCCTATGTAACAATGCCGAATACCGGATTGCTTGCTATTGAACTTCTTGTAGACGAGAAGGACTATTTAGAGGCCAAAAGGCTGTTGGCAGCCTCTTCGAGCGAAGAGTAGAATTCTTCTCCAAATCTGTGAATTAAAGGTTCCCGTAGAAATTTATATACGGGAATCTTTTCTTTTTCTCCCTTTTTGAAGGCATCCCTACAGATCTGCCATCTGTGCAGATTTAATGCGAGCATACCATTGGAGAGGGTTGAGACTCTTATCGGATACAATCTGCAGGAGATTGGTTTCTGGAATTTTGAGGTGCCGGCATAGTAGGCCTTCTCCACTGCACAGAAGCAGTTCCCGTCGCAATCAAAACAGGTATAGGCACACTCTTCATTATTTACAAGAGGTGTTACAAGGTCACCATCCCTATCAGTTACGGCAAAACCTTGCTGTTTCAAGGCCTCCTTTCCCTCTGGTGTAAGAAGATGTTCATAACCGCCATACTCCTGCTCAAACAGCTTCTCCTCACCATCCTCCATTGGCGCGCCACTATCGCCTATAATGCAGCAGCAGCCATGGCAGGCCTGGTAATCACATGCAAAATATTCGGTAATTATCTCCGATGATACAAGGCAGTTGCCTATCTCAACTATATATGACATCCTCTCTCTCATATTCCAATATTAGTAGACATTAAAGAAATCCTTTATGAACTCATCCTCTTTAAAGAGGTTCTGGGTATTTACATCCTTTGTTGTTCCATCCATTATTATGGAGACTTTGTTGCCCTCATTGAGGAGTTTCCCGACATATGCAGCAAAATCATCTGCTCCCAGAGCATCCAGAACCTTGATATAATTGCTGTGGAAATCCTTGCCTATCATATATCGCTGCGACATGATATCCAGCCAGTATTCACGGGTAACACTCTTCTTCTTGAAAGAGCCGGCAACATCTTTTTTGAGTTGGGTGAAATATGCGGCAGATATGCCATCCGCAGCCTCCTTCAAAGAGTTGGCCATAATCTCCATCACATTTCCAGAGTTCAGACTGTCGGTTTCGAAATAGGCATTCACCTCCAATATCGATTCAGGATAATATTTCAATCCCAAAGACAAATCGGCTCTGGTTACAAGACGCTTCACGTTTCTTCCGTCAAACACCTTCTTGAGATATGCCTCGAGAAGATTACCCAGAACATAATTCTCAAGATTATACTCCATGCCCAAAGAGTATGTTACATTTGAATATGTACGCGGATTTATCATTCTGTAGAGGAATCGCCTCTCAACATTGCCCTTGGTAAGGTAGTTTGGTATAATGAACCAGTCCTCTTTTTGTGAAACATTACCTGGAATACTGCCTATATATTTGACAATCATCTCCTTGAATATCTCGGTTTCCACATTGCCCACAAAGACAAAGACAAAATCAGCAGCATTGGAGAACCTTTTCCTAGTCTGCTCCAGCATCTTTGCATACTGCATGCCGGCCACCTCATCCTTGCCGACCCTTTTCACATAGTTCTTGTTGCTGTAATTATAGTAGAGTATCGAATCTCTGAATGCATTTGCCGGAGAGAGGCTTCGGTAGGAGGTCTCAAAGACCTTTCCCTTTTTGTAGACATCAAAGGCCGCCTCATCCGCCCTTCGTTCGGTAAGGCTCCAATTGATGGCATGCATCAGTTTCTCAAGGTTCTTTTTATCAGAATATCCGTCGAGGTGCTCCATATTTTCACTAAGGCCCGCCCTCAGATCCATATTGTTGTATGAGAAGAGTCTTGCCATATTCGGCTGTGAGAAATTTCCAAGGCCTCCAAGATTCAATACATCATTAATATATCCGGAATTGCCCAGATTTGCACCCGGAACGAGAGAGAGGCCACCTTTACTTACAGCCCTGAATGCGACGGTGTCTGAATTTGTATTTTTAAGCACCACTGTTGCGCCGTTTGAAAGCATGAACACAGATGCTCCTGTAACAGGGTCTGAAACCTCCGATGTAATTGCAGCCGATAGCCCCCTGCCTGCATCAAACTGTGGCCAGATAACAACCGGAGCCTCGTGCTCTATAGAAGGAGTCTTGAGACCGGCATCGCGGTAGGCAGAGAGAACCCTCTCCGGAGTTATCTCCTCAATTCCCTCATATTCAGGCATTCTGCATGATATCACCACATTATCCTCCTGCCCCAGCATAGCCTCAGCATATTTATTCAGCTGATTCAGGGTTATGGTAAAGAGAATCTCTTTCATTATCTCAAATTTCAGCTCAACACTGGCCAATGAAAATCCGTCGTAGTAGTAGTCCAGGGCCCGTTTAAGATAGGCATCATTGCCCATTTTGCTCCTGTTGTCATAGAGATTCTCAAGTTCTCTGAAATATATATCCTTGGATTTGCTGAACTCCTGGCCATTGAAACCATACTTTGCCATCTTTCCAATCTCGGCATTTACAAAAGCGGTTGATGAATAGATCATCTCCGGCAATGTCTCAAATGATATCGAAAAGGCCTCGAGATTGTGCATATTCATGAATTTTCCCTTCTCCACCACAAGATTTGTTATAGGAAGATTCTGATTTATAATGCCGTCGCGGATACGTCCAACAACCAGATTCGATATTGCATGGTCCATATACTCCTGAATGAACGGAACCGATGTCTTCTTGTATTTTGCAACAAGCGGCTCCTTCAATATATCTATGGAGATCTTTGTCTTGTCATACTCCTTATCCTTGAGTATACTCACCTTCACTCCATCAAAAGGTTTCGGTTTGTAGTAACTCCTCTTTTTCTTATCCAGAGGTTTTGGAATTGTTACAAAAATCGACTTCACTTTTGTTTCGATAAGATTGAGATCGATATCTCCAACCACAACAACAGCTTGGAAATCAGGACGGAACCATGTATAATAAAAGTTCCTCAGATCTTTTGAGGTAAAATTGCCGATCTTCTCGATATCAGAATATTTCATATCTGCATAGCCGCTGTCGGGATAGAGCTCTTCCAACAATTTGCATCTGAGCCTCTTCTCTGCATCCCACTCATAGAAGAGCCTGTTCTTTACAAAAGGTATCTCCTCTCTGATATCCTCCTCATCAATATTGATTGAACCCAGCCAGTTGTACAATATCAGGAGTGAAGAGTCTATACTATTGCCCTTGCCTACCGGAACATTCTTTATAAGATAGGTGATGTCATCATCCTTTGTTGAGAAGGAGATATCATCCGAAGAGAGGCCGATAGATTTCAGATATTGTGTAATGGTGGAATCGGTAAAGTTGCGGGTTCCCCTCACTGTAAGAGTCTCCAGCATTTTGAACATTCCCTTCTGGTTCTCATTCTCCAGCGTAGTTCCAACCTTTTGGGCTATTCCAAAATGGGCACTCCCCTTTATATCCTTGTTCTTTATGAGAATATATGACAATCCGTTTGCCAAAGTGCCTTTTTTTACCCTCGGATCATCCGGTAATTGTTCAACATCCTGGGCAAACAAGCTGCTGCAAACACAAATCAATATTGCTAATATCCCGATAAACTGCTTCATATCTTTTTATTTTGGAGGTATATCCTACAAAAGTACAAATTTCATATGGTTTTTTGTCTCTGTCTGTATTTTTTTTTATTTTTGTCTCTGCTTGCAAAAAAAAATAAGGCAATTAGCACGATTATTGAATATAAAAACCACATACTCTAAAATTTAAAAAAGAAAAACCATGAAAAGATTCAGTAAATTTTTGATTATGGCATTTGCTTCACTATTTGTTTTCGCAAATGCTTATGCACAGGATTTGGGTGAAGCAACTGAAGTTTACAACAATGCAGCTACAGCTCTGACTGAAGGCAATGATAATGATGCTCTTGCCGGATTCCAGAAAGCATTGTCACTTGCAGAGGCTGCTGGTGAGGCCGGAACTCAATTGGCTACAGAGTGTAAAGGTATTATCCCTAAAATATTGGTTAAAATAGGTAAAGAGGCTGCAAATGCCAAAGATTTGGATGGAGCTATTGCAAAATTCAAAGAGGCTATCGCAAAAGCTACCGAGTGGGGCGATGCAGAGACTGTAAAAGAGGCTAAAGAACTTATTCCTCTTATCTTCATTACCGACGGTAACCAGCTCCTCAATGAGAAAAAATTTGCTGAGGCTGTTGTAGAATATGAGAAAGCCCTTGCAGAGGATCCTGATAACGGAATGGCTTACTTGAGAATAGGCATGTGCAAAAACCAGTTGGGTGATGCAGCTGGAGCTATTGCAGCATTTGAGAAAGCTATGACTCTTGGTCAGGAGGCAAATGCAAAGAAACAATTGGTTAATGTTTATGTAAAGAAAGCCAACGCTGATTTGAGAGCAAAAAACAGCCAGGGAGCTCTTGACAATGCAAAGAAATCATTGGAATATGGTGAGAACCCTAATGCATACATGATTGGTGGAACAGCAGCTGTTGCATTGAAAAAATATGACGATGCTATTGAGCTTCTTTCAAAAGCTAAAGCTAACGCAAATGTAAACTACAACCTTGCAAGATCTTACGAGGCTAAAGGAAACAGCGCAAAAGCTTGTGAGTATTACAAACTTATTGCAGCTGATGCAAAACTTGGTGAGTTTGCTAAAGCAAAAGTAGCAGCATTATGCAAATAGAGCTTGAGCTTCTTGCTCCGGCTAAAAATAAGGACATCGGCATTGCGGCAATTGACTGTGGTGCCGATGCCGTATATATTGCAGGCCCTAAATTCGGAGCACGTGAGAGCGCCGGCAACTCCTTTTCCGATATTGCGGAACTGGCATCTTACGCCCACAAGTTTGGGGCAAAAGTATATATGGTGGTGAATACCATCTTGTATGACAATGAATTGGAGGAGGCTCAAAAGAGCATATCCAAAGCTTGGGAAATAGGGTGTGATGCTGTGATTGTGCAGGATCTGTCGGTATTGAAAATGGATTTGCCACCAATTCCCCTATTTGCCTCCACACAAACAAATATCCGCACAACAGAACAGGCCAAATTTCTGGAGAGTCTCGGGTTCCAGAGGCTGATTCTTGCCAGGGAGCTGAGCCTGGAGCAGATATCAGATATCAAGAAGAGCGTCGGGGCCGATATCGAGACATTTGTACATGGAGCCCTATGCGTGAGCTACAGCGGACAGTGCTATCTGAGCCAGAAGCTCACAGGCAGAAGTGCCAACCGTGGAGCATGTGCCCAAGCCTGCCGCTCCCTATATACACTCATTGATAGCTCAGGAAAGGTTCTGCTAAAGGATTTTCCTATACTTTCATTGAAAGATTTCAATCTTAGTGAGCGCATTCCAGAGCTTGTAAAGGCAGGTGTGACCTCGTTCAAAATTGAGGGCCGCCTCAAAAATGTCTCATATATAAAGAACATTGTAAGACTCTACCGTGAGAAGTTAGATCTCTTCCTTGCAGAGAACCCGCT
>JAFQHE010000076.1 GCA_017398125.1 Bacteroidales bacterium
GCAATCACCTTCTGCTCATACAATATGCAGATTATCCAAGTTGGGCATAATGCAAAAATGGTTGCGATAGCCTTCATGCCATGGGTGCTCGGTGCTGTTGTATATGCCTACAGAAAGAGCGCATTGTGGGGCGGAGTACTTTTTGCCCTTGCATTGAGTTTCCAGATAAAGGCCAACCATCCTCAGATTACATATTATCTGGCCATGATCATTTTCGGTTATGCCATCTGGCAACTCTGCGCTGCAATAAAAGAGAAGATGCTGCCCAAATTTATCCGCACATCACTTGTGCTGCTGATTACCGGATGTATAGGAATTGCTACAAATGTAAATAACTTGTGGCCTGTCTACGAATATAGCCAGCTCACCATGCGTGGCGGATCTGAATTGGTTGACCAATCTGGAAAAGAGGGCCGCAGCGGTCTCGATCTGGAGTATGCCACATCATGGTCGTACGGTATAGAGGAGACTCCTAACCTTTTCATCCCCAACTTCAACGGAGGAGCTTCTGCAGGTGAGCTTGGCCGCAATTCACAGACATACAAGACATTGAGGGAGAACGGATATGCTGCAGAACAGATTGTAAAGGCACTTCCTCTATATTGGGGCCCTCAACCTTTCACTGCAGGCCCGATGTATATGGGAGCAATAAGCATGTTTTTGTTCATCCTCGGATTTTTTGTGTTGAAAGGAGGTCTGAGATGGTGGATTGGAGGTGTCTCACTATTGGCGCTCATGCTCTCATGGGGTTACCACCTTATGCCTGTCTCTGAGTTCTTCTTCAAGTTTGCACCCCTTTACAACAAGTTCAGAGCTGTATCTATGATTCTGGTAATATTGCAGATCCTTATACCGGTAATGGCAGTTCTTCTGCTCAATGAAGTCCTCTTCGGCCAACAAGGATACCAGGATAAAAACTGTAGGGAGAGAGTTAAAAAAGGATTCATCTGGGCTCTTGGAATTGTTGGAGGTTTCTGCCTTGTGTTTGCATTAATCCCTTCTCTTGCAGGAAGTTTCTATGCAAACGGTGATGCACAACTTCCAGAAGTAATGCTTGAATCTCTTTGGGCCGACAGAGCCTCACTGCTCCGCGCCGATGCCCTCAGAAGCCTTATATTTATTGTTGTTGCAGCATCAGTACTATGGCTTGGATTTATGCGTAAACTGAAAGGTTCCCAAGCGGCAATGATACTTGCCCTCCTTGTTCTGGTTGATATGTGGAGTATTGGAAAAAGATACCTCAACGAGTCTCATTTTGTAAGCCACAGAGAGTTCAACAATGTATTTACACCACGCCCTGTAGATAATATAATCCTTGCTGATACCGACCCCAACTACAGAGTCCTTGATTTGAGTGTAAATACTTTCAATGATTCATACGTAAGCTACCACCACAAGACAATTGGTGGCTACAGCCCTGTAAAATTGCAACGCTATCAGGATCTTATCGAGCACCATATCTCAAAAGAGATGGGTGAGATTGCTAAAGATCTGCAGGGGGTACAGACAATAGAACAGGCGTTGGCAGCCCTGGGCAATTATGATGTGCTCAATATGCTCAATACAAAATATATTGTAATTAACGGCAATGCGGCACCACTTCTCAACGAAGGTGCCTTGGGCAATGCATGGTTTGTAAACTCCATTGTAAAGGCAGCCAATGCAAATGAGGAGATTGAGCTTTTGGGCAACGTAGATCCGGGCCTGGAGGCTGTTGTTGCTGAGAACTTCATGAAACCTGAATATCTTGGAGAGTTCTATACCCCGGCAACAAATTCACGCGGAAAGAGCTATTTCTTTGAGAGCGATACAACAGCTTCAATAGAACTTGTCTCATATTCACCAAACAAACTGGTTTACAAATACAGCAGTTCCACACCAAATATTGCCCTGTTCAGTGAAGTATTCTATGCTCCGGGCTGGAGTGCAAAACTATTGCCAGCAAATGGACAAGCAGCGGCAGTATCTGGAGAAGAGACTGGTAAAGAGCTCGAAATATTCCGTGCAAATTATATACTCAGAGGCCTTGCCCTTCCTGCCGGAGAGGGTGAAATTGTATTTGAATTTGCTCCCGACAGCATAATAAAAGGTGAAACCTTCTCTCGCATAGCATCAGCTCTGATAATACTGCTCTTTGTCGGGGCATGTGCCGTAACTTTTATAAACCGCAAGAAACAATCCAAATAATCGAGAATTCCATTATGAACAGAATCTGCAAATTATTTGATATAAAATACCCGATAATCTCGGGAGGAATGGTCTGGTGCAGCGGATGGAGACTTGCCTCTGCCGTAAGTTTGAATGGAGGTCTCGGCCTGCTTGGAGCAGGAAGTATGCATCCCGACAATCTCCGTCACCATATAAGATGCTGCAAGGAGGCCCTCAAAGCAGGAGCTCCAGGCAATACCGAAGGCAGAGACCTGCCATTTGGAGTTAATGTACCGCTGCTCTATCCTGAGATGGAACAGCTCATGGAAATCCTTGTAGAGGAGGGGGTAAAGATTGTATTTACTTCGGCCGGAAGCCCAAAAAAATGGACACCGTTCCTCAAACAGCACGGTATCACAGTTGTGCATGTTGTCTCAAGCAGTCTCTTTGCAAAGAAATGTGAAGAGGCCGGAGTTGATGCAGTAGTGGCAGAGGGATTTGAGGCCGGCGGGCACAATGGAAGAGAGGAGACAACCACAATGTGCCTTATCCCTGCAGTTTGTGAAGCAACCTCATTACCTGTTGTTGCTGCCGGAGGAATTGGTCTCAAATGCCAGATTGAGGCCTGCAGGGCCCTTGGCGCGGAGGGAGTACAAATAGGTACAAGGTTTGCGCTCTCTGCAGAGAGTTCAGCACATGAGAACTTCAAAAAACATTGCCTTGGCATGCCTGAGGGCGGCACAAAACTATTGTTGAAAAAGCTCGCCCCTGCACGTCTTGCACAAGGAAGCCTATTTACCTCAACCGTCGCACAAATGGAAGAGAATGGTGCTTCAAAAGAGGAGCTTGCTGCATATCTCGGCAAAGGGCGTGCCCGCAAAGGTATTTTTGAGGGAGATATTGATGAAGGAGAGATTGAAATAGGCCAGATCTGTTCAATGGTAAAAGAGATTGAAACCGTAGAGCAGATCATGAAGAGTCTGATATAATGATAAAACAAAACTATAAAGACGAAGCCGGGTCAAAAGATCCGGCTTCACTTTTTATAGCAGTAACGCTACATGAATACTAACTATTATTGATCTATGAAGTCTATTCTGCTGAAAGAATTTCTGAGATTACGGTAAGTATCTGCTCTCCTCTAAGGCCTCTTTTTAAAATAGTACCATCAGGGGCAAACAAAATAAGGTGAGGAATATATTTCACTCCGTAAACCTCCTTTGGAGTACCTTGTGCATCAACAATCTGAGGCCATGGCAAATTGAGCTTCTCCAATTCACGCATTGTATCTTCTCTCTTGTCGCTCACGGCAATACCCACAATCTGTACGTTTTTATCCTTGAAGGCCTCGTAAGCCCTTTTCAAATTAGGCATCTCTGCTTTACAAGGGCCGCACCATGATGCCCAGTGGTCGAGCAATACATATTTGCCTTTGCCCACATAATCAGAGAGCTTTACATCAGAACCATCTATATTGCCACCTTTTATGGTATAATCGGTGAACATCTTGCCCTCTGCCGTATTGTTCTGAAGTATTATAAATTTGTGGGCATCGCTGACACTCTTAAAGTTCTTCACCATATCCGAACACTCCTGATATCTCTCCAAAAACCTGTCGCTGTCTACATTTGCCAGATCAACCATGGCAAAAGCTCCCAAAAGATTATCCAAATTGGCTCCAGCTACGGAATCTGCAATAGCTGCCTGTTTTGCAAGGTATTTCTCATTTATACTTTCCCATTGCTCATTGAATTCCTTCAGGGAGATTGACTCCTTTTTGGCGGTCAACTCTTTTCGCTCCACATTGCGCTCCGCATCACATTTATAATAACTGTTGTGATAAGCATTGTTCATCTCCACAAAAGGAGTTCCATACACCTGTCTCTCATCAATATCAGCTGTAACCTCACCCGGCTCCAGGATAAAGCGCACCCTCGTTTTTCCATAGCCTACATAGGCATAAACAGGTTCCTCCAACTCTCCGGTAAAAGAAAACTTGTTATCCTTGGTTGCAGTGACACCAAGTGTGTCATTACAACCAAGATCTATCAAGTATATTTCAGTATTATCGGGTGTTGTAAATATGCCATTTATCTTGTACTCTTTTTTACCGCATGATATGCAGGCAAAACAGATCATTACAAACAACCATTTTTTCATCTCACTGCAATTTTTCAGTTTAATAAATGTTCTGGTCTATGACATAATCACTTGCAATAAACTCTGTCTCAGGAAGAGGACATGCATACATTGCTGAATTCTTCTCAAGAGTGTAAGTTTTCTTTGAAGAGACATTAATATTTACAAGTGAGTATTCATAGAATGTTTTTGTAATATCTCCAGGATCATCATATGAACACTCATTTGAGTTAAGTCTTCTGATATCCATGAAACGGCGTGCAAAAGGCATCTCACGTCTGCGCTCCTCAAGAACTTTCTTAACAGCATCCTCTTGTGATGATGCAGCAAGATTGATTACATCAGCTGGAGCAGATTTGTCCATACGGGCTGCACGAAGTCTGTTTACAGTGGTCATGGCATCAGAAGCCTTGCCCAAACGTGCCTGGCACTCAGCTTTGATCAAGAGCATCTCTGCAGTTGTAGGGCCTGAAGGGATTCTGTCTTTCCAGAAGAATGCGTAAGAAGGAAGAGCTGTAGTAACATTGTTTACAAATGAGAAGTTCTCAACAATGTGGTATTTGTATCTTAAATCATACTCCTGGTCATAGAGGGCAAGCAACTCATCGCTTGGCATATACCACCAGTTGTCGTCAGAGGCCATTCTGAAGTATGTAAGCTCTTTCCACTCCAACATGTAGTCATTAATTTTGCCTGCACCACCCTCATAAGTATAAGGTACCTCTATAATCTCTGTATTGCCGTTGATGGTTACAGTTGGGCAAGAGGCCATATATGACATCTCTGTATTGTAATCAACAAGCTCATCATGAGACTGCAACGCAATATCTGCATATTTGAGAGCATTCTCATAATCATTCAGATAGAGATAATATCTTGCTGCAAAGCCATTTACAGCTGCTTTATTAGCTCTGACCGAGTTGTATTTATTTGTGCTTCCTATCTTCATCAAAGGAGTCTCTATTTTGAGGGCCTCATTCAAATCTGCCTCTATGAAGTCATAAGTATCCTTTAATGATG
>JAFQHE010000077.1 GCA_017398125.1 Bacteroidales bacterium
GCCACCGCTTTTGAAACTTTTACCACCATCTCATCCAATAAACTTGGAGAAGTTGCCAGCAAATGGAACAATTCGCACCCTCTCTCTATATTTTGAGCAGGAATGGATTGTTGATCGACAACATAGGTGTAGAGCCTGCTGTTTAAAGCAGATGCCAAATCTTTATCGGTTTTCTCCTTTCCAAAATAGGCATCAAATGTTCTTTTATTTGCAATTACGCTCTCCAGAACTTCTGTATCTGATAGAGAGATGGCTTTTAATATATAATACCAGAATTTTGATGTGTACAAATCTTTTATAGGAATTTTATTGTAGTTCACCCTTACAAACTCTGCAATTTCTGCATCTTTATGCAACTTATCCACAACCTGCAGATAGGCATACGCATCTGCCATATCTCCAGACTTATTATACTTCTCAAGCATAGCTTCGGGTCTGTTGGCTGGTTTTACCGCGTCTTCCACCTTTTTGATGAATGACTCAAGCTGTCCGCCTCCTACAACACGTCCGATTTCATTGCCCTGTGCATCAAGTATAAGGAATGTAGGATATGCCCTAACACCATACTTTTTACCGATAGCAGGACCTTCACCCTTCTCCATATCAATCTTTATATTCACAAAACGTTTGTTGAAATACTCTCCTGCCTCTTTTGTGGGAAATACCTGCTCTGCCATCATTTTACATGGGCCACACCATGAGGTGTAGCAATCGAGGAAGACCACAGAAGGGCCTTTCTTATTGCCAGCAGCCTTCTCCAATGCCTGCTGCAATGAACCTGTTTCCCATTTTACACCATCCTGTGCAAATGCAACCAATGAGAATGCAACCGATACCAATATCAATAATACTTTTTTCATATAATCCGTTTGTTTTAAACTTTGTTTACAATCACGCTGAGCCTCGGCATATCTTCAAGCAAGCTTGAGCTCTGCTCTCGGCTTGCGGTTTAGTTTATAATATCTGCGATGTGTGATTTTTTGTATCAACCTTATCAATTATTCTCTCCAGAATGCCTTCTTCGTTGAATATAAAAGTTTTACGCATTGTGCCCATATAGGTTCTTCCGTAGAGTTTCTTCTCTCCCCACACGCCAAAGTCCTGCTGCATCTGAGTAGTGGTGTCGGCCAATAGGGTAAATGGAAGCGAGTTCTTCTCAATGAATTTTACATGGGAAGCAGCACTGTCCTTGCTTACTCCAACAACATTATATCCGGCGGCAACAAGAGCCTGCCAGTTGTCTCTGAGGTTACATGCCTGGGCGGTGCATCCCGAAGTGTTGTCTTTCGGGTAAAAATAGATAATTGTCTTTTTGCCGATAAGATCTTTTGAACTTACTGTATTGCCGTTCTGGTCGATTACCGAGAATTCCGGCATTTTGTCTCCTGGTTGTAGCATATTTGTTCTATTTCAGTTATTTCTTTTGTTTGAAGAGCCATTTCATGAAATCCGGACGGTTGAATGCAGGGTTCCAGCTGTTGTGTGTGCAGCCTGGGAATTCGATATACTCCACATCCAAGCCAAAACTGCGCAGGGCTTTGTAGGCCTCTCTCGACCCTTCAACTGTTACAGATGCATCTGCATCTCCATGAAAGATGCGCCACGCAACACCTTTGGTATTTTTGAGCCTTTGTGGATTCACCGAGCCGCAGATTGGAATAGCGGCAGCAAATTTTTCAGGATATCGGGCAACAATGTCAAAAGTGGCAATACCACCCATCGAGAGCCCCATTATATAGACTCTTTTTGGATCAACATCAGCAAAAGCAATATATGAATCAATGAGTTCCATCAAAGTCTGTACAATTGGTGCGACAGGTGGATCCAACGGCATATCTGCCGGCACAAGAGTCTCGAGACGTGGCATATAGGCACCTGGAACGCCCTCTGGACATTGTGGGAAGAGTACGTATGCCGGATACTTTTCCCTGTTTACAGGGTTGAGAAACTGGCCACTGCCGTGGAAGAGTTGTGCCTGGTTGTCACTGCCCCTCTCTCCTGAACCATGCAGAAAAATTACCAGCGGATATTTTTTCCCTTTTGCCGGATTTTCGGGTGTAAGATATCTGTACAACAGTGTATCTCCGGTTACCTTTGATATGAATTTTCCCTTTTCATATCCCTCTGTCTGTGCATATAATGTTGTGGCAAATATTGACAACATTGAAAATGCCGCTATAAATGGCAGTATTGTCTTTCTCATAAATGCGAATTTTTTATAAAGATACTCCAAGCAGATGGAGATTGCAAATTATTCTACCTTCTCCTTAATTTTGGAGTTATCCCTATAAAGAATTCAAAATTTATTCCTGGCATTGGCCTCGACAGTACCGACAGATACTCTTCATCAAATATATTGTTGAGACAACCTTTGAGGGAGATATCCGCCCAGATGAAGCTGAATGATTTTTCCAGTGTCACATTGCTCATATAATATGGAGGCAGCTTTCCGGAGAGAGAGATGTCATTACTCGACATAGTGTATCTGGTACTATAGTAACACCATTTATATAACAATGACCATGTTTCCCATCTCAACCGGCCGTTTGCTGTGGCTGAATATTCAGGCACATACGGCAGCTGTTTCCCCACAGATTTGTCGGCAGGGCTCATAGGCTCCCCTTCATTTATCGACGGTGTCCAGGAGAATGTTCCTTGCAGCTCCAGTTTCACACTTTCAGACAAGGAGATCTGAAGCTCTCCATTGGCTTCAACACCATAAGCATGAACCTTCTTGATATTTCTTGGCGAGAAAAAGCCTTTTGTGGTAGGAAGCCATATTATCCAGTCATTTATATATGAATCAAACCATGAGACTCCTCCTTTCAGACTGTATCTTTCGGTTCTGCCTGTTTCAAATGAGATCCCTGCATCATATGTAAATCCTTTTTCACTTTTCAGATTAGGGTTTCCGCCAGGAAGAAAATACATGTCATTCAATGTTGGAAATCTGTAATTGCGTGATATGGAGGCTTTTGCTACAAGATTCCATTTTTCATACAAGATGAGGTCTGCAAATAGGGCCGGTATTATTGGAGCACATTCATCACCAAAGAGCTCCTCTCTCAAAACTGCAGAGATTCCAAATTTGTCTGTCGGGCGCCATTTTGCAGATATGCTTCCCGATAGCTCCATTCTTGCCTTTTCGTATCCGACAACAGCCTTGTCGCCCTCCTGCAAAATTATATTTTTGTCTGAACTCTCCACAAAATGTTGATGGACCGAAAGATTTGCAGTAAAATACCACCTCTTTCCCGGTGAGAATTCTGCATTTGCCTGGCCATAAATGGTATTAACCCTGCTCCTTGAACGGGTCATGGAGGTCATTGTACCATTGCCAGGATCCCTTTTATAATCATAGGCAAGCCAAGTATATATATATCCTCCTTTTGCACCCATCTTCCATTTTTCATCCAAACGGTCCCAAGTAATGATGCCCCTTAAAGTATTCTCCCTCTGCCTGTTTTCAAAATCTGTCTCATCGCTGTAGTCTGTTGTTAGCATTGGCAGCTCCCTGTTTGAGCTGATGTACCATACATTCATACCAAATCTGTTCCCTTTGCCGGCATTCAGATATACCTCCTGCAGCAGGTGCAGATCTCTGAAAGAGCCGCTTCTGTTCTTTTCAACAGGATAATATTGGCCTGTAATTTTATGGTTTTCATCATAAATATTCTCCTTTTTGTCGCGGTTGCGGTATTTGTAGTCATTTTCAGATGAGGAACAGACAAATCGTGTGGAGCTCTGCCATCGGTCATTGCCCCAGGTAAGACGCAGGAACTCATCAAAAGTTTTGAATGAACCCACCCCCTGGATATATTGCAAACCGAATCCCTCCTCCTGGGCAGGTACTGTAGAGAGCTTTACGGCTCCACCCAATCCGCCACCTGTCTCATTCACAGAAGATGTGCCATGCAGTAGTGATGCATCATCTATAAAATAGGCAGGAATGGTGGAGAAATCTGTCATACCCAACATTGGGTTGTTTATCTTCATATCATTCCATGTCACTTGAGTGTGTGAAGCAGATGTGCCCCTGAAAGATATGGTTGATAGGGTGGCCCTGCCATAACTTTTCACAAAAACAGGCGCATTGTAGGTGAGGATATCCGCCATGGAGAGTGATATATTCTCCTTCAATTGCAATGAGTCGAAATTTGTCTTCTGAACTCCTATCTCTTTCATCGGCCTCTTTGCGACAACTTGCGCCTCCCTTATTTTAAGATGCCAATATCGTGATGTATCCCTGGCTGTTTCCAAACTGGTTCTTCCAACATCTCCAAGTAGAGGAGATGTTAAAAATAAGCAGAATAAAGCAGCACTTACAAATATGATATTTTTCATGATTTTCTATTTCCAACAAAAAGCTCCGGGGATAATTCCCACATAAAACCTGTCCAGTTCTTTACCATCGGATGAGTATCGTAATACCATGCCTTGCTGTTGATAATCAATAGCATCCGCTATATAAACATCTCCGTTTACAGGATCTACTGTCAGTCCATAATAGATAGTGCCTCTTGCATGTAAAAATGGCTCTGAAGGCATCTCAACGGCATTTATATCCATCTCCCAGATATCGTCATTAATCCAATAGAGTTTATCTTTTGTCCCATTCAGCTGCACCTCCGACGGGGCATCTCCCAATTTAAACTGGAACTGTTTTTCAATTTTGAATCTCTCCGCATCAATTTTGTAAAGAGAGGGTGCCTCATAACCGTATGGGCTTCCCTGATATCCTCCATCTGTAACGCTCCATAATTTATTATTCTTATCTATTACCAAGGAGGTTGGCTGGATTCCTACAACAAGCTCATCAACTACACTATCGGTAGTTGTATCTATCTTTAGTATTCTGTTCTGGTACGACCAGCAGTTTACATACACATACCGGCCATATTGCACCATCTGCTCTGTAGAGCCTTGCTCCATTGTCATATTGGGACACTGTATATAACCTGTAATTTCAAAAGTTGAAGGATTCACTATGAAGAGTTTGT
>JAFQHE010000078.1 GCA_017398125.1 Bacteroidales bacterium
GTTGTTGTACGTGATGTACTGCCGGTTATTTTTTTGGCCATTTGAGTTGCCAAAGTTTTTGCAAAGTAGGTTACTGCTGTTCCAAGCATAGTGGTAAATATTCCCTTTTTCGCCTTGCTGGCCCGTTTCTCCTCCTTTTCACGCTCACGGTCGAGGCGCGCCTGCTCCTTCTCGCGTCTGGCCCTCTCTTTTGCCATCTCCTTCTCTTGCTCCTGCTCTGCCTTTTCTGCTGCAATCCTCTCCTCCTCCCGAGCCTTCTCCTCCTGCTGCTGTTCTCGTTGCTTGAGTATCTTTTCAAATGCAGACTCCCTGTCTACCGGAGTATCATATTTTCCGGCTACACGCGAAGATGCCATAGCTGCAGCTCTCTGATCGCTTGTTATTGCTCCTATCTGGCTGAGAGGGAAGAGAATCTTTGCCTTCTCCACTACAGATGGTGCACCCTTTTCATCAAGGAATGAGACCAATGCCTCACCGGTGCCAAGTTCCAGAATCTCCCTCTCTGTTGAGAATGCAGGATTCGGACGGAATGTCTGTGCTGCAGACTTCACCGCAGCCTGATCTTTTGGAGTAAAGGCCCTCAGGGCATGCTGTACACGGTTTCCGCACTGTCCCAAGATTGTCTCAGGCAAATCCGACGGAGATTGTGATATAAAATATACGCCTATACCTTTTGAACGGATAAGTCTTACGATCTGCTCTATTTTGTCGGTAAGGGCTTTGGATGTATCTTTAAATAACATATGGGCCTCATCAAAGAAGAAGACCATCTTAGGAAGCTCCATATCACCAATTTCAGGCATCTTCTCATAAATTGTTGCAAGCAGCCACATCAAAAATGTAGAGTAGAGTTTAGGCTGCAGCATAAGTTTGTCGGCCGCAAGGATATTCATCACACCACGTCCACCTTCGGTCTGTAGCAGATCATAAATATCAAATGCGGGCTCTCCAAAGAATTTGTCGCCACCCTGCTCCTCCAAAGCAAGCAAGGAGCGCTGTATTGCCCCTATCGAGGCTGCAGATACTGCGCCATATGTTGTAGCATACTTCTGTGCATTCTTTGCTACATAATCGAGCATAAGTCGCAAATCCTTCATATCAACAAGATGAAGCTGCTCATCCTCCGCAATTTTGAAAGTTAAGGTGAGTACTCCAGTCTGGGTATCATTCAAATCCAGCAGACGAGCAAGCAGCATCGGTCCCATGCTCTCCACTGTTGTACGCATAGGGTGTCCCTGCTCTCCATACACATCATAAAAACGGACAGGACATCCTTCAAATTTAAGGGAAGCGGCATCCATGCCGAACTCAACACACCTCTTCTCTATAAAGCCACTAAGTTTTCCCACCTGGGATATTCCCGACAAATCCCCCTTCATATCAGCCATGAAACAAGGCACTCCTGCCTGTGAAAAAGTCTCTGCCAGCACCTGCAAGGTAACGGTCTTTCCAGTTCCGGTAGCACCTGCAATAAGGCCGTGGCGATTAGCCATCTTTCCAATTATATTTATAGGACCTGAGGCCGAATGGGCCACATAAAGTTGGGAATCTCTATACATATTCAGTTTTTTTAATGATCAAGACAAAAGTACAAAATAAACGGCAATTAACTTTATAAATAATATTGTAACTTTGTTATTATTAAAAGGACAAATAAAAAACATATAAATATGGAAAACAGCAATAACAACTGGAGAATGCCAAGAATTGGCGACCAGGCCCCAGAATTCAGGGCAATGACAACAAAAGGGAAACTCAATTTTCCCGGAGATTATAAAGGATACTGGAAAATACTCTTCAGCCATCCAGCCGACTTCACCCCTGTATGTACAACAGAATTCATTGCTTTTGCAAAGATGCAGGAGGAGTTCGACAAACTCAATACAAAATTGGTGGGACTGTCGGTTGACAGTCTGAGCAGCCACATTGCATGGGTAAGGAATATAAAAGAGAAAATAGAGTGGGAAGGCAATAAAAATGTGGATATCGACTTTCCTATAGTTGTGGATTTGAGCAAGAATGTCTCAACCCTTTATGGGATGATAATGCCAGGCGAGAGCAACAATGCATGTGTAAGGGCAGTATTCTTCATCGACCCTACAGACAAGATCAGGGCAATAATATACTATCCGCTGGTTCTTGGTCGCAACTTTGATGAGATCAAACGTGTAATTATAGGTCTGCAGACTGCCGATGCGCACGATGTGGCTATGCCGGCCAACTGGCAGCCTGGAAAAGATGTTGTACTCCACTACCCTATAACAACAGACGAGGCCGTTGCACGTACAGCCGAAGAGGGGCTTACATGCCACGAGTGGTATCTATGCTCAAAGAAGCTGCAATAACTACATGATTAATAAAGCCTAAGGCCGCAATCCGGATCCGCCCTGCAATGTGATGGTTTCGCCTGTTACAAATGATGCATCCTTTGATGCCAGAAATACACAGACACGCCCTATATC
Source organism: Bacteroidales bacterium (assembly GCA_017398125.1). Taxonomy (GTDB): domain Bacteria; phylum Bacteroidota; class Bacteroidia; order Bacteroidales; family UBA932; genus Egerieousia. Next base: position 2,463 of record JAFQHE010000078.1, read on the forward strand.
ATCTGCAGGGTCGGCAAAACGGCCGAGAGGAATATCTTTTATAGTTTTTTCGAACAGTTCAGGATAATTCTCTTTCCACTCTTTCAGGCTCTCGGTCATTGCCAGAGGGCAGACAACATTCACTCTCACGCCATGAGGTCCCCACTCAGTTGCAGCGACCCTTGACATACCCCTTATACCCTCTTTTGCTGCAGCGTACGAACTCTGCCCGGGTTTGCCGAATAATCCTGCACCTGATGCAAAATTTATAACACTTCCACCACTCTCCTTCAGATAAGGGAAACACTCGCGCATATAGAAAAATGCTGCATAGAGCCCCGACATTATAGCCATATCAAAATCCTCCTTTGAGTGGTCGACCAGCAAGACTCCCGATTTTGAGACCTGTGCATTATTTATAAGTGTATCGATTCTCCCAAAAATTTCAATGCACTTTGCAACTGTTCTCTTCACAGATGCCTCATCTGCACCGTCTGCCACAACAGGCAGCACTTTCACACCATACTTCTTCTCCAATTCATCTTTTGCAGCAAGCAGCCTCCCTTCATTACGACCGGTTATCACCAGATCCGATCCCTCTCTTGCAAAGGCAGTTGCCAATCCAAATCCTATACCTTTACCGCCTCCGGTAATCAATGTTACATTTCCGTCAAGTCTTTTCATACCAATTTCACTATTTTGCATTTATCAGTTTTATAACTCCATTTTGTGTAGAAAGTTCAAAAGAATGGGTTTTTGCCACTTCAGAATCTTTTAACCCTCACATGGCATTCCGGCTCAATGTGATGCACTTCACAATAGTTCTGATGATACTCCTCTGCAATCCAGAATCTGGATGCAGGTGTCACCCTTGTAACCACGTCAAACCCCTTATCTTTCAATATCTGTATTATTCCGACAGCACATTCCCTCTCCTCTTCGGTAAGATAGAATATCTCCGAACGGTACTGCGGCCCCACATCAACTCCCTGTCTGTTGAGTTGTGTAGGATCGTGTATCTCCATAAAGAGCTTCAACAAAGTTTCATATGATACATTTTGTGGATTATAAGTTATCTCCACTGTTTCGGCATGGCCGGTTGTATGGCTCTTCACCTGCTGATATGTAGGGTTCTCCTTGTCGCCACCCATATAGCCCGAAACAACAGAAATCACCCCCTCCTGCTGCTGCATCAGATGCTCCACACCCCAGAAACATCCTCCAGCAAAATATGCTTTTCTCTCCATATACAGTGTTTTTGAGTATATATACAAATATACGAAAAGAGTAAAATAATTCCTATATTTGACATCCATTTAGAGAAATTCATATTAAAATTACAGAGATACATGAGACCGGATTTTTTGAAACAGGGAGATACAGTGGCGGTTATTGCCATAGCATCGGCCCCATCAGAGGCACAATTGGCAGCAAACTGGAAAGAGCAGCTTGAGAGTTGGGGATTGAAGGTAAAAGCTGGAAAGAATATTACAGCAACATATCCAGGTGATTTTGCAGGTACGCACAAACAGCGCGCAGAGGATTTACAAGAGATGCTCCTCGATCCAGAAGTAAAGGCAATAATCTCTATAAGAGGAGGTTATGGCACGATGCATACTGTGAAGGAACTTAATCTCAA
>JAFQHE010000079.1 GCA_017398125.1 Bacteroidales bacterium
AGATGGGCTGTGGTGTCATTGTTTATACGGGCAATCTCCTTCATGCTGGAGTATGTGGCCACAGCTTCATCGAATTTTTCTTGGTGATATTGGGATATTCCAAGCAGTTCAAAGATATCCATATTGTTGCGGAAATTCTCTGTAGCAGCCTTTGCCTCCCTCTCCAGAAGATCCCACTCCTTTCCATAATAGAGAAAGAGGAGATATTGCAGTTTTGCATTGGTATTCAACGGGTTTTGGGAAGATATCTTCCTTAGGAGCTCTTTGCATCTGGGTCTGTTTCCCGTCTGGGCAAAATAGGCAGAGGCAAGGTAGGTGGCTGTGGTGTCATCCGGATGGGCCAGTGTGAAATTGTCTACAAGAGTGTCGAGCTGCGGCTTGAAGTTCTGCACGAAATTGGGTTGCTGGAGCAATTGGCCCAAGTATTCACTCTTTACACGGCTCTCCACTGCCGGATTTGATATTAGAGGTGTTATCTTTTTGAAAAAGATCTGGTTTTTGCCCATTCTGCGGTAGAGCTCAGCCTCTCCGTAGATGGCTGGGATATACTCATTTTCAATCCTTAATGCCTTCTCATAATGGATGATTGCCAGTGAATCCTGATAGCGGCTGGCATACAGATCTCCCAGAATGGTTTCAATTTCCGGAGAGTTTGTTTGCTTACTGCATTCAGACAGATATTCCAAGGCCCCGTCCCAATCATTGCTCATGCGGAAGAGGTTGAATTTGGCCATCATTATACTCTCACTTTTGCCGCGAAGCATCTCTATCTTATCCAATGTGGCCCTGGCCTTCTCAACATCCTTCTTGCCCATATAAAGATTTGTGAGGTCATAATATATCTCGGTCTTTTTAGGGAACTGCCTGACGATATCCTCATATGTCTCCACTGCCTTTTCCGTATTGTTTTGTGACATGTAGAGCCTTGCCAGCATGTTTTTGTACCAGTAGTTTGTAGAATCTTTTTCTACTGCCTTTTTCATGAACATCTCTGCCGAAGCAATGTCTTTGTTGGCAAATGATATGTGGGCAAGATAATAATATGCGGCATCATTGTCGGGATCAGCCTCCAATACCTTTGTAAAGGCCTCTTTGGCGGGAACCAGATTCCTTTTGTTATAGTTCTCGATACCCTTCAGGAAATAATGTTCCTTGTCTTTTATTACAGGGGAGTTGTCTTTTTTGATTACCTGTGCATCCACTTGCAGATGTGTCAGGAGCAGACAATATAGTATAAGGATAAGCCCTTTGGCGTAAATTCTTGATTCTCTCATCTCAATGATTGTAGTTGGTTCACAAAAATACTTTAATTTTTTTTTATTGTTGCAACTTTTATTCCCATTTTTGCATCTATCTAAATAGAACGGATGGTACAACAATTGTCATTTGATGATGTATATGGGCGCCTTATCCGTGAGTGCTTGAATGGCAGCAGGTTAGCCCAAAAAGAGTTATACGAGAGATTATCCTCCCGTATGTATTCTGTATGCATAAGGTACATCGGTGACAAGGAGGTTGCAAAAGATATATTGCACGACGGATTCATAGTTCTCTTCTCAAAACTGGATACATTCAAGGGAAACGGCTCTTTTGAAGGATGGGCGAGGCGCATATTCATCAATACTGCACTTATGCATCTGCGCAAGGCCGATGTACTGAAATATTCAGACGGTCTTGAGAGCAAGGCGGCTGTGGAGCTGGAGGTAAATCCCACAGCTGCGGATGAGCTTGATGCGGAGATTTTGATGAGGCTTGTGGCAGAGATGCCTGTCGGGTTCAGGACTGTCTTCAATATGTATGCAATAGAGGGGTATAACCATCAGGAGATAGCAAAAGAGCTGGATATTACCGAGGGGGGATCACGTTCCCAGTTGAGCAGGGCAAGAATCTGGCTTAAAGAAAAATTAATTGAATTGGGAATGATATAATAGTATAAAGGCAGAAATGGCAGAGAAGGATTTGGATAAAATATTCCATGACAAGTTGTATAACCATGGAACAGCTGTTGACAGTGGCATGTGGGATGCCATTGAGACTGCCTTGAATGAACGTAAGGCTGTGGCTCCGGTTGGCTTCTGGAAGAGAAATGGCAGAAGAATTATAGGAGTGGCAGCAGGAGTTGCAGCTGCTGTGTCGGTTGCCTTAGTATTGATCAAACCAGAATCTCAACCATATATTCATCAGGAGGATACGGGCTATATTGCCATATTGGATGAAAATTCTCCTAAACCTGAAAAACAAATACCTAATGAAAGAACTGTAACCGGATCTGGTACAGCTGTTGCCTTGGCCGCTCCTTCTTATGGGCTTAATGAGGGCGTGCCCGGCGGAACTGGAAATCTTCTGGCATCCGTTTGCGAAGAGGCACCGGCTGTAGCACCGGAAGAGACTACTGAAACTGCTGCTCCGGCGGCAGTCAAGAGCGAGAATGTCTCAAATGGGAGTGACCGTAGTGAGACTGGTGGATATATGGAAGATCTTGGTTTTGATGATATCGCTTTTGATGATAATGCCGGTAAGGGACGCAACAGCAAGGAGTATTCGTTTTCACTCTTTTCAAATGTTGCCCCAAATAACAATATAGCAGTCTCATCGCAATATCTAAGTACTATGGCTGCATCTGGTATTTCACATTCAAGCAATGAAATGCAGAGTATGGAGATCATATCGGAGGCTAAATATTCGCTTCCGCTCAATCTGGGACTTCAGGCGCAGGTGAAGGTAAACCGCTCAATTTCAGTTGGAGTAGGTGTGAGCTATACATGGTTGAGAAGCCGATATGACGGACTTATAAATAAAAAGTTCCACAGGATAAAGCAGTCGCTTCACTATATAGGAGTTCCTGTGAATCTCTATTTTACAATTTTTGAGAAGGAGAAACTACGTTTTTATGCCAATGCGGGTGGTGCAATAGAGAAAGGAGTGAGAGCCTCCTACAAAATCACAAGTTATGATGGCACATCAAGGGAGACAAAGGCCAAGATAGATGGATTCCAATACTCGGCAAATGCCGGTTTGGGACTTGAGTACCGCTTTTCAGAGCCTGTGGGCTTGTATCTGGAGCCTAATGTAGTATACTTCTTCGATTCCAATATCCCTGCTAGTATAAGGACAGACCAACCATTGCAGATAAAGGCTGAAATAGGATTCAGGTTCCATTTGAAATAGAGGGTGTAATAATATAAATGAAATGAGGGTGACCCAAAAGGTCACTCTCTTTTGCTTTCATATACGGTATGGCTAGCAATCTATTCCATCTGAGCCATAATTTCCTAACTCACAAATGCCCCAGATTGTCTACGAAGAGGCATTTGTTCAAACAGACGGAAATTTTATGGCTCATCTGCAATGATAGCCTACGTTGTAAAAAAAAGATGGGGCCGGATCAAAATTACTTTTGACCCGGCCCCATTCTCTTTTATACGTTTCTGCTTTTACTCCTCTGGGTAGAG
>JAFQHE010000080.1 GCA_017398125.1 Bacteroidales bacterium
ATTTCATCTTCTGACATTGGGTTTGGATATTTTGCCTCAATACGGGCAAACTCCTTGGCAAGTCTTCTGTGCATTTGCTCCGGAGAATTTTCATACAGATTTCCCAGAGAATCTTTCATGGCATATTTGCCAATCCAAACAGATGCTGCCAGCTCATCGCCTTTGAAATATTTGATGCTCTCCTGCAGCGCCTCTTGATAGGTGTAGGTGTTCATATTAGCGTAAGTATTTGAAAATGTTTAAAATGCAAGTGTATTACCGATGTTTTGACAACGGTGGAAAAGCACTGCAAGTTAGATGATTTTGCAAATACTATAAAGGATAGCAGGTAATATTTATCAACAATGAATCAACAATGCTGTAGTAGGCTCTCTAACAGCAATGTGTACTGCAGTTCTGGCAATGTGAGAACTCTCCGCGCAACCTCTTTTCAACAAGATTGCCCAATCTGTCGAGCAGTTCAGGGTTGTTGATTTTTGCAAGTGCAGCATATGCAAATGCCTGCTGTTGCAGCAGTTTTGCCTCATTGTATGATATTCCCCTCGAGCGCATGTAGAAGAGTTCATCTTCATTCAGACTTCCTACAGTTGCTCCATGTGAACATTTTACATCATCGGCATAAATCTCCAGATGTGGCTGGGTATATGCCTTTGCAAAATCTGAAGAGAGCAGATTGTTGTTTGCCTGGTAAGCCTCTGTTTTCTGGGCATCCTTTGCAACCAGTATCGTTCCGCTGAATTTTGTGATAGCCTCATCCTCCAGTATGCCTTTGAACAGCTGGTTGCTGTGGCACTCAGGAACATTGTGGGAGATGTTTACCTTATTGGAGATGTGTTGTTTCCCGTTTGCCAGGTATAGGCCGTTAAGGTCACATTCACAGCCCTTTCCATTGAGATTTACATTTATCGTATTTGTAATCTCTCCTCCATGCAGGGTAACAATATGGAACCGCAGGAGACTGTTTGCCGCCAGAGAGATGTCGAATTTGGCATTATGGATGGAGTTATTGTGCTCATTCTGCATCATGACCAGATCAAGTACAGCATTTTCCCCAATCTCTACAGATATGTTCTCGTTGGTGGCAAAATTATCCTCGCTCAGAGTGTGTGAGCAAAGGAGCAGCTTTGCACTTGAGCAGCTCTCCAGTTCAAACCTGCTGCTGAAATCAAGCGGTCTGGTATTGGCAGATGTGCGTACCGATATTATCTGCAGCAACTCTGGGATATTCTTGCCCTTCTCCACATGCAGCGTATAGCCTCTCTCCTGTTGCTGTATTGAAATCTCCCCGATGTTTTCCTGTTGCATGATGCCGTCGGCAACAAATAACTGTAAAGTATTGTTGAGGGGAACCCTGCAGCGGAAGCCGGGATTATTATTGTCGGGAGTATATATATAATTTGTCATTATTCAGATTCATTGATTAGCCAGTCATAACCTCTGCTTTCAACCTCCAGGGCCAACTCTTTTCCTGAGGTCTTGATGATGCGTCCCTTGTAGAGTACATGTACGATGTCAGGAACGATATAATCGAGCAATCTCTGATAGTGGGTGATGACAATTGTTGCATTTTGTGGGGTTTTCAACTTGTTCACACCATTTGCAACAATGCGGAGCGCATCAACATCCAGACCGCTGTCTGTCTCGTCCAATATTGCAAGACGCGGATTAAGCATTGCCATCTGGAAAATTTCATTCCTCTTCTTCTCTCCACCAGAGAAGCCAACATTCACACCACGGGATGAGAAAGCCGGATCCATCTCCACAATAGCAAGTTTCTCCCTCATGAGCTTGAGATATTCAGCTGCAGTGAGCGCTGGCAGATTGTTTTGCTTACGGTGCTCGTTTACAGCTGTTTTCATAAAGTTTACATTGGTTACTCCAGGTATCTCTATAGGATATTGGAAACCCAGGAACAGACCTGCCCAAGAGCGCTCTTCAGGAGACATTTCGAGAAGGTTCCTGCCTAAAAAAGTTACGCTACCACCGGTAACTTCATAGTTCTCTTTACCGGCCAGCACTGCAGACAATGTACTCTTTCCAGAACCATTGGGGCCCATTATTGCATGTACTTCTCCAGCCTTTACGGTAAGGTTTATACCTTTCAATATCTCTTTGCCGTTGATAGAGGCATGCAGATCCTTAATTTCAATCAAATTCTCCATATATAATTATAACTCGTTTTATCTAATCTATTTCTCTTCAATCCATTTTTTTCTCCACATCCTGAATCCAAAGAATGCAAGGATAAGGTAACCGCACGCTACAATAGGCATAAATGCAAGACCTGCCTTGATGTAGAGAATTCCGTTTGTTGTGTTTACTATAAACCAAATTGCCCAGCAATCCAATTTTTTCTGCGCCGACAGCAGTTGGGCCAAAAGAATCATTACAGTAACAAATGCATCCAGATATGGCTGTCGGGCCATAGGGAACAGATCAGGCCAATATACATTCAGTTTGCTCAACAACAAGCCCCAGAAAAATGCAAATATGGCAACCTGACACAAAATTATGATCCTTTGTCTGCCTGTGAGCAATGTAATTTTCAGCAGAGACTTGCCATCTTTTTCATTCTCTCTCGGATGGGTCCATCTGTAATGTCCAAACAGGTTTATAATCAATGATATAGGCTGTATAAGCATGCTGGAATACAGATTCTTTTGCATAAACATCATAAATAGCAGAATGTTGTAGAGATAGCCTATCCAGAAGTTGGCAACCTTTCCGCGTGAAGCAAGAAATACACAACTCAGACCAGTAAGTACGGCGAAGAATTCAAGGAAACTGATTCCTTGTCCACCTATTGTGAAAAATATGTTGTTTATATCAAATATGTTACCTGTCATACAATAC
>JAFQHE010000081.1 GCA_017398125.1 Bacteroidales bacterium
GAACGATATTGATTCTCAAGCTTCTGTTAATTGCAAGGAATGCGTTTGGATCAACGTTCTCACCTGATAGTTCAATTTCATGATCGTATTCATTTACAACACCTGCTTGGTCTAATTTAACCTTGAAAGTTACTTTTGTCAAATCTGCAGGAATCATGTATTGATGCTCAGTAGCAGCAACACCTTTACCAGCTGGTATATCAACAAGTTTCGAAGTCTCAAACACAACATCAGCAACTTGATTATCAACTTGAGCCCATGCTCTATCTGTAGCAGCAGGAGTTAGAGTAGCCTGAGAAACTGCACCTACAATTTTAAGATCTGTAACTGTGATTTTTGCAGCAGCCTCAGCAGGGAAGTAGTTGTGAACCTGGAACATTACACGTGAAAGAAGGTGATCAAATGTCAATTGAACAGGAACTGGAGCAGTTTCTGCAGCATCTTGATATGAAATAGCGCTAGGTCTAGCCCAAATCAGGTCAGTTTTAGAATCACTGGTGAAAGTAAGTGTACTTCCAGCCTCTGCTGCTTCAACAGTAAGATTAGTTCCTACTACTGGAGCTACAGCCTCGAATTGATAATTGTAACCAGCAGCCCAGTACTGAAGTGGTGAATAAGTGCAAACACCATTATTGGCAGTTACTTCCTGTTTGTTAAAAATTAGCTCAGCTGTTGTTCCGTTATTTCTCCAGCCAAATACGCTAAAAGCTTTTAGATTAGCCTTAGACATGTCATCTGCTTCAGTTACTTTTGTTGTTTTGTTAACAAAAGGATCAAATGCAATTGCAGAACCTTGAGCAACCTCTACAACATCACTTTTTTGGCAAGATGCAAGTGCAACTACTGCCAATGCACACATAAAAATCTTTTTCATTTTGTGTTTGTTTAATGGGTTAATAATAAGTTAAGTGTTATTAATTGTATTAATTATGTTAATTCCTTTTAAAGGATTATATCTTCATATTCTCCCCAGCCATTTACTATTACATCAAAAGCTCCTGAACCGCTCATACCCTCCTCATCTGTAATTTCCAGACCTTTTACTACAATCACTCCTCCGTGAGGCTGTTTGCTCACCTGATCGGTTACATCAAAGTCGAATGATTTGATTTTTCCGTTTCGCATACGAACCTCGAGGTTAACTGCGTAGATCTGGTCGCCTTTGGTGTAGGCTCCATTAGGATAGCCCGGTACGCCGAATGAGTTTACATATGCTGCAAAACCCCAATCTCTCATTTCACAATCATATAGAATTGTTGCGGCCTCGTTTGAAGTTGTTCCGGTTGAAAGGTTTACAGAGAGGGCCATTCCTGCCAATGTACCACGCGCAAGAGTTGCGTATTCGAGACCTGCGGCGAATTCAAAACGAATCTTATAAGTAAATACTAGCGGATGCATGGTTACAGGTATAACCTCTGGCTGCGGAAGCTTCTGTGCCTGGTAATCATTGATATAACTTCCGTAGAGCATGTCCGGTGGGTTTACTGTTACCTCTTCTCCTTTTGTAGGACCAAACGGCGATCCTGTATATGTGGAGCGGGTTCGGGTACGGGTAGTGGCAAACAGAAAATCAGTCTGTCGGCAAGAATCTGATTTATATGGCCATGAGAATTTGCAAAGGCGCCCAAAATGGGAGGAGGTGGAGAAGAAATTGAGAGGAAAGTGTTTTTTGAGGTGGAGCTGCAACAAATTGGGCAATCTCCACCTTTATTGGGTTATTAATATTGATTTACAACATTTTGCATATAAAGTTCTAACATATATTTTTATAATTTATCTAAGTAAAGTTTAATTAAAAGTGTCGAAAATGAGACGTAATTCTATTAGTGTGCTTTTTTTCATTAAAAAGGCAAAATTGCTGAAGAATGGAGAGGCCTCTGTGTGCATGAGAATAACTGTAAACGGTGTGCGCGCAGAGACAAATATCCGCAAGAGCATTGAACCGGCATTGTGGAATCAGGCAAAGGAGTGTGCCAGAGGCAGGGGTTACAAATCTGTGGAATTGAACAATTATGTTGAGCAACTGAGGATGAGGCTGCACAAAATCTGCGCGGAGTTTGAACAGAATAATGAGGCTGTAAGTGCCAGAATTCTGCAAGAGAGACTTTTTGGGGTAAAAAAGAGAGTTGAGCCTGTGCGTACATTAATTAAAACCATGTGCTGGCATAATGAGAAGTGTCGTGCCCTCATTGGAAAGGATTATGCACTCTCAACGGTGAGGCATTATGATAATTGTGCACGGTATCTTGAGCAACTGCTCAAACTTAAATATGATGTTGATGATATTCCTCTTTCGGATGTAAATGCAATGCTCATACATGATTTTGAGTTTTACCTCAAGACAACAAAAAATTGCTGTCAGAATACCGTAATAAGGTATATGAAATGTTTGAAAAAGATTATAAATGAAGCAATTGCAAATGAATGGATTGAGAAGAACCCCTTTGCCGGCATAAAGTTTCATGCAAAGGAGGTCTCGATGGTTTTCCTCTCAATGGAGGAGCTGATGACAATTTACCGCAAAAGGTTTTATATACCGCGTATTGAGCTGGTGAGGGACATTTTTATATTTTCTGCATTTACCGGGCTGGCCTTCATTGATGTAAAACAGCTCTCTCATGAGCATATTGTGAGGGATGGCAAGGGAAATT
>JAFQHE010000082.1 GCA_017398125.1 Bacteroidales bacterium
GAGAACCTTAAAAATAAGGTGGAGGCTGGGGCTGACTATATAATTACCCAGATGTTTTTCGACAACAAGAAGTACTTTTCATTTGTAGAGAAGTGTAGGGCTGCCGGAATAACTGTTCCTATCATCCCGGGCCTCAAACCAATTTCTACAAAGAAGCATATAGAGCTGCTGCCTCAGGCATTCTCCATCGATATTCCTCAGGATCTGATGAAAGAAATTGTCAAATGCAAGGACAACAGCCAGATCTACAGCGTTGGTGTGGAGTGGTGTACAGCGCAGGCCAAAGAGCTTCTTGAGAGCGGGGCAAAGGCTATCCATTTCTATACCATGGGCAAAGCTGAAAATGTCAAGGAGATCATCCGCAGGGTTTTCTAGCCTTCGGGTTTGAACTTTTGTTGCAGATATGTGTGTTTATTTTATTTGAAGAATATTATGAATGTAATCTATTCAATCACAAACAGAACTTATTCAGTGGTAAGGGGAATCCTTATCCTGGTATTGGGAGTGGCCCTGTTGTTGTGGCCAGAGTCAATGTTGAATATCATTGTAAAACTGATTGCGGCATTTCTTATAGCAGCAGGATTGGTTACCCTCTATTTTACAAGCAGTGCAAAAAAGGAGGAAGAGAAGAAGGGTGAAAAGAGTATACTCTCTGCATTTGCCATACTGAATATTGCTGTATATCTGAGTTTTGGAATACTTATATTCATATTTCCATCATTCTTTGTAAGCATTCTGGTCTTCCTTTTTGGCGCCATATTGCTCCTGCTGGGTATAGGCCAGTTGGTAAATCTTTTCTTGAGCGGAAGGCACACAAAACTGTCGGGATACCTCTATATTGTGCCTGTTGTTGTTACAATTTGCGGCATTATCCTCTTCTTCCAGCCATTTACTGCAAAGAATGTGCTTACTATGTTTTTTGGAGGATGTCTTGCCGGTTATGGTGCAACAGAACTCCTTTCTGCCTGGATATTGCGTAATGTAAAATTCGACAGAGGAGGTAAATTTGTTGTGAAGCCTGCGGAGGTGGAAGAGGTTGCTTACGAGGAGCTTAATAAATAAAGTATCCTATTGCTCCTGCAATTATAATTACAACTATCGGGCTTGTCTTGAACCATTGGCAGGCTATGAAAGCTCCTGCAAAAAGAATCCAGCTGGTATAGTCGATAAAGTTCTCTTCGGTAATCAGAATTGCCGCAGCGGCAGCTATCATGCCCACAACAATTGGCCTTAATGTCTTCATTATCAAGTTGAAAATATTGCTTTTCCTGAACCTCGAATATATTTTGCAGATCGAGAGCACTATAATGAACGAAGGCAGCATTACAGCCCCAGTGGCTACCATTGAACCGAAAATGTTGCCGGAAACGGCATATCCTATATAGGTTGCACTGTTGATTCCTATGGGGCCCGGGGTCATTTGGGATATGGCTACCATATCTGTGAACTCCTGCGCTGTAACCCATGCGTGGTTTACCACCACCTCATTCTGGATAAGCGATAGCATTGCATATCCTCCACCAAAGGTAAATATACCTATTACAAAGAAAGTATAGAAGAGCTGCAGATATATCATGATTTCATTCCTCCATCCTCTTTATCATCTTTATTATCGCTACAATCTTTGTGCATCTGTTCTCTGTATTGTTTAATGTACATAGGTAGGACAAATACGCATCCTGCCACCAATAATATATATATAGGTGATATTTTGAAGAAGGTGACAAGCAGAGCCGTTGCTACAGCGAGAGCTGCGGTGTATATGTTCAGTTTGGCCTTCTTTGCCATATTTATCATTGGAACGGCTATGAGAGCGACCACAACGGGCCTGATGCCCTTGAAGATCTTCATTACCGTAGGGTTGTCCTGATACCCTGCAAAAAACATGGCAATCATCAATATGATCAGAAAAGAAGGGAGTACGCTTCCCAATGTTGCAACAACGCTTCCTTTTGTACCTCTCAGCCTGTACCCGAGAAAAATGGAGATATTTACCGACAAAAGGCCTGGTGCCGATTGTGATATTGCCAGTACATCCATGAAATCCTCCTCCTCTATCCACCTCTTTTTATTCACAACTTCCTCCTGTATTAACGGAATCATTGCATATCCTCCACCTATAGTGAAGGCTCCTATCTTGGCAAAAGATGTAAAAATTTGAAGGTACAGATTCATGTTTTAGTGGAAAATTGACTGCAAAAATAGTTAAAATATAAATGTATACAAAATGATGTAAAAAATAATTGAAAATTTTTCTCTCTGAAAATCAATTAATTGCAAAAAAGTTTAAATATTTTTTCAAATAATATTTGGTGAATAAAAAAAAGAACCATATCTTTGCAACCCGTTTCGGAAAAGAAATTACTTCCGGACGGATGATAAAACAAGTTCTTTGAATAGAATAGCATTACAACAACAGCAAGAGTATAAGGAAGGAAAATATACCTTGTCAATACTTTTTTAAGTAATTCAGTTAGGAACAAGCTAAGAAATTTATATAGAAATATGTACAATGAAGAGTTTGATCCTGGC
>JAFQHE010000083.1 GCA_017398125.1 Bacteroidales bacterium
TATGACTGGAGCCGTGATGTGCGTACATGTGATCCAGGATACTACAAATGGACACAGTGGGCATTCCTGCAGATGTTCAAGCACTACTACAACAACGATACAAATAAGGCAGAGCCTATAGATCAGCTCATCTCCATTTTTGAGAAGGAGGGTAACCTCTCTGTAAATGCAGCCTGTGGTGATGTGGCCAAGTTTGATGCAGCGCAATGGAATGCTTTTTCTGAGAAGGAGAAGAGCGATGTGCTGATGCAGTACAGAATTGCATATCAGGGCGAGACCTCTGTAAACTGGTGTGCAAAATTGGGAACTGTGTTGGCAAACGATGAGGTTCAAGGCGGACTTTCAATCAGGGGTGGCTATCCTGTAGAGCAGAAGAAGATGAAACAATGGCAATTGAGAGTTTCTGCCTATGCGGAGCGCCTGCTTCAGGATATGGACCAGCTGCAGTGGACAGATTCCCTCAAAGATATGCAGAGAAACTGGATTGGAAAATCACAGGGCGCTGAGATGGTCTTTAAGGTTGGTGATTATGATATGACCATCTTTACAACCCGTGCCGACACTGTATTTGGAGTTACATTTATGGTTCTTGCCCCAGAGAGCGAGTGGGTTGAGAAACTTACAACTCCTGAGCAGAAGGAGGCTGTGGAGGCATATCTGAAAGAGGCCAAGAAGAAGACTGAGCGTGAAAGAATGGCCGAGACACGTAAAGTTACAGGTGTATTCACCGGATCATATGCTGTAAATCCTCTTACAAATGAGCAGGTTCCGGTTTGGGTAAGTGAATATGTACTTGCCGGTTATGGAACAGGTGCCATTATGGCTGTACCTGCACACGACAGCCGTGACTATGCTTTCGCAAAACAGTTCAATCTCCCTATAATACCTCTTATTGAGGGTTGTGATGTGAGCCAGGAGAGCTTTGATGCAAAAGAGGGTATCATGTGCAACTCTGGATTCCTGAATGGAATGACTGTTAAAGAGGCAATTCCTGCTGCCATAGATTACGTTGAAAAGATGGGCATCGGACACCGTAAGATCAATTACCGTTTGAGAGATGCAATCTTCTCACGCCAGAGATATTGGGGAGAGCCATTCCCTATCTACTACAAGGATGGTATACCTACACCGGTTCCAGAAGAGGAGCTTCCTTTGCAGTTGCCTGAGATAGACAAATTCCTCCCAACCGAAAGTGGTGAGCCGCCATTGGCAAGGGCTGAGAATTGGACATATAATGGTTATCCTCTGGAAACCAGTACTATGCCTGGTTTTGCAGGCAGTAGCGCATACTATCTCAGATATATGGATCCTCATAATGATTCTGCCCTTGTTAGTGCTGAAGCTGATGGCTATTGGAGGAATGTGGATCTCTATATAGGTGGAACAGAGCATGCTACAGGTCACCTTATCTATTCTCGATTCTGGAACAAATTCCTCTATGACATGGGTTGTGTTGTGGAGAAAGAACCTTTCCAGAAGCTGATCAACCAGGGTATGATTCAGGGACGTTCAAATTTTGTATACAGAATCAAGAATACCAATACTTTTGTTTCACTTGGCCTGAAAGATCAGTACGACACCACAGAGATACATGTGGATGTGAATATTGTAAACAATGACAAACTCGATATAGAGGCATTTAAGAACTGGATGCCGGATTATGCTACTGCAGAGTTTATCCTTGAAGATGGCGAGTATATTTGCGGTTACGCTGTTGAGAAGATGAGCAAGAGTATGTTCAATGTGGTGAATCCTGACAACATCTGCAGAGATTACGGTGCCGATACACTGCGTCTGTATGAGATGTTCCTAGGACCTCTTGAGCAGTCAAAACCATGGGATACCAAAGGAATAGATGGTGTAAACCGCTTCTTGAGAAAGTTGTGGAAGATGTTCTTCAATAGGGAGGGTGCTCTCTGTGTTACCGATGAAAAACCGTCGGCAGCAGAGTTGAAGTCATTGCATAAACTTATAAAGAAAGTGGGTGATTATATTGAGGCATTCTCTTTCAATACATCTGTAAGTGCCTTCATGATTGCATTGAACGAGTTGAATGACCTCAAATCACACAACAAGGAGATTCTTGAGAATATACTTGTGCTGCTTTCACCGTTTGCACCGCATATTACAGAGGAGTTGTGGAGCATATTGGGACATGAGCAAAGCATCTCATATGCAAAATTCCCTGAGTATATTGAGGCCTATACCATTGAGAATTCATTTGAGTATCCGGTATCATTCAATGGCAAGATGAGGTTCAAACTCGAATTGTCAAGAAGCCTGTCTCCAAAAGAGGTTGAGGAGATTGTGAGGGCAAACGAAAACACAGCAAAATATCTTGGCGGAAATACAATCAAGAAGGTGATTGTTGTTCCTTCAA
>JAFQHE010000084.1 GCA_017398125.1 Bacteroidales bacterium
TTGTATTCTGGGTACATGCTATAGGAAAGTTGGGTATAACACGTACAAATATCTTCTCAGCGCTTATTCCGGCTGTATCGGCTATTGGTGCCTTCATGCTTGGACAAGAAGAGCTGACTATAATTAAAGTTGCAGGCGTTGCAATTGTAATTATAGGTGTTATTATGGCCCAGAAGGAGAGCAAGAGACTCAATTAGCCGGCTACTTGAGCAGCTTCAGCTGTATTCTGTTTCTTTTTACATCAACCTCCAGCACCCTTACCTGCACATGCTGGTGCAATTTTACCACCTCTGCCGGATTGGAGATGAACCTGTCGGCCATATTGGAGACATGTATAAGGCCATTCTGCTTTATACCCACATCTACAAATGCTCCAAAATTGGTAATATTTGTGATTATTCCAGGCAGCTCCATACCCGGTTTGACATCCTCTATCGAGTGGATTTCATTTGAGAATTCCAGAACTTTTATGCCAGAGCGTGGGTCGCGGCCAGGCTTTGCCAACTCCTGGATGATATCATTCAATGTAGGCAAACCAACCTGATCATCAACAAAGGAGCTGATATCTATCGAATCTATTTTCTCTTTATTTCCGACAAGTTCTCCGAGCGGGAGATTAACAGATGCCGCCATTTTCGACACAAGTTCATACCTTTCGGGGTGTACAGCCGAATTGTCAAGAGGATTCTCAGCTCCAGGTATCCTCAAAAAACCTGCAGCCTGTTCATACACCTTCTCTCCCAGCCTCTTCACTTTAAGCAGCTGGGCGCGGGAGGTAAAGGCTCCGTTATTGGTTCTGTAATCAACAATATTTTGGGCGAGAGCCGGTCCTATACCGGAAATATATGAAAGCAGATGCTTGCTGGCAGTATTAAGGTTCACACCAACACTGTTTACACAACTCACCACCACATCATCAAGTTTTTCCTTAAGAAGAGTCTGGTCTACATCGTGCTGATACTGTCCGATGCCCAAAGATTTTGGATCAATCTTCACCAACTCTGCAAGAGGGTCCATCAGACGGCGTCCTATAGATACTGCCCCTCTTACTGTAACATCATACTGCGGAAACTCCTCCCTTGCAACAGGTGATGCAGAGTAGATTGACGCACCATCCTCACTTACGGAGTAGACTTTCACTGCATGAGGGAAAGACAATCTCTTGATAAAAGCCTCTGTCTCCCTGCTTGCTGTTCCGTTTCCTATGGCAATAACCTCAATTTTATAGGACTCCACCATATTTGAGATCTTTTTCATTGCCATAATCTTCTCATTTGCAGGAGGATGAGGATAAATTGTATCATTATGAAGCAAAGCTCCCTGCTCATCGAGACAAACCACTTTACAGCCGGTTCTAAAACCAGGGTCAATGGCCAAGGTCCTCTTTTGGCCTACAGGAGGTGCCAACAAAAGTTGTCTGAGATTCTCTCCAAACACCTTCACCGACTCAAGATCAGCCCTCTCTTTGGCAATCTTCACAGCCTCATTCTCAATGGAAGGATGAAGCAGCCTCTTATAGGCATCACCAACAGCATCCTCCAGCTGCTCATAGAGCTGGAATGAACTGCATTTCTGGCCTTTATAGAAAAGCCTGTTTATAATTTTTATTGGAATAGTTTCATCTACAGATACTTTAACCGACAGGCACCCCTCTTCTGCTCCTCTAAGAACCGCCAGCACCCTATGTGCAGGCATACGGGAAATATCCTCCGAAAAGTCGAAATAATTCTGGAACTTCTCAGCCTCCTCCTCATCGGCCCCCTTTGCAATTTTTGAACAGATACGTCCGCTCTTCACATAAAATGAGCGTAGTTCCTGCCTTATCTCCTGCCTCTCTGCCAAATTCTCTGCAATAATATCCTTTGCCCCCTGCAGAGCCTCTTCAACATCCTTTACCTTCTCATTGACAAATGATTTCACATACTCAGAAAACCTGTCGACCTGCAATGTCATCATCTTTGCTGCCAACGGTTCAAGCCCCTTCTCCTTTGCCATTGATGCCCTTGTCCTGCGCTTAGGCCTGTAAGGAAGATACAAATCCTCCAACGTCTGCAGCTCCACTGCCTGTTTTATAGCCTTTTCCAGCTGGGGATCCAGTTTTCCCTGCTCTTCTATGCTGGCCAATACAGCGGTTTTTCTCTTGTCAAGTT
>JAFQHE010000085.1 GCA_017398125.1 Bacteroidales bacterium
AACATAAAGAACAGCTACACCACCTGCCAATTTTGCAAGACGCTCATGAAGTTTCTCACGATCGTAATCGCTGGTTGTGGTCTCAATCTGTTTCTTAATCTGGGCAACTCTATCCTCAATTGCCTGTTTGTCGCCTGCACCGTTAACTATGGTAGTATTCTCTTTGTCAATTGTAACCTTCTCTGCAGTACCCAACATATCAGGAGTTGCATTCTCAAGGGTAAAGCCTCTCTCCTCAGAAACTACAATTGCACCGGTAAGGGTTGCGATATCCTGCAACATCTCTTTTCTGCGGTCGCCAAAGCCTGGAGCTTTAACTGCTGCAATCTTTAAAGTACCTCTCAAACGGTTAACAACCAAAGTTGTAAGAGCCTCACCATCAACATCCTCTGCAATAATCAACAGGCTCTTTCCTTCTCTTGCAATTGGCTCAAGGATAGGAAGAAGATCCTTCATAGAAGAGATTTTCTTGTCGGTAATGAGAATATAAGGAGTATCAAGAACTGCCTCCATTTTGTCTGGATTTGTCATAAAGTAAGGAGAGATGTAGCCTCTGTCGAACTGCATACCCTCAACAACTTTAACCTCAGTTGCAGTACCTTTTGCCTCCTCAACAGTAATCACACCCTCTTTCTTAACTTTGCTCATTGCATCTGCAATAAGTTTTCCGATAAAGGCATCATTGTTTGCCGAGATAGTACCAACCTGCTCAATTTTTGAATAATCTGTACCAACCTCCTGGCTCTGCTCTTTAAGGCTTGCCACGATAGCTGCAACAGCTTTATCAATACCGCGTTTTAGATCCATTGGATTTGCACCGGCTGTAACATTCTTCAAACCGACATTGATAATGGCCTGAGCAAGAACAGTTGCAGTTGTTGTACCGTCACCTGCCTGGTCATTTGTCTTTGAAGCAACCTCTTTCACCATCTGTGCTCCCATGTTCTGGAAACGGTCCTCAAGCTCAATCTCTTTTGCTACAGTAACACCATCTTTTGTAATGTGAGGCGCACCAAATTTTCTGTCGATAACAACATTTCTACCTTTAGGGCCCAATGTTACTTTCACTGCATTTGCCAATGCATCTGCACCCTCCTTCATGAGGCTACGTGCATCCATATTGAATTTTATCTCTTTTGCTGACATAATTTTCTCTCCTTTTTCAATTTATAAATTCCAACCTGAATTATCCGATAACTGCAAGAATATCAGACTGACGCATAATCATATAAGATTTTCCCTCAGCATTGATCTCTGTACCTGCATATTTTCCGTAAAGCACTTTGTCGCCAACTTTAACCTCCATTGGCTCATCCTTTTTGCCAGGACCAACTGCCAATACAGTGCCCTCTTGTGGTTTCTCTTTTGCATTATCAGGGATAATCAATCCTCCCGCTGTTTTTGTTTCAGCAGCCTTTGGCTCTACCAAAACTCTGTCTGCTAATGGTTTAATAGTCATTGTTATTATATTTTAAAAATTTACTTCAAATGAATCCGGTCATTTTATGCTCCACCAACCGGACAACACGCATCAATGCGCAAAACAAGTGCCAAAAGGAATGCCGCCATTTTCTCTGCCATTTTGACACTATTTTTATGGCAAATAATGGTATCTTTGCAAAATGGAGAATGAAATTCTAAAACAGGACGATGCCTTTTTTATGAAAGAGGCTCTGAAAGAGGCAGTGAAGGCCCTCGACAAAGATGAGGTTCCTATCGGGGCAGTTGTTGTATGCAATGGAAAAATAATTGCCAGAGCGCATAATCTTACAGAGATGCTCAACGATCCCACAGCCCATGCAGAGATGCAGGCCATAACTGCTGCCACATCATATATTGGAGGCAAATATCTGAATGAGTGTTCATTATATGTAACAATAGAACCATGTCCGATGTGTGCGGCGGCCTTGGGATGGGCTCAGATCAAAAGAGTTGTATATGGTGCTTCAGACCCCAAAAGAGGCTACTCCCTCTTCTCGCCCAATCTGCTCCATCCAAAAACAGTTGTCGAGAGTGGCATTATGGCAGAAGAGTGCGGTGGTATGGTTTCGGCATTCTTCAAGAACAAACGAAAATAAGCGGAACATCAAGGATGGAATATTTACAGGAATTAGGATATATCAGACTCT
>JAFQHE010000086.1 GCA_017398125.1 Bacteroidales bacterium
ATCCACTACTGAAACATCAAGGGTAGGAACACGCATTGACATACCTGTAAGTTTGCCTGCAAGAGCAGGGATTACTTTACCTACAGCTTTAGCTGCACCAGTTGATGAAGGTATAATGTTGCCACAAGCAGCTCTACCGCCTCTCCAATCTTTTACTGAAGGGCCATCTACAGTCTTCTGAGTTGCAGTAACAGAGTGAACAGTTGTCATAAGACCATCCTTAAGACCGAATTTGTCATTAAGAACCTTTGCGATAGGTGCAAGACAGTTTGTTGTACATGATGCATTTGAAACAATATCCTGACCTTTGTACTCATTAAGGTTAACACCGCAAACAAACATAGGAGTGTCGTCTTTTGAAGGAGCAGACATAACAACTCTCTTCGCTCCAGCCTGAATATGAGCCTGAGCTTTCTCTTTAGTAAGGAACAGACCTGTAGACTCAACTACATACTCAGCCTCTACCTCATTCCATTTCAAGTCAGCAGGATTTTTCTCTGCAGTTACACGAATTTCGTTACCGTTTACAACCAATTTACCATCTTTTACCTCTACAGTACCGTTGAATTTACCGTGCATAGTGTCATATTTCAACATATATGCCATATAATCAACGTCAATAAGGTCATTGATACCTACAATTTGAATATCATCTCTCTCTTGAGCAGCTCTGAATACCAAACGACCAATACGGCCAAATCCGTTAATACCTACTTTAATTTTACTCATAATATTTTTTATTAAAAATCTTTATTCGACAATATTTTCTATCGCACAAAAAGCGTGCAAATATACAGTTATTTGAACAAAAAATAACTATCTTTACAAAGTTTTTTTGATGTTTTTTACACTATGCAACAAATGCCGTTAGAAATATTGGTAACTAACGATGACGGATACTTTGCAAAAGGTATAAATTTCCTTGCGAAGCTGCTTTCCCATTATGGAAATGTCACTGTAGTTGCCCCTAAAGAGGCCCAGTCAGGTATGTCTACAGCCCTTTCACTGGGAAAGGTATTGAGATTTGAAACTCTATCCGTACAAGAACAGAACAATGGAAACACCATTTCTGTTCACACGCTCACTGGCTCTCCTGCCGATTGTGTAAAAATGGCAATGAACAAGTTCTACCTTGAGAAAAAACCGGATTTTGTATTCTCCGGAATAAATCACGGCTCCAATGCCTCTGTTGCTTCTGTATATTCGGGCACTCTCGGTGCTGCAGCCGAGGGCACCATATATGGAATTCCATCAATAGGCATCTCCGTGGATTCACATAAGCAGGATATCGATTTTGGGGTATTTGAGGAATTCCTCCAGACGATTGTAAGGAATATAATTGAATTTCCACCAGCTCCTGGAAGATATCTGAATATAAACATACCATATCTGCCAAAGGAGCAGATAAAGGGCATCAGATTTGCTTCCCAAGGTGAAGGAATGTGGATCAAGGAGTTTGAGCAGCGTAGAGATCCGTATGGCAAAGATTATTATTGGATGACAGGCCAGTTCCTGAACCTGGAGGAGGAGCGCAATCGCGGAGACCACAATCTGCTTGCCGACGGATATATAACAATTGTACCTCATATGGTGAACAATACCGATTACAATGAGGTGGAACGTCTTGGACAAATCTGGAAAATATAGAAGATGAAATATTATCTTGTGGCTGGAGAAGCATCCGGCGATCTGCATGGATCAAACCTGATCAAAGGATTGAAAATGGAGGATCCGCAGGCGGAGTTCCGCTGCTGGGGCGGCGACCTTATGGAGGCAGAAGGTGCCCATCTGGTAAGGCACTATAAAGAGAGTGCCATTATGGGCTTTGTGGAGGTTCTGTTGAATATCAAGAAGCTTCTGGGCAATCTGTCGGATTGTAAACGTGATATAATTGAATATGACCCAGATGTGCTGATTCTCATAGATTATCCTGGATTCAACTTCAGAATTGCCGAATTTGCAAAGAAAAGGGGTATCAAAGTCTTCTACTATATAGCCCCAAAAGTGTGGGCATGGAAGGAGAAAAGGGTCTACAAACTGCAGAAATTTGTAGACAGGCTC
>JAFQHE010000009.1 GCA_017398125.1 Bacteroidales bacterium
CGGGGGACTAGCTCAGTTGGCTAGAGCACTTGCTTTGCAAGCAAGGGGTCAAGGGTTCGACTCCCTTGTTCTCCACTCACTAAAAAACTATTTCAGAAGAAGCTGCTTTTTTAAGTGGCTTTTTTTGTTTTATACCCCTCCAATCTCTCTCTTTTACTGTTTGATATAACCTTTTTTATTATTATTTTTGCGAAATGTTAAGAATTTGCAAAGTTTTTGACTATCAACATTATTGATAATAAACACATTATAATTATATACACTATGACAGCTAAAATTAATTGCTTTATTCCTTTTCAGGATAAAGCACAAGTGATTGACACCGTTAAGGGTCTAAGAGAGAATGAATTGGTTGCTAAAATTTACCTTATGTCCTCAAATGTTGCTGATGCTGATGTTGAGGGTTGTGAGGCTATAGAGATTGATGCGCTAAACAGTTCTGCTACAATTAAGAAAATTGCTGAGAGATCTGATGCTGAGTATTCATTGCTTTATACCAAGTATACAACTTTGGAGTTGGGTTATTTTGCATTGGAGAGATTGGTGAATATTGCTGCAGACAGCAACGCTTCAATGTTGTACGCAGACCACTATCAGATTGCCGACGGCAAAAAGAGTGCTGCTCCTGTAATTGACTATCAGTTCGGAAGTTTGAGGGATGACTTTAATTTTGGTTCAGTGTTGTTCTTCAAGGCTGAGGCTTTGAAATGTGGTGCAAGCCGCATGAAACAGGATTACAAAGCTGCGGGCCTTTATGATTTGAGATTGAAGGT
Source organism: Bacteroidales bacterium (assembly GCA_017398125.1). GTDB lineage: Bacteria > Bacteroidota > Bacteroidia > Bacteroidales > UBA932 > Egerieousia. The sequence goes on from JAFQHE010000009.1 coordinate 774, forward strand.
TGCTCAGAAAGGTGAGATTCTTCACGTTAATGAGTATTTGTATTCAGAGGTTGAGAATGATACAAGAAAATCTGGAGAGAAGATTTTTGACTATGTTGATCCTAAGAACCGTGGCGTTCAGATTGAGATGGAGCAGGCTTGTACAGAGCACTTGAAGGAGATTGGCGGTTATCTTGAGCCTAAGTTCAAACATATTGAGTTCAGCGAGAACAATTTTGAGTTTGAGGCTTCAGTAATTATTCCTGTATTCAACAGAGTGCGTACTATCAGAGATGCAATCAAATCGGTTCTTTGTCAGGAGGCAAACTTCAAATTCAATCTTATTGTAATTGACAACCACTCTACTGACGGTACTACAGATGCAATCAAGGAGTTTGCAGGTGATGACAGACTTATCCACCTTATTCCTGAGCGTAGGGATCTTGGTATCGGCGGTTGCTGGAATGCCGGTGTCCACCATCCTAAATGTGGTAAATTTGCTGTTCAGTTGGATTCAGACGATGTATATTCAGGTCCTGATACCCTTCAGAAGATTGTAAATGCTTTCTATGAGCAGAATTGCGCTATGGTAGTCGGTACTTATATGATGACCAACTTCAATATGGAGATGATTGCTCCAGGCATTATTGACCATAAAGAGTGGACTCCAGAGAATGGTAGAAACAATGCTTTGAGAATCAACGGTCTTGGTGCTCCAAGAGCATTCTATACACCAGTTCTTAAGGCTATTAAAGTTCCTAATACAAGTTACGGAGAGGATTATGCTCTTGGTTTGAGATTCTCACGTGAGTATCAGATTGGAAGAATTTATGACGTTCTTTACAATTGCCGCAGATGGGAAGACAACTCAGATGCATCTTTGGATATTGTAAAGATGAATAACCATAACTTGTACAAGGATAGAATCAGAACATGGGAGTTGCAGGCTCGTGTTGCTCTAAAGAAGTAGTTTATGGCAAATAATAACGGATTAACAAATAAAGCTGTCTACGATTTAATCGATAGGCAGCTTGCCGTTTGGCAACAGGCCAAAGATAATTTTGCGGCTCTTGCCAACGTGGGTGTTAAGGAGATCACTCTTGGTGGTTTTCCTGTTAAAGTGCAGTTCAACCCTGCAAGAATAGTATCTTCAGCAGCCAAAGTGGATCCAAAAACCATCAAGGAGAGAAAATGTTTCCTTTGTGGTGCAAACAGACCGGAGATTCAGGAGGGTTTGCCGTTTGCAGGCAAGAGAGCGGAGTATGCCGTACTTATAAACCCATTCCCGATTTTCCCTAAGCACCTCACTGTTCCTGATGTGAATCACGTGAACCAGACCATTGAGGGTGAGTGGGAGAGATTTGAGGATATGCTCTCTCTTGCAGAGACTCTTGATGAGTTCCTTTTCTTCTACAACGGCCCTAAATGTGGCGCTTCTGCCCCTGACCACATGCACTTCCAGGGTGGAAACAAAGGCTTCCTTCCTGTAGAGTATAATTACAATGCGTTAGAGAAGACCCTTATAGTTGATGCCGATGGTGCAAAGGTCTATTCAGTTGAGAACTATATGAGGGGAATTATGGCTATTGAGGCTACAGACAAGGCTGCCGCAGTGGCTCAGTTCAGAAAAATATACAACACCCTAGAGGTCAAGGAGGGTGAGTGGGAGCCTATGCTCAACCTGCTTGCCTGGACCGTTAAAGAGGGAGATGCCGTAAAATATATTGCTCTCGTTTACTTGAGGGAGAAACACCGTCCGTCTCACTATTTTGCAGAGGGTGATGCAAACATACTTCTAAGTCCTGCATCGGTGGATATGGGTGGTGTCTTCATTACACCGCTTGAGAAGGATTTCAACAAGATAACCGAGAAGGAACTTACCGAGATCGTGGATGAGTTGCAGATAAGCAGCGAGACTTTCGGTATGGTAAAGAATGCCCTCAGGGAGCAGCCTACAGTGAGCGTTGGCATAATGAGTGAGAAAGAGATCTCTTTTGAACTCAATAATGTTTATACATTCTCTACTCCAGGTTGTGACTGCACTTGCGAGGTTAAAGGTCCCCAGACTGCAGTTGAGCAGAATGGAAAGGTCCTTTGGAACGGCAAAGAGTATACAGAGTTGATGTTTACCCCTAAAGGAATCGGTACATTCTGGCTAAGAGGTGTTACCATCGGTGTCAACTTCCATTGGGAGAGAAAGGAGGACCAGAAGTTCGGTTCTGCATTGAGAATCATTGTAGAGAACGGCAAACTTACTGCCGTAAATATCATTGGCGTTGAAGATTACCTTACAAGCGTAATCTCAAGCGAGATGAGTGCAACTGCAAGCGAAGAGTTGCTTAAGGCTCATGCTGTAATCTCAAGGAGCTGGCTTTTGGCCCAGATTGAGAAGAACAAGGAGATAGTGGCTGCAAATGCAGATTACTGCGCTACAACCCAGACCGAGAATGAACTTATCAAGTGGTACGACAGAGAGGATCATGTGAATTTTGATGTTTGCGCCGATGACCATTGCCAGCGTTATCAGGGCCTGACAAGGGCTTCAACTGCAATTGTGAGAAAAGCGATTGATGCAACTTGGGGAGAACTTCTAATGGATGGCAGCAAGATATGCGACGCACGTTTCTCAAAATGTTGTGGCGGTGTATTTGAGGAGTTCCAGAACTGCTGGGAGCCTGTAAAATACTCATACCTTGTTAAGGTTAGAGACGGCAAGAACCCTCAGGATATTCCGGATCTTACAGTAGAGGAGAATGCGCGTGAGTGGATCATGACATCACCGGAGGCATTCTGCAACACAACCGACCAGAAGATCTTGAGCCAGGTGCTCAACAACTATGACCAGGAGACTGTAAACTTCTACCGTTGGAAAGAGGAGTACACCCAAAAGGAACTCTCTGAACTTATCCTTAAGCGCAGTGGAGTGGATTATGGAAATATCATTGACCTGATTCCTGTAGAGAGGGGAACAAGTGCCCGTTTGATCAAACTTAAGATTGTAGGTACAAAGAAGACAATGACAATCGGAAAAGAGTTGGAGATCAGGCGTACACTTTCACCTTCGCATCTTTACAGTTCGGCATTCGTAGTCGAGAAGGAGGGTGATGAGAATGGTGTTCCTGCCAAATTTACTCTATACGGTGCCGGATGGGGCCACGGTGTGGGCCTTTGCCAGATTGGTGCAGCGGTAATGGGCGAGCAGGGATACAAGTACAAGGAGATACTTCTTCACTATTTTGTAGGTGCTGCAATTGAGCGCAGATATTAAAATTGAATATGTTTATCCCGACACTCATTGAGGCTGTCGGGATATGAATTAAAAATAAATTTATATGAATTTTAAAACTGTAAACCCTTGGGCGTGGATTCCAACGCTCTATTTTGCACAGGGTATTCCTTATTTTATCGTAAACACCGTTTCTGTAATGATGTTTACCAAAATGGGTGTTCCAAACGGCGAGATGGCATTCTTCACAAGTTTGTTGTATCTTCCGTGGATGATCAAGCCTTTCTGGAGCCCGTTCGTAGATATTATCAAAACAAAAAGATGGTGGACAGTAGCCATGCAGATGATTATGGCTGCAGCATTCATTCTGCTTACCATTACATTGCCAGTGCCTGAAGCTGCCCAGATTGAGGCCGGAACAACTCCAATGAGCATGTTCTACATTACTTTGATTCTGTTTGTAATTACAGCCTTTGCCTCTGCAACACATGATATTGCTGCCGACGGTTTCTATATGTTGGCACTTTCGCAAGGTGATCAGGCTCAATTTGTAGGTATTCGTTCAACATTCTACCGTCTCTCTTCAATTTTCGGACAGGGCGTGCTTGTTGCAATTGCCGGTATGATTGAGTTGAAATCGGGCAATATCCCTATGTCGTGGAGAATCACAATGTGTGTGACCGCTGTTGTATTTACATTGGTTACCTTGTACCATACATTCGTTATCCCAAGACCTGCATCAGACAGATCTACATTGGGTGAGCAGAAGGTAACTGCAGGTGCAATCTTCTCTGAGTTCGGAAGAACATTCAAGACATATTTCATGAAGAAGGGCGTATGGTTGGCAATTGTCTTCATGTTGCTTTACCGTCTGCCTGAGGCATTCCTTATCAAGTTGTGCCAACCGTTCCTTGTTGCAAAAACAGAGTTGGGCGGTCTTGGAATGACTACAGCAAATGTGGGTATTGCATACGGAACAATCGGCGTACTTTTCTTGACTATCGGTGGTATTCTTGGAGGTATCTTTGCATCAAGAGTAGGTTTGAAAAAATCGTTGTGGATAATGGCGGCATGTATGACTTTGCCATGTATAACATTCGTATATCTTGCAATTTGCCAGCCGTCGAACCTTGTTCTAATTTCAACAGCAATTGCTATTGAGCAGTTCGGTTACGGATTCGGCTTTACCGCATATATGCTTTATATGATGTACTTCTCCGATGGCGAGTTCAAAACATCCCACTATGCAATCTGTACAGCGTTCATGGCTGCAAGTATGCTTATTCCGGGTATGTTTGCCGGTTTCATTCAGGAGGCTATAGGTTATGTTAACTTCTTCTGGATGGTAATGCTTTGCTGTATTGCAACATTGATTGTAACCTACTTCGTTGACAAGAAGATTGATCCTAACTACGGTAAGAAATAATTGGTGCGATATGGGAAAATTCGTTACAAAAATATTTTCACTGGCTGCTGCAGCATCGCTCTTCTGCTCATGTGCAGGAGGTACTGCTGCGGTTGCTGAACAGGTAAAGGTAAAGAGCGGTATTGAGGTTCTTGAGTCAAATGGCTTCAAGCAGTTGCAGGGTAAAAGAATAGGACTTGTTACCAACCCGAGCGGTGTAAACAGCAAGTTGGTTTCAACTGTTGATATTCTTGCAAATGCTCCGGGTGTGGAGTTGGTTGCACTTTATGGCCCTGAACATGGTGTCCGCGGGGATATTCACGCTGGCGATAAGGTCAGTGATGATGTAGATCCAAAGACTGGCATTCCTGTCTACTCTTTGTATGGCAAGACACGCAAACCATCTGCAGAGATGCTCAAGGATATTGATGCCATTGTATATGACATTCAGGACAACGGTTGCCGTTCATTCACATTCATAAGCACACTTGGCCTTTTGATGGAGGCTGCAGCGGAGAATGGCAAGGAGGTTATAGTACTTGACCGTCCTAATCCGCTTGGTGGAAACAAAGTTGAAGGCAACATTGTTGAGCCGGGCAACTTCTCGTTTGTAAGCCAGTTTGAAATTCCATATTTGTATGGCCTTACAGTTGGCGAACTTGCCAATATGCTCAATGAAGAGGGTATGCTCAAAGGTGAGAAGGGTACAAATGATACAATTCTCAAATGTAACCTTACAGTAGTTCCTATGGAGGGCTGGAAAAGAGATATGGTGTATACCGATACCAAGCTTCCATGGGTGCTTCCTTCTCCACACATGCCTCAGGCCGAGACTTCGTACTACTATCCTGCAACAGGTATTCTTGGAGAGTTGGGCTACATGTCAATTGGTGTAGGCTATACCCTTCCATTCCAGATGGTGGCAGCACCTTGGGTTGAGGCCGACAAATTTGCCGACGCCCTCAATGCTCTGAAACTTCCCGGAGTAACCTTCAGACCTATAAACGTGAAACCTTTCTACAGTGTAGGAGCAGGCGAGAACATGGGCGGTGTCCAGATCTACTTTACAGATTATGAGAAGGCACACCTTACCTCTGTACAGTTCTACATCATGCAGGAGATTGCAAAGATGTATCCCGACAAAGAGGTTATGCAGAATGCCGATACTGGCCGTTTCAGAATGTTTGACCTTGTAACAGGAAGTGACTTTATTAGGGAGAAATTTACTGAGACAAAACAGTATAAGGATATTGAGGCATACTGGAACAAGGATGTTGAGGCGTTTAAAGAGAAGTCCAAGAAGTATTATCTTTATGAGTAATAATATTGTGTGACAGCACAAACGGTTGACAGCCCCTGAAAGCACTGCTCTCGGGGGTTGTTTTTGTTCCCGGCGCTGAGTTTGTTCCCAGCGCTGAGTTGTTTGCCAGTGCTAAGTTTGTTCCCCAAAGTGATACTTTTCGCAAGTTATGTACGCTGGGTGCTATTTTGTTCCCGGGGTACCTAAATTTTTGCAAACGGGCGCAAATCAACTCTTTGGTGCACCCATTCTATGCTAAACTCGGGTACAAAACAAGGTGTTCTTGTTCCAAAGTTGCGATTAAGCACTCTTTCATCCACAAAACAGCCCCTTTATTTCAAATCAAATGGAGATTTTGTTTCATCCATTGGCTCTTTTGGCAATTCCAACAATGAATTTACAAATATCCAGACAATAATGAATGACGGCAAAATGTACAGGCTGGTTGATGCTGTGGATTTCATTGAGTTTGCGCAAATGGGCAACTCTGCAAGGATGAAAGAGGTTGCATCAAAACTTACAAATGATTCAAATCCTGTGCTTGTGGTGGTGTCCCTCAAATAATACTTGTTGTAATTCTCAAGGAGAGACTGTTGTAGTGTACCAAAGTAGAGCCCTTGATTTTGATATTTGCCTAATATTGCCTAATATTGTTTAATCCTAAATTTTTAATTTATGAGAAAAAGTTTTTTTAGGCAGTTGAGATTTGTTGCCATTTATTTTTTTGCTTTATTTGCTTTTACTACGATTGCTTATGCATCTGTGCGAAGCTTGAATTACAATTATTATGGTCCCTATCCTATGGGCTTCTATTGTTATGCGTGTGCAAATGATTCATGGTTGGTTGCATATGATTTGAATGGGTACCCATATCATGCTTTATGTAATATTTGTTACTCCGAGTATCTTTTAGATGAAGAAGGGAACCCAATACAAATAATAAACCCAAAACCTGTTAATTAACATGAATGTAATCCTATTACTTATACTATTATTTTTATCAAGCTGTAATCAGCAAGGAGACAGTGGGAGTTCTGATTTTGGCTGTGGAGTTATTTCTATTGGGAAAGCTTTTGAGAACAAGAGCAATGTGGGACTGAGCGAATATGCCTCGGCAATTGATTATATACCATTGGAGACAACTCCTGGATGTATGCTAGAAGGTGCAGATAATCTTTTGATAAGGAGTTTTGAGGATAGAATATATTTGTACAGCAGCAAGTCTGCCTTGCAGATGACAAAAACATTGCCCCTTTATTTCAAATCAAATGGAGATTTTGTTTCATCCATTGGCTCTTTTGGCAATTCAAACAATGAATTTACAAATATCCAGACAATAATGATTGACCAATCGGTCAGTCAACTCATAGTTGTGGATTACAACAGATTTGTTTACTATACATTGGATGGCGATTTTATAAGGTTTGCAGAGGTAAAGAGCAATAGTCTTACTTTTAATGGGTATTGTTCGGGTGATAATAATTGCATCTATTTGAGAAATCCATCATTGCTCGATGAATCACAGGGTGCGGACCTTCTTGTGAAGGTGGATTCTATGGGTAGGGCAATGGTCAGGAGATCATTGACAAGAATACTGCTTGACCAGCCCGGTACGCCAATGGGAACAATAAAGGTTACAAAAGGTGCCAGCCTGTTCAGCAGTTCTGGGAATCTCTATCTGTATATGCGCAATGATTCACTCTATAGGGTAAGCCCATTGGATTTGTCATTGGATGCTGAGTTTTTTCTTGATTTCGGTAAATATGCCACAAATCAGAGGGTAGGAGCAACGCTATGGAGCAGGGATAATCTTCTTTTTATTACTGAAGAATTTGTTGCCTTGACGGCGTTGTTTACTTATGGCAGTTTCCCCGATATTGACAGGAGATACACACGTTCAAATTTTATTTATGACAGAAAAAATGGCACAACCAAAGCCCTGAAGTATAATGATACATACGGCTTTGCCGGTTTTACAAATGACCTTGACGGTGGAATGCCATTCTATCCGACGTATATGAATGACGGCAAAATGTACAGGCTGGTTGATGCAGTGGATTTCATTGAGTTTGCGCAAATGGGAAACTCTGCAAGGATGAAAGAGGTTGCATCAAAACTAACAGATGATTCAAACCCTGTACTTGTGGTGGTAACACTCAAATAGTTTCTGTTGTGATGATGACCCTCAAGTCATCTCATCTATTTTGCAATTATACAATCCTATAGGAACATGAAAGGTCTGAAAATATCCTTCAGGGGCGTAGGTAATCATTGCTCAGATGGAATAGATTGCTAGCCATACCGAAGGCCATTTTGAAGACCTTTTCTGTGAATGGAAGGTGGAGATATATAAAAAGTAAGAGAGCGACCTTTTGGGTCACCCTCTTCTCCGTTTGATGAGAGACCTTTGGATGGTTTACCATCTGTCTTTGTCTGCGTCAATCTGTTTCAACAACTCTCTGACTGCAACCTCAAGTTGCTCGTCACGGCCGCCGATTGCCTCATGCGCCTTGTTTCTTACAAGGAAGTCAGGCTCCAACTGCGAGTTCTCCAAATAAACGCCCTCTCTTGTTCTGTAACCCACTACAGGAATACCGAAGTAAAGTGAAGGATCCTGGCAGTACTCCCAGTTTACAGTTGTCATTGTTCCTGGAACAGGCATACCTACAGTCTTGCCAATACCCATGTGTGAGTATACCCATGGAGTTCCGTGAGCATTGGAGTAGTTGGCCTCACAAACTATCATAATCGAGTGTTTGTTGTATCTTCTCGAAGGCATCTCGCAAGAGATCTTGCCTCTCATAACCTGCTCAAGGTACTTCTCCCCGCTGAACAGAATCTCAATATCTTCGTGAAGACGACCACCACCGTTGTAGCGTGTGTCAATTACAATACCATCCTTAAGGTTATATTTGCCAAGAATGTCGGAGTAGACATTTCTGTAACTCTTGTCATTCATTGACTCAATGTGCACATAACCCAATCTGCCTCCCGACAATCTCTCAACCTCAGCAGCGCGGCTGTCGAGCCATCTCTTGTAGATCATGTTGTTCTGCTGGCTTCTTGAAATAGGTTTTGCAGTCTCGTTCCAGCGCTCGCCTGTATTAGGGTTGTAGAATGAGAACAACATCGCTTTGCCCTGTTTTCCGTTGATTAGAGGGTAGTAGTCCTCGCCGGCTTTGATAGGCTGGTTGTCAATCTTCTCAAGTATTGTACCTATAGTTACTTTTGATGAACTCAATCCGAATGGTCCGTTGATAAGGATATCATCAACTTTAAGGCCGTCACCGGTATATTTCATATCAAACAAAAGGCCGAACTCAGGTGTTGGTTTCTCAGCAGGAACACCCTGGAAAGAGGAACCTGTATGTGATACGTTCAACTCGCCCAAGAACTCCGACAACATCTCTGCAAAGTCGTAGTTGTTGTTGATATGGTCAAGGAATGGAGTGTACTCCTTCTCAAGTTGGTCAAGGTCAACTCCGTGGTAGTTTACATTGTAGAATTTGTGTCTCTCCTGGTTTACAGCATTATGGAACATGTATCTTCTCTCGCCGGCCCTGTCAAGATCCATAGATGCACTGAAACTTACAGGTTTTGAAGTTCCGCTTGCAATGTTGAATACAGCAGGTTTGGTTCCCATAATATAGAGGTTCTTGTACTGTTTGTCCCATTTCAAGTAACCCATATTTGAGTTCAGTTTCTTCTTTAGTGAGATTTCACGTGTACGGGTCTTGTACTCCCACATGTCAAATCTCTTTTCGAATGAACATAGGAAGTAAAGGCTCTCGCCATCCTCAGTAAGTTCTGCATCGGCAATGTTTCCCGACATAGGAGACAAGCGCATTACCCTGTCCTCAAGACCTTCAAACTCAATTACAATATCCTTCTTCTCATCTTTTTTTGCATCGGCAGATTTCTCTGCACCCTTCTTCTTGTCGTCAGATTTGGTTGCAGCCTCTTTCTTCTCCTCCTCTTTCCTTAGTTTTTCAGCCTCTTTATACAATGCGTAATCCTCTTCACTCATTGTGAATTTGTCCATTGTCTCTTTGTTCAAAAAGGCGATGAAAACATCATTCTGGCTACCCCATGATGCGTGAGCGCGCATACCCAATCTGTTAGAGATGAACAGAATGGCATTACCGTTCATCACCCATTTTGGTGATTTGTCAATATAACCGCTGTTTGTTACATTGTAAATTTTGCCACCGGTCTTTGCCGATACAATTCCTATATCATCGTATGGACTTCTGCGGTTGGTTGTAAAGGTAATTGTAAACCAGTTGCAGTCTGGTGACCACTGGAAATCAAAACCGGTCTCGTCAAAGCCGTAGTGTTGAGATCCGTCTGTGATGGTTCTTACCTTCTTTGTTTCAAGGTTCAATACTTTCAAGTATACGCGGTCCTCAATGTAGGCAATCTCTTTTCCGTCAGGAGAGAATTTAGGCATTGTACGCTCAATTGTATTGTCTTTGAACAAAGGCTCCTCATTTATAAGGGTTGCATTTGCAAAGTGAAGATCCTCCTTGTTTGCTCTTGTGGCTTTGTAGAGGTTCCATGTGCCGGTTTTAAGGCTTGAGTATACAATTGTCTTTCCGTCTGGAGAGATGGTGATGCCCAACTCAGCCTCTGGAGTTGTAGTAATCTGTTTGGTTGTAGAGAATTTGTCGGTTGTAGCAAATACCTCGCCCCTTGAGATGAGTACAATCTCTTTTCCATCTTCTGAAACGTCAAATTCGTTTGCAGTGCTCAATCTTATGGTCTCAATCTTCTCCTGATTGTCATTTTCGGCAATGGTAATGTTCACTTTTTGTGCCTTGCCGCCGGTTGCCAATGTGTAGATTTCGCCCTGGAATCCAAAGCATAGTGTTCCGTCATTTGCACGGCTGAGGAATCTGATAGGGTGTTTTTTGAAACTTGTAAGAGCCTTTACATTCTCGGCATCATTAACGGATGCTTCGTAAACATTGAAACTGCCGCCGTTGCGCTCGCTCAAGAATACCATTTTACCGTCGCCACAGAAAATAGGGTCGCGGTCTTCACCTGGATTTGTGGTAATCTGTTTGTGGGTATCTGTTGCGCTGTCGTAGTAGAAAATGTTTCTTGCAACAGAAGATACATGGTGCTTTCTCCAACTGTTCTCTATTCCGGTCTGGTCATAATAAAGGAATGATTTTCCATCCTTGTCAAAACTTACGCTGCATACCGGAGTTGCTGTAATCTGCACTGGACGTCCGCCGTTTACACTTACCTGATAGAGCTCCTGCATCCATTTTGCCCAAAGCACACTTGAAGCCGGGTCCTGCAATGATGCGGAGAAGTAGATTGTTTTGTTGTCAGCAGAGAATGCAAGAGGAGTCTCAGTGCCTGAGTGTGTTGTAATTCTCTTTGCTGCACCGCCTGTTGCGGGAATGGTAAAGATGTCCATTCCGCCAAAACGGTCAGAAACGAATGCAATTGTCTTGCTGTCATTTGACCATACAGGTTGTGAATCAAAAGCCTCTGATGTTGTAACCTGTCTGGCCTGGCCGCCTGTTGCAGGAACAACGTAAATATCACCCTTGTAGGCAAAGGCAATCTGCTTGCCGTCGGGAGAAATCTTTGAATACCTCATCCATAAAGGAGAGTCAGCCGCCTGAGCGGTGAATGCAGAGCCACATGCAAATAGTGCTGCTGCAAAGGTTAGAAATAATTTCTTCATGTAGTTCAATTATAATTTTTGGTATTTAAATCAATGTAAAAATCGTCATTATTAAAAATGAAAATTTGAAAAAAGTTAGACTGAAAAATGGCCCTTAGGTTTAAAAAACAGGTGGTGCAGGTTCAATCTGTTCCAACTCCTGCTGCTCCTGTTGGGTAAGCTCCTCCATCTCCTGAGGAATAAGTGCCTCATTCTTCACCTTTTCGCTCTTTATACGTTGCATGGCCTTATCCTCCTTAAGGGCAGCTTCCACTCCAATTTTATATATGTTTGCAATCTGGTCGCGCAAGTTTATTCTGGTGCTGTCAATCAGAGCTGTGTATACCGGCAGATTGGCACTCTTGTATCTTGCTTTGCCAATCTTGAAGTCAAAATCATCCATATTGCCAAAGATGGTTACACCAAGCCTGAAAGGTATAGGTGAGTGGAGCACAGAAATGTGGTAATCAAAGCTCAAGTCAAGGTTCTGTGTTCCGCTCATTGCAAACTGGTATCTGTCCATCTCCATCATAAATGGAAAGATGTCAATTTTGTTCTCATTTATGAGCATCTCCACAGATACGTGGTCTATGAGATTCCTGTTTTTGTTTTTGAACTTGAGTTTTTTCGCTATAAGGTCAAATGTTTCACCATCCAAAAGTACAAGGCTGTCTCCGGTTATGCGTGCCACACCTTTTAGTGATGGAAGAATGAAATTCATTGCTGTGTCAAGTTGTGCCTTGGCTGCAAACTGGCAGTTGATCCTTCCTTCAAGTGAGCGGAGCATAGGAAGCAGAGTATCAATCTCAGGTGTCGCTTCAATAAATTTTTCAATGAAAATATCTTTAAGTTCCATATCAAATCCTGTGGATATGTCACTTTTGCTTCTTGTAGCGTAAAATGCACTCATACCCATGCTGCCGGCATCTGTAGCCGCTTCAAAGTCTGAAATTTTAAGGCATCTCTCCTTTATTGTAAGCCTGCTGCCAATTTTATGGAGTACAATATTGGAATAGATACCATATTTGACATCAAGTCCAACTTCGGCATTGAGGTTGCCTGGAAGTACAATCAGTGCCGACTCTGTAGTTTGGGCGGAGGTACTCATCAACTGCTCAACAGCATCTTCACTGCTTTCTTCAGCCAAAGAATCCTTATACGCCTGAGATCTCCCCATATATGCTATGCCTCCATTTACCGCCTTAAGGATCTGATTGAAATTTATTGTATCAGCCACAATCTTGCCGTTGAATCCAATGTTGCCGCGTCCAAGCATTGCCCTTTTCAATCCATCCACTCTTCCCGACAGATTAAAAATGCTGTTGCCGCTCCTTATTCTGGTATCATTGAACTCTATAATATCTGTTGTAAAACCTATGTTCAGGTTCCCCATTCGTGTCCTCATTGGAAAATATGGGGTTACAACTCTTCCGCTTTTTGCTTTTATGCTACCCTGTATATCCCATTGTCTGATAATATCGCCAAGGCTTCTGTCTACTCTCAGATCAATGTCATCTTTGATGAAATCACCTCTCTGTGCCCCTTGGGAACTCCTCATTCTCATAGCGCGCATATGTCCCGGAAGAGAATCCCTTGGAATATCAGGATATACCTTCTGTAGAGAATCAAGCCGTCTGTTCATTCTCTCCATCTGAGCCTTGTACTCGCGGTTATCCAAAACAGCCTTTACCGTAAAGGCGCCATCCTGTATGCTGTATCTGTTTTCGAGTCCCCTTGCCCTCATTCTCAAAGCTTTGGCATTTACACTCATTACAGGTATGCCGGCGTTATCGCTTTTGGGAAGTATGCTCACCCCGATGTTAGGCTTGTTCATTGCAAGGGCAACGGAGTCTTTGCCCCTTATATCCAGTCTGCTTGCTTCAATTATGCCATTGAGAGGAAGCACCCTCTTTTTGCTTGTATCCATTGCAATTGCCTCTGCCGAGTGATGTCCGGCAACCCTCAAATCCCTTGCAGCTAGCATCAGTTCATCCTTTATCTTTATGTATATGGAGTCAGCAGTGGAGTTAGTTGCAAGCATCTTCAAATTCTTCTCAATGGAGTCATCTGTGGTATTCTTGGAGGAGCCGGCTACTATATCCACACCGGACAGTATGGCATATATGCCCTCTTGGGGAATAATGACCTTGGCCCTGTCGGTCTTTATGGAACCTTTGATTCCGGCGTTGCCCAGTCTGTAGATGTTCAAGTTCCCCAGTCTCGATTTTACATCAAGATTTGCTGAAACAGTACCCTCAAACAGTGATCCTGTTGTGGCAGGGAATAGTTTGCAAAGAGTGTCGAGATAGGCACTTGCCGTCATGCCCAGATCTATATATGGATTGTCAGAAGTGAACTCGTCAATCCTTCCCTTTGCTCCAAGGTGTATTCCTCTGCCGTCAATGACCATTTTCCTTATCTCTACAGATGCTGTATTCTTTTTGCCCTGTGAGAAACTGGCCCTTATGTCGGCAGCCAATCTGTTGATGCGTGATTCACGCCCTTTGAACTCCACATGACTCTCGGGTATCTCAAGCGAGGCTTTAACAGAGGGTATGGCACCGGTGTTGAAATTATATGTTCCATCCACATCAACATCAATGTTGATTTTGGCATTGCTGCTGATGGTCTCCTTATCGTCAAGTATATTTGAAGGAAGGTATCTTAGAAGTTCAGTAAGTTTCATGCCGTCAACTTTTCCACAGAGATTCCGGGTGGTTATGCTGTCGGGATGATATGAGAAGTCTCCGTTGAATACTATAGGAATCCTTGCAACTGAAAGTGTGAGGTCATTGAGTCTTCCGGCCATAGCCTGTGTTGTGTCAAATGCAATCTGACCATTTATTCCAATCGGAAAACGCTCCGCAAGAACCATATTGTTCATTCTTAAGGTTGTGGTTGATGCTATGGCAATGTCAAGGACTCCTCCGTTGAGGTTCTTTATATCAAGGGAGTCAAGTGTAAACTCCGCATTGGCACTATGCAGGGTATCATTGATTGTTGCCTGTTTGCTGCTTCTGATAGAGAATTTGCTTATATCAGCCCGATTGAACCGTAATTTGTTGAGATTGGTTGAGAATGTTCCGCGCAGATTTGCCCTGTTGAGGGTCAATTCTGCAAGCAGTGAGTCGGGCATGCTGTTGTAGACTATTTTTGCCCCCTCACGTATATTTATGCGGTTGACAGTAACCTCCATGGAGCTCTCCTCATCTGATTTTGTCTTCTCATTGGTAAGAGAGTCTGATGTAGACTTGAGAATATTGTAGTTGGCAGAAGTGTCGGGAGCAAGATATGCATATATTTCTGGTGAGACAAGGTTAATTCTCTTTATGTTTACATTCGAACTCAGCAATTGAGGCAGTGAGAGTGAAATGTTGAGATATTTGAATTTCAACAGAGTATCGGCCTGGGCAGGTATAAGCTGCGGCATGGTATCCCTGACATGTGCAAGTGCCCCTGAAATGACCGCACCGTTCTGTATAGAGAGTGTCAGATATGGAAAATCTTTGAAAATGTGGAGCTTTATGGTGTCGGCCTTAACCTCTCCATTTATATATTCATTGCTGAAAGTGGCAACAATCCTGTTGAGGCTTTTGGGGGTAAGAATAAGTTGGACCGATATGGTTATAATCAGGAACAACAGCACAATTGCGGTTAACAAAATTGATGCACTTTTTATGAAACTGCTTTTGTTTTTCATGTAAACCTCCCTCTTTTTTGCAGAAACTGTTACAAAAATAGCATTAATTACAGTACTATCATAAATTATGGATTTAATTTTTGGCCCAATTATTGCCTTACTAAAATTAACATTGACTATTATTAATACTTAAAACTGAAGTTATGAGAAGGTCAAGATTATTAATTATGGCATTTGCATCATTGGTGATGATGTTATTTGCAACAGCACAGATTGGTTTTGCCCAGTCACAGTACAGAAGAGGAAATAACAGTCAGAGCAATTCTGCATATAGACCCGACAGCCGGCCGGACAATAAAAGACAACCTGCTCAGAGCCTGCAGGTACAGAAACCGTCGTACCAGCATAAACCGCAGCAGGGCAACAGACCACCACAGCAGAGCGCAAGACCGCAACAAGGGAACAGGCCTCCTCAGCAGAGCGCAAGACCGCAGCAAGGGAACAGGCCTCCTCAGCAGAGTGCAAGACCACAGCAAGGGAACAGGCCTCCTCAGCAGAGTGCAAGACCACAGCAAGGGAACAGGCCACCGCAATATGGTAACAGGCCGTCAGGAAGACCTGGTAATGTAACACTGCCTCCTCCTCCGCCTAACCATTACAAACCGAGCTACAAACACTATCCTGCAGGTTTTAGGCCACGTCCAAGCGTACATTTTTATGGCTACTACAGACATACTTTGCCATTTGGCGCGAAGGTAATCCATAGAGGACCATACGATTACTACTATGTTGACGGACGTTACTACAGGTATATAAATAAAGTCTATGTGATTTGCCGTCCTCCTGTTGGTGCAGTTATAGCACGTTCACTCCTTGATGGGGTAATTGCCCTTACAAATTATGCAATACGTGATGCATACGGCAGAACCCAAAGGTATTATACCGACAATGATGGCCTCTACTATATCAAATCAGGCAGCAATTATGTAGTGGTGGATCCTCCTGTTGGGGCGATAGTCTACGAACTGCCGTACGGATTCGAAGAGGTTACAATAAACGGCACAAAATATTACAAGGTAGATGACAATTTCTACGAATTGATATATAACGGACCAGAAGATTACTACTTCAGGGTAGTTGGAACTTTAGGCAGGTAATCACCTGCATTTTTTATTTTTGCGGTATTGCTCTATTTTTCCAACAATTTGAACCTTACCCTCCATCTGCCCGGTGCATCCCCGCTTTCCGCTGGTGTATAATCGGCACTTATGATTTTGAACGGGGCAATCTCGGATGTGCAATTGACATGTGCGCCAATGCAGGCACAGGCATCGTAATCTCCAATGCGTACAATTCTCAGAGTCTGTGACGCATCTTCGGGAAGTTTGCTCAGGTCAACGATTGAGGCAGCCTCCTCCCTCGATACAAATTCAATTGTAACGGGCAGATTTGAACTGATCACCTCATTGACCCTCTTCTCAATCTCCATAACCTCCTCCTGTGAAGGCTCCTTGTAGAGAAGATAGTCGCATTTGCTCTTCTTGCGCTCGATGTGCGCATTCTTTGAGCGCGGACAGCCGTAAAGTTTTACCATTGTGGCATTAAGAATATGCTCTGCAGTATGCATCGGAGGATACTCCGCTTTGTTATGCTCGTTGAGAACTGGTGTTTCTGTTGTCATTGGTTTTGTCGGTTAATAAGATTTACTACTAATTTTACCATTATATCTTTTTCTTCTGTGCGGCTTTCTGCAATCATCAATGTTAAAGCCACCAGGGTATTGTCTGCAATCCGTTTTCTGCCCTCGGTGGAAATCCCTCAATTCCAACTTGTGCAATTTTTGCACAAAAAAAGTTGTTCTGTACAAAAATAGTTTTGTTTAACGTTAAGTGCAAACGATATTGTAAAATTGTTCCTGGGACTCGGGGACCGCAGGTTTTGCGATTGTCGGGAAGCCCTATGGTGGCTTTGCAAAGGTAATGGCAAAAAGAATTTTCGCTCAATTTGAATAATTTGTCTTATCTTCACACTCCAGTTTAGAATATTATTATTAACGAAAAGGTTTTCTTATGAAAAATATTTATGCCAAAGCATTAAAGATGTCACTTGTGATTGTGGCATCGCTCTCTTTTGCAGGTTCCATTATGGCACAAAGCAAAACAAAGGTGGTTGCCCATAGAGGCCATTGGGATACCGAAGGTTCGTATGAGAACACAATAACTGCACTTAAAATGGCCCACGAGGTAGGTGCCGATGCCTGTGAATTTGATATAAATATGACTACCGACGGTGTTCTTGTTGTATGCCACGGTCCCCAGGTGGGTACAATTGCAAACATACAGCATGCTTCGTATGCCGATGTAATGGGGATTACACTGCCAAATGGCGAGAAAGTTCCAACTTTGGAGCAGTTCCTGAAGGCCGGCAAGAAGGGCTACAAGGTAAAACAGAAGGATGGTTCAACCAAATTGGTAAAGTTGCCGTTGGTGCTTGAGATCAAACCTCACGAGAGACTGGATCAGGCAGCGGAGATTGTATCAAAGGTGGCTTTCTTGTTGAAGAAGATGAAGATGCTTGACCAGGTCTCAATAATCTCTTTCAGTTATGAAGCGTGTCTTGAGGCTGCAAAGCAGATTCCCGGCATTATGGTGCAGTATCTTACCGGAGACAAAACTCCTTACGAGTTGAAGAACGACGGCATTATGGGAATGGATTACCACCATTCGCTAACTCTTGTTAATGCGGAGTGGATAGAGCAGGCTCATGAACTTGGAATGGTTGTAAATGTGTGGACTGTAGACAATCCAGAAATGATTGCAACAATGGCACAGTTGGGTGTTGATTACATTACAACAAACAAGCCCGCACTTGCAAAGGAGATCATAGAGCAGGTTGAGGCAAAAAAATAGTGTAATGCGGCCGGTATAATTGCCAAAAACAGTTGTGGTACTGATATAAGAAAAGGGGACTGACTTGTTGTCGGCCCCCTTTTTTATGTTGCAATTTGTCCTGATCTGCAGACAATGTTTTGGCTGATTATGCCTTTTCAGCAAAGAGTTTTACAATATTCAATGCAACTTCCACTGCCTTCTCCATACTCTCTACTGGCACATACTCGAGTTTGCCGTGGAAATTGTGGCCGCCGGCAAAGATGTTCGGACACGGAAGTCCCATAAATGAGAGTCTTGCACCGTCGGTACCACCCCTGATAGGCTGTACCTTTGGTTTTATGCCTGCCATCTCCATAGCCTTGATAGCTCTCTCTACAATAAAGTAATGAGGCTCAACCTGCTCACGCATATTGTAGTACTGATCCTTGATGTCGAGAGTTACAGTGCCCTCGCCATACTTCTTGTTTATGAAGTTTGCACACTCCTGCATGAAAGCCTTCTTCTGTTCAAATTTCTTTGAGCAGTGGTCTCTTATTATATATTGGAAGTCTGCCTCTTCTACAGCACCCTTAAATTGGGTCATAAGGTAGAAGCCCTCATAATCCTGAGTGTATTCAGGACGCTCATTTATAGGTAGAAGTGAGTGGAACTCCATTCCTATCATAATGGCATTCTTCATCTTATCCTTGGCGTAGCCCGGATGGATGTTGCAACCCTGGATATGTACTTTGGCACCTGCTGCATTGAAGTTTTCATACTCAAGTTCTCCAATCTGTCCGCCATCAAAGGTATAGGCATATTTTGCACCGAACTTTTCAACATCAAAGAAATCAACACCGCGGCCAATCTCCTCATCTGGAGTGAAGCCAATCTTTATCTCGCCATGCTTGAACTCCGGATGCTCCATTATATATTGTGCCATACACATAATCTCAGCAATGCCCGCCTTGTCGTCTGCTCCAAGAAGGGTTGTGCCGTCGGTTGTAATTATAGTCTGGCCTTTATAGCCGGCAAGTTCAGGAAAATCAGCAACTTTGAGAGAGATGCCCTTCTCTTCGTTGAGAAGAATGTCCTCACCGTTGTAGTTCTCTATAATCTGTGGTTTTATATCCTTGCCGCTTGCATCGGGTGCAGTATCAACATGGGCAATGAATCCTACAGAAGGAACCTCTGCATCATCAATATTTGAAGGTATTGTAGCCATAACATAACCATACTGGTCCATCTGAGCCTCAATACCCATTTTGCCAAGCTCCTCTACAAGCAACTTGAGCAGGTCAAATTCGCAATTTGCACTCGGAAAACTTTCGCTTTCCGGATTTGATGTGGTCTCAACAGCCACATATCTTAAAAATTTATCTAAAACTTTTTCCATTTTCTTTATATATTTTCTCTTTTCTTCTTTTGTCCCGACAATATTCTGCCGCATTAAAAAATATTTTTGCCAATTAGAATAGCATCATTCCAAACCCCATGAATGCCATACCGGTAATTACACCAATGATGGCAATGTGGTGCGCTCCATAGTTCTCGGCGGTAGGCAACAGTTCATCAAACGATATGTATACCATAATACCTGCAACTGATGCCAGAACTATGCCTATGAATGAGTCTGAGAGCAATCTGCTCAGAAGTATAAATCCCAGAATTCCACCCAATGGCTCTGCAAGGCCAGAAAGCGTGGCATTCCATACAGCCTTGCCTCTGCGTTTTGTCGCGTAATATATAGGTATTGCTACAGCTATTCCTTCAGGAATGTTGTGCAGAGCAATGGCAAATGCAATGCTTAAACCCAACGACGGGTCTTCCATTGCAGTTACAAATGTGGCAAGACCTTCGGGAAAGTTATGTACTGCTATTACAATTGACGAGAGCAGTCCCAGCCTGAGCAGTTTTTTCGACTCTTTGTTTTCTGTGGCCGGGGGGCTGTCGGGAAGGGAATTTTCAAGTCCCACAGCATTGTTGTGCACCTCAATTGTAAGTTGGTTTACCTCGTGGGGATTTTCATAAGATGGAACGAGGTGGTCAATAAGTGCAATCAGACCCATTCCGCCAAAAAATGCAAGCAGCGTATAAAGCATACCAAGTTTGTCGCCAAATAGAAGGCTCAATGAGTGGCGCGATTCGGAGAAAAGCTCAACTAATGATATGAATATCATCACCCCTGCCGAAAAACCAAGTGCAGCAGAGAGAACTTTAGGACTGAACCTCTTGACAAACATGATGATTGCTCCACCCACTCCGGTTGCCAGTCCGGCAATCAGAGTGAGGAGCAGTGCATTTATGAAATTTCCCTCGAACATCAGATCTATTTTTTATCCTCTTTCATTGATGCGTAAATCAAGTATGCTATGATGGCAACATAAGCGACTATAGCAACATATTGTGCAGCATTTGAACCTTGCCACTCACTTGCAAGCAGGTTGATACCGCAGAATCTCATTATTGCACTTACGACACCCATCAATGCACCGCCTGCAATGAAACCGCTGGCCAATAGGGTTCCCTTGTCGGTACGAGCTTTGTTTACACTCTCATCTTTGCTTCGGCTGCCTACATACCATGCTATACCACCACCAACAAGTAGAGGAAGGTTTAGTTCAAGCGGAATGAACATACCAAGTGCGAATGCCAATGCAGGAACTTTGAATACAGTAAGCACAATGGCAAGTATTGCACCTATTCCATATAGGAACCAAGGGGCATTTCCACCGCTCATCAAAGGCTCAATGACTGCAGCCATGGCATTAGCTTGTGGCGCTACAAGTGCATCCGGACCGGTAAATCCGTATGTATCATTAAGAACCATCATAACACCGCCTACTGTAGCTGCTGCAACAAGAGTACCCAAGAATTTCCAGCTCTGTTGTTTTGCTGGAGTTGTTCCAATCCAATAGCCAATCTTAAGGTCGGTAATGAATGCTCCTGATACAGAAAGGGCTGTACATACAACACCACCTATAATAAGGGCTGCTGTCATACCGGCAGTACCTGTAAGTCCGCTTGCCACCATAATTACAGAGCCCAAAATAAGTGTCATAAGAGTCATTCCGCTAACAGGGTTGGTACCCACAATTGCAATGGCATTGGCAGCCACTGTAGTGAACAGGAATGAGATTATACCTACTGTAAGAAGAGCTATAATTGCATGTTTCAAATTGTTCACAACACCAAACTGGAAGAATAGGAAAGTTACAGCAAGAGTAAGGAGAATACCGAACACGATAATTTTCATTGATATATCCCTTTGTGTTCTTGCAGGTTTGGCAGCTTCACCTTTTTTACCGCCAAACTCCTGGACAGCCAGCCCGAATGCAGATTTGATGATACCTGCAGATTTGATGATACCTATAACACCGGCAGCGGCAATGCCACCAATACCTATGTGGCGTGCGTATCCTGAGAAGATCTCCTCTGCGCTCATTGCACTCATATTGGCAAATTCAGTGCCCATTATTGTTACCCCTTCTGCTCCAAAACATAGGTTGAGCAACGGAACAATGAAGAACCATACAAGGAATGAACCGCAACATATAATGAAAGCATACTTAAGACCTATAATATATCCCAATCCAAGTACAGCTGCTCCAACGTTCAATTTAAGCACCACTTTTGCCTTGTCAGCTATGGCCTCGCCAAAAGGAAGCACTCTTGAAGAGAAGGTCTCGGCCCACCATCCGAATGTTGATACTATGAAATCATACAAACCTCCAATAAGTCCGCTTGTAAGGAGAAGTTTGGCACCGTTTCCGCCTGTCTCACCACTTACAAGCACCTGGGTGGTGGCTGTCGCCTCAGGGAAAGGATATTTTCCATGCATATCGCTGACAAAGTATTTCCTGAATGGAATAAGGAACAGGATACCCAATACACCACCAAGGAGAGAACTCATAAAGACTTTGAAGAAGTCTACGGTAAGCTCAGGATATTTGGCCTGTAATATATATAGTGCAGGAAGGGTGAAGATGGCGCCTGCTACAATTGAACCGGAGCATGCACCGATAGATTGTATAATTACATTTTCGCCCAAAGCATTCTTTCTTTTGAGGGCACCTGAAACTCCCACTGCAATGATGGCGATAGGAATTGCGGCCTCAAAAACCTGTCCTACCTTCAGACCAAGATATGCGGCGGCTGCTGAAAAGATGATGGTCATCAACAGACCGATCGATACCGACCACAGATTTACTTCAGGATATGTCTTGTCAGGTGACAGAATAGGGGAGTACTTTTCTCCCGGCTTCAATTCACGGGTCGCATTCTCCGGCAACCCTTTCGTTTGTTTGTTGTTTTCCATAGGTATAAATAGTTTTTTATTATATTTTCTTATATAGAACAAAAGTATCTAAAAAAAATTAAAAAAAATTGTTCTTTATTGATTTTATGGGACAGTCTATTGGAATTAAGTATTTTAATGCCTGATTATCAGATGGTAATATGATATTTTTAGAGAGTGCTATTTTTGTTTTGAAGTGGCTGAAAAGAAAAAATGAAGAAAAACTGAAAAATTTTCTCAAAAAAATTTGCAAAATCAAAAATAGTCCTTACCTTTGCAACCCGTTTGGGAAACGAACCAAACGAAAGTTCATTGACATTATTGAGAGAAGAAACATAGAGGTAAAAAGAAAACACAAGAAAGATAGTCTGTAATTGAAAGAATTAGGGACTACAATTTCAAGAGAAAGATTCAAGCGAAAAAGTTACAAAGGGCGAATGGAGGATGCCTGGGCTTCTATCGGCGAAGAAGGACGCGGAAAGCTGCGAAAAGTCACGGGGATTTGCAAACAGGAATAGATCCGTGAATATCCGAATGGGGGAACCCGCTATGCTGAAGGCATAGCACACTTTGAGTGGGCCAACGCAGGGAACTGAAACATCTAAGTACCTGCAGGAAGAGAAAGAAACATCGATTTCCAAAGTAGTGGCGAGCGAAATGGAAAGAGCCTAAACCAATGTTGTTGCGGCAATATTGGGGTTGTAGGACCGCGATATACGAGTACTGACGAACTGGAACGATCTGGAAAGGTCGATCGTAGAGGGTGATAATCCCGTACAGGTAACATCAGTATAAGTTAGCGGAATCCTGAGTAGGGCGGGACACGAGGAATCCTGTCTGAATCTACGGGGACCATCCCGTAAGGCTAAATACGAATAGAAGACCGATAGTGAACCAGTACTGTGAAGGAAAGGTGAAAAGAACCGTGAACAACGGAGTGAAATAGAACCTGAAACCATTCGCTTACAAGCGGTCGGAGTTCCTTTTAGGAATGACGGCGTGCCTTTTGGATAATGAGCCTACGAGTTACGTTTCACTAGCGAGGTTAAGTGGTTCAGCCACGGAGCCGAAGCGAAAGCGAGTCTGAATAGGGCGTTAAGTTAGTGGGAGTAGACGCGAAACCTTGTGATCTACCCTTGACCAGGTTGAAGTTACCGTAACAGGTAATGGAGGACCGCACCAGTTTCCGTTGAAAAGGATTTGGATGAGTTGAGGGTAGGGGTGAAAGGCTAATCAAACTGGGAGATAGCTCGTACTCCCCGAAATGTCTTTAGGGACAGCCTCGA
>JAFQHE010000010.1 GCA_017398125.1 Bacteroidales bacterium
CGTGTAGATAGTTGACAAGGGTTTACATCCGTTTACGACGAGAGACAAATTCCGCCCCGATATGTGAGGATAATCACATCGTGTAGAAAGGCGACAACGGTTGACGACTGTTTACCTCCGTTCACCACTTCAGATGGATGAGAATGAAGAAGTGAAATTAGTAAACGATAAGCAGTATGAAAGTAACCAAGAAATGTGCTTTTTGCGGTCAAACCTTCGAGACCCGAAGCGGAATGCAACGCTATTGCAGCGAGGCTTGTCAGGCAGAATCCAAGCGAGCCAGAGCAATGCAGAAGAATAACCTCTTCAAATTGGCTCAACCACTTATGGAGATACAGCATCAGGAGTATCTCACCTTTTCCAAAGCAGCCACCCTTATGGGCTGTTCCCGTCAATACATCTATAAACTTGTAGCCACAGGCAAGCTGAACGCCTCCCGTATCAGTAACCGAATGGCATTCATTCGTAGAGCCGACATCGAGCAGATGTTGGCATCCAATCCCTATCATCGTATCTTGCCAGGCAGTACCTCTGCACCGAGAAAGTCCGCATCATCTTCCACATCCCTCAAGATTTGAACATCCTAAGAAAGATTTTTTTGCAATGAAGGTGACACTTTCTGGTAATGTAATTGTTTTTAAAGTCGTACAGTTTTGAAATGCATCTATAGGAATGGCGGTTATATCATTGTCAAATCTTATAATACCTAGACCATTGTCGTAAATATGAGAAACAAAATTAGCTCCAAATGCTTCTGTGTGTTGCAGATTTATCCCATAATTATTTGTTGATGTGTAGCGAATTTCGTTTGTAGGCCGTTTTATTTTGTTAACATCAAGAGCTGCCATTGTTTTTAGCTCATTACGTTTAACTTCATAATATTTGAGGGTCGTTTTTGTAATTACAGTTCCATCAGTAGTGGTGATATCTATAGAGAATCCTTTATTGAATACTACAGGTGGAACCACAAACCAGAATGCAGTTGCAGTCTGTTCAGTTGTGCCTAACTTAACACCATTCTCCCCGCAATCAAGTGTAATTGAGGTAGAACCACCTGTAAACCATCCACGACTGATATTATATGTATATTTCTCTGACTTTCCCGCAATCAGCTCTCCTTTATTACCTTTTAATTCTATACTCCTAATTGTAGCGTCTCCGTATAATTTGAATCTTATAAAACCGCACAAGTTTCTGAAGCTTAGTGTATTATCATTAATGTTTGATGTTGCATACATTGTGTTGGCTCCTGGACCAAAGCTGTCTGGTGAGTATTTTTGGATTGCCGGACATTCATATACAATTGTTGCGCAATTATTTGAAATTGTGGTAGATGAATTGTAAGGATATAAGGCATATATGGTAGAAAAAGACGGTCTTATATTTTCTTTATGATTTTTTTCAAAAGTGGCATATTTGCTTCCTGTTGTTCCTTTAAAAATATATGATTGGTTGGTTGTACTTGTGAATAATGATATTTCATCACCATTTGTCCAATATTGGTTGACATCCTGTTCTACGTATGTCCTTGTCTGGGTATCTCCAAAGGTGGCATAAAAGGTATCTTTGTCTTTTTGATATTGGATATCTAAAGCTTGCTCTTCTTTGCTGCATCCCGATAGTAAAACTGTAAAAAGAAATAATATAATATTTAGTTTTTTCATAATACGTGTTTATAGTTATCTCTACTTGTTTTTAACATTTTGTTTATTTCATAATGTCGTTACCATTCAACAGGCGGTATTATTTTCTCAATATCTTCTAATGTGCCACTTGTGGCAAATCCTTGTTCTACAGCAATTTCTAAAACTTCCACCGCAGGAGATTCGTATTTGAGTTGATTTGTTTTCATGTGATTTTCTTTGTTAAAAATATATAATTAATAATTTGAGAACTTTTATACTATGATTATAGTCTGTCATGTTTCCATATAAATTCAGACAATTGGTCATTGTCGGGACATGGATGTTTTTCTTCTCCAAGCAATAAAATAGGCCTTGATGGAATTTTCTTGTACTTGCTTACCCCTATGTATGTAAAAATGTGATTTTCTCCATCTGTGCTAAATTTAAATTTCAGCAGCCATATATTATCTTTTCGAGTACGTCCAAATCCAGAGTCGTAAAGCCATTCAGATAGCCTTTTATGATATATGGATCCATGTTTTGAGTAGTAGTTGTTGCAATTGATACTTATATCATCATTGACACCACTCAGATTTTTTATAATAATCCTCCGTGGAGGTGGTGTCTGCAGATATTCTTTATTTATAACCCCTAATCGAAGTTTGTCACCAAAATGGATGATGACATTTAGCAGTGTATTTTTCATACAATTTAATTTTGTATGGCGAAATTACATTGGTATGTCTCCTCAAACAAGTTCATAATGGTTCATTTTGGGGTGTTTGGTTTGTATTAATTTGCTCTTTTTATTGGTCTCTTGGCTATTTTGTCTATGAAAGCATATATTTGCCTTCATAAATGAGTGGCTCAATTTTGAAAACAATTGCCTGTGTGCAAAGCTCTTAGATCATATAGCGGCATTTGTTCCAATATATTTATATGATGAAACGCGTGGCTTTGCTAAAGGAGCAGCTGCAAAGTATACATTCTATCCCTTTTACACGCTGCATCTTTTGCTGCTATATCTGATTGGCGGTTGAGCAATTTTTCCAGAATTCAATATTTTTTTTTGCTAAAGGGTAAATTTTACTCTTTTGCATTGATGCTCCGCTTGTATGAGGTAGTTTTGCCGGTGTCGAAATCTTCAAAATCTGGCAGATAGGATTTGCTGTAGGCCCACTTTGATTCACAGTAAATTATTTTGAGCTTCAGCAAATCCGTATGCCAGTTAATAATAATTTTATCAAACAACAAATTTTATGGGAACGTGCAGAAGTAAAGAGCAGGGATTGAGTGAGAAAAGTTTAACAAGAGGAACAGATCAGAAGAAATTGAGAGAATTGTCAAAACCGAATCATCAGGCAGTTGTGGAGAGATGTGCCTCTGGGAGTGAGCATCATCAGAGCAGTGTGATGAACCCCTTTGTTGACTGGGGCTTCAAGTATCTGTTTGGAACAGAGAGGAACAAGCGTAATCTGGTCGGTTTTCTGAATCTGGTACTGGAGCTGGAGTCTCCTATAGTTGAGGTCGAGTATCTCAATAATGAGAATATACCATATTATGAGGGAGGCAGGGAGTGCGTTTTTGATGTATTGTGTACAGACACAACCGGGGCCAGATTTCTGATTGAGGTACAGAATGCCCCCATCAGTTATATACGAAACCGTATTCTCTACTATACGTGCCGTCTTATAGACCAGATGGGGCAGCCTGGAGATAAATGGAACTATAATATAGACAAGGTCTACAGCATCTGCCTGATGAACTTCATGTATGAGCAGGATCCTGTACTTAAAAGGGAATTCATGCTTCAGGATCCGCATACCGGAGCCCTTTTTACCGACCGGATCCATATAGTCATGTTACAGTTGCCATGTCTTGATGCCAAAAGTCTGTCTGAATGTAACCTGTTGTATGAAAAGTTGTTATATTTGTTGTTGCAAATGAAGAACGGAATGAGTACAATAGAAGAGTTAAAACGTAAGGTATATGAGCATGGTCTCAACGAAGAGATACGAGAGACCTTTCTGAATGTATTGGAAGAGGCAAATCTTGCATCACTCTCCAAGAGCGACAAGGCGTTGTATGAGGCACGTCTCAAACGCTACCGTGACAACAGGGCCTGTCTTGATTATGCAATAGAGCAAGGGATTGAGCAAGGAATAGAGCAAGGAATCGAACAGGGAATCGAACAAGGAATAGAACAGGGTATTCAGCAAGGCATAAGTCAAGGCTTGATTGAGGGTCGTGCGG
The DNA here is from genome assembly GCA_017398125.1 of Bacteroidales bacterium. Taxonomy (GTDB): domain Bacteria; phylum Bacteroidota; class Bacteroidia; order Bacteroidales; family UBA932; genus Egerieousia. Next base: position 3,879 of record JAFQHE010000010.1, read on the forward strand.
AAGGGATGGCTCATAGCAAACGTGAGATTGCTAAATCAATGAAAAACAAAGGCCTTGATTCCGGTCTTATTGCTGAATGTACAGGCCTATCTGAAATAGAGATCGAAAATTTGTAAAAAAGTACTATTTATACTAAACTTTTAAACTTGTGCGTTGTTATTAATGTGAAATAGTTTTTTAAGTTTAGGTTAAGTCGGGCGCACCCTGTCAAGTCGTAAGTTGATTGGCAGGGTGTGTTGTTTGTGCTTTTGGGGGATTTTTGATAAAAACAAAAAAATAAAAAGGGCCCCGCTGCTACTTACGGAACCCCTTTTTGTGTACTAAAACCTAAACCTACACCTATAAGATGCGGAATAGTATGATTTCGTTGCATCAATTTTCAATTTTTTTTTGATTTTATCATCACAAGGCTCTGTGCTTACTTTTGTGAATCTTTAGTATGTATTGTAAATGCCTCAAACCTATGTGTGCTACTTCATGAGTTTTATGGGTAGAACGGCTATTACATAGCCTATGGCAGCTACACCTGCAAATGTGCTTATAACATCTATCAGGTGTATCTCAACCGGGTAGGCACTTACAATGTAATTACCTGGGAGTGAAATGAATCCAGTCTGTTGCTGTATGACGCACATAATCAGCCCAATAATTATTCCAACGGCTGAACCGATAACCGCGATCAGCCATCCTTGTAGAATAAAAATCTTCTTAATCAGGCTTTGGATGCCCCCATACACAGATATGTCTGCAGATCTTTCTTTTTGTCAATGATTAGCATTGAGAGAGAACCAAAAATATTTACTGATACAATCACTATCACGAAGAAAAGTATTAGGAATACCGCAAACTTCTCAGCACGCATCATTTTATAGAGCGTTTCGTTCTGCTGAAATTTGTTCTTGATTGTGAGAGATGTTGTTGTCTCATCATCCTGTTTCGAACTCTTTCCATTCAGGATTTTATGCAGTTGTTTTTCAATGTTGCCTGAATTTGCCTCACCCTCTCTGTTGAGGTAGATCTCCAATGAGGTAACCTCGTTGTCGGAGTATTCAAGCAGCTGACGGGCAACGGATACTGGTATAAAAATACCTTTTGAATCAAACTCCTGATTCAGGGCAATTATTCCACTTGGAAAGAGGCTCTCTGAATTGAGGCTTCCCGATGGATTCAAGAGAGAGACTGTTGAGTTTCTGCTTGGAAAATATAACTCCAGCGGGTCAAGAAACCGTACTCTCAATCGGAGTGTAGCAGCAAGCTCCCTGCCCACAATTGCATGAGCAGTCTGTCCGACAAATGTCTTGAACTCACCCTCCTTTACAGATGCATCTGTTCCACTGATCCTGCCGTAACTTGAATCAACACCCTTGATTTGTGCAATGGCCTGGTTGTCGCCATATTGCACAAAAACATCCTCTTCAACAACAGGTTGCAGAGATTCAATGCCTTCAATTGCCCTGACTGCATCAAAGCTGTTGGTATTGATATGAAAACTTTTTCCTTGTTGCGGGGTAATAATAAAATGGGGCTGATACTCCTGGTAAAAACTCTTTACCAATGTATCAAACCCATTATATACCGATAGTATAACTATCAAAGCCATACTGCCGATTCCTATTCCTACGGCACTTATAAGCGAGATGATATTTATCACATTGTGTGATTTCTTGGCAAACAAGTACCTTTTGGCTATGAAGAACGGCAGATTCAAATCAAATCATTTTATACCGGCACTCTATTGCAAAGTGCACAATGTCAACTATTTTTTAGCAGTTCATCAATATGCTCAACGTAATCCAACGAAGAGTCAAGCATAAAAACAAGTTCAGGAACTATCCTCAGCTGCTTACCCACAAGGCGTCCCAACTCTCCCCTCAACTGTTTGACTGAATCCTGGATAATTGTCATCACCTCTTCTGCTTTTGCAGATGGGAATATACTTACAAATACTTTAGCTACAGAGAGATCAGGGCTGACTCTAACCTCACTTACCGTAACCATGGCACCATTGAATGCAGCCATGCCTTTGCTTCTTATAATCTCAGCAAGGTCTCGCTGCAACTGGCGTCCTATCTTCTGTTGTCTTGTGCTCTCTCCTTCCATAATTCTTCTATATCTGTTCTATAATTTTATCGGTAGCCTGCAAATTATCTTGTTGTCGGTACACAGTGCAGCTGTTAATTGAACTTTAAGATAAAGTAATTTTTCTTACCTTTCTGTACGAGGATATATTTGCCATTTACAAGATTCTGCTGTGTCAAGACACCATTTGCATCTGTAAACTTCTCCTTGTTTATGCTCATTCCGTTTGCCTGAATCATCTTGCGGCACTCTCCCTTTGATGGGAATATTGATGTTTCAACAGCCAGGAGGTCAAGAATATTTCCACCAAGTTTCTCTGCAGGAAGTTCAAATTGTGGAACACCGTCAAATACAGAAAGGAATGTCTGTTCGTCAAGATTTTTCAAGGCTTGTGAAGTTGAATTGCCGAAGAGGATGCCTGAAGCCTCAACTGCCTTGTTGTACTCATCTTCTCCATGAACCATAATTGTAATCTCTTTGGCCAAAAGTTTTTGCAAGCCTCTCAAATGTGGCTCCTCCTTGTGTTTTGCAATGGCCTCTTCAATAACCTCACGGCTCAACATTGTAAAGATCTTGATATATTTTTCTGCGTCCTCATCAGCCACATTCATCCAGAACTGGTAGAATGTGTATGGAGAGGTATAGTTTGCATCAAGCCAGATGTTGCCTTTCTCAGTCTTTCCGAATTTTCCGCCGTCGGCTTTGGTAATCAATGGACATGTTAGCGCAAATGCCTCATTGCCGGTTTTTCTTCTGATAAGCTCAGTTCCTGTTGTTATATTGCCCCATTGGTCACTTCCGCCCATCTGAAGTTTGCAGTTCTTATGTTCGTTCAGGTATAGAAAGTCATAACCCTGAACAAGCTGGTATGAGAACTCAGTAAAAGACATACCCTCTCTTGCCTCTCCCGACAAACGTTTTTTCACAGAATCCTTGCTCATCATATAGTTTACAGTAATGTGCTTTCCAATGTCACGGATGAATGAGAGGAATGAGAAATCCTTCATCCAGTCATAGTTGTTTACAAGCACAGCTGCATTTGGCATATCTGAATCGAAATCCAGGAATTTTGAGAGCTGTTTCTTTATGGCAGCAATGTTATGGTTCAATGTCTCCTCATCAAGGAGATTTCTCTCAGCACTCTTCATTGAAGGGTCTCCAATCATGCCTGTTGCACCGCCGATCAATGCATAAGGTTTGTGGCCGCAATTCTGGAAATGCTTGAGCATCATAATACTTACCAAGTGACCAATATGCAAAGAATCTGCAGTCGGATCAATGCCGACATAAGCAGAAGTCTGTTCCTTCATCAACTGTTCCTCTGTACCTGGCATCATAGTGTGGATCATGCCTCTCCAGGTAAGCTCTTCAACAAAATTCTTCATCAGTATAATTTTTAATATTAATAATCTTTTTTGATAAGTAGACACAACCCTTTGGGGGTCAATCTGCAAAGGTAATAAAAATAATGCTCATAAAACCCCATGTCACCTTATTTTATATTATGTATGGGAACCTTGCATCTGCTGCGGTTTCCAATATCAGTCATTGCTGCTTTTTTTCAACCTGTTATACAATGTCTGGCGCGTAATTCCCAGTTGTTGGGCCGTAAGGCTTATATTTCCTCTATTGCGGAGCATCATGTTCTTTATGATTCTTTGTTCAATTGCCTCAAGGGTTTCGTTCGGGAAGGTGCCATAATAGTCGGGGGCTGTGCCATAGCCATCCGATGTCATGCGGTAATTATCGGTCATTGGCCTGTTGGGGATTCTGTTGGCATCGCAGCATTCAAGATCCCTGTTTTCACCCGATGATTTCATTAGACTGATCTCCTTTTCCAGTTCTGCAATCTTTACTTTGTATCTTTTCCGTGTTACTGCATTGTTTAATGAGATGACTATTTCAAACTCGTTCCACGGCTTGTGTATAAAGTCAAATGCACCGCAATTGACACACTCTGCGGCTATGGGAACTTGCGCAAAAGTTGACAGCAGTACAATCTCAAGACCGGGATTGTTCTCCCTTATGGATGCGACGGTCTGTGCTGCTTCTGATTTGCTGCGAAAGAGGTCAAGATCCATCAGGACCACATCAAAATTCTCTATGCCAATCAGACCTTCCGCCTGCTGAATATTGTCTGTTGTCCGGATATTTTCAAAGTGCTTTCTGAGCAGAATCCTCAGGGATGTAAGCAGACCGGCATTGGGTCCAATAACTAAAATATTACCGTTTATCTTCATAATGCAAATGTAAAATATTTTTACATAATCTAAAAATATGTAAAAAATATTTACAAATATTGTCTAAAAAACATACAGATAAGCTCTGCGGTTGTATTAGAGCACTTTTTTAAACCGGTAGCTAGCCTTTGAAGTCACAGCTGACGAGCAAACCTAAAATCCCTGAGCCTGTATAGGAATTTCTGCTCCCTCCGGTGTTACAAGAAGAGCGCCTGCTTCAGGCTTGCAAAGGTGCCCGATGATGTCTACATTTGGGAATTCCTTATGGAATTTTTCGTGTTCTGACAGTGGTATGACAAATAGAAATTTATAATCATCGCCACCATTGAGGGCGGCTGTTACTGTATCCATATTTATCTCTTTTGCCATCTCCATGGTCTGGGAGGCAATCGGTATTTTTTCGAGGTAAATCTTGGCTCCTGTCCCATGCTCCTGACACAACTCCTTGACAGTGGCAGCAAGACCGTCAGTGATGAAGTAGCCTGCAGCCGGAATGATGGATGCCTCCTTGAATTGCTCTACAATTTTAGGGTTAATCTCGGGGCTCAGATACTGGCTCAGGATATATTTGTAACGGCTTAGGTCCGGCTGTTTGTAGGATGCCATTTCAGAAGCCGGAATCTTGTTGAATGCAACCTTTTCCCTTTCAAGTACATGTAGGCCCATATATGCTGCACCAATATTTCCGGTTATGCATATCAAGTCTGTTCCCGACGGTTTTGGAGCACTCTCGATTGTTTTTGGATCCTGCTCTCCTTGTGCTGTTATACCTATTGCAAGACCTGTCATTGATGCCTTGAGCTCAAGGGAGAGGTTCTCAATATTATGTTCTTTGGCAGCTGCAACTATTCCGGTCCAGAGTTCGACAATATCTTCTGCTGCAAATCGGGCTGAGAGGGCAAGGGTGAATGAAAGTGCCTTTGGCTGGTAGCATCTGGCGTAAAGCGGACCAAGAGCGTTGAGGGCGGATTTGTATCCCAAATGCTTCAATGGGGTATATACAAGGTCAAAATCCACTCCTTCCATCATAAGACGGTTTATGGAGACAGTCTGTTTGGAAGAATCTCCTGCAAACAACTGTTTGTTGGTAAAGCCTGTACCCTCAAACAATCTTCTCAAAAGTTCCCTTTTGCCAATTTCTGCGATCTGTGTCCTTTTGGGAGCTGTCGAACTGCTGCTCTCCATAACCTTTCGTTCTTTCATCTGTTTAATGCCTTATGGAATTTTCTGTTGTATCTGTGTACTATTTGAGCTATGCTCTCTTTTTTTTTACAAAAATAGATAAATCAATTAACTTTGCACCACTTATGAGCAAAAATAACAACATAATAGAAGATATAGCCAATGCTGAGTACCAGCATGGCTTTGAGTCGAATATTGATCAGGAATTTATTCCCAAAGGTCTCAACGAAGATATTATTCGTTTGATTTCCAAAAAGAAGGATGAACCGCAGTGGTTGTTGGACTTCAGACTTAAGGCATTTGCAAAATGGCAGACAATGAAGATGCCTGATTGGGCGCATCTTGACATCCCTGAGATAGACTATCAGGATATAATATATTATGCCGCGCCAACTCCAAAGAAGGAGGCTACTGAGATTGATCCCGAACTGGCGGAGACCTTTGAAAAACTCGGTATCCCGCTCCACGAAAGAAATGTTTTGGCAGGAGTGGCTGTTGATGCCGTATTTGATTCAGTATCAGTCAAAACAACATTCCGCGAAACTCTTGCTGAGAAGGGTATAATTTTCTGCTCTTTCTCTGAGGCTGTAAGGGATTATCCCGATCTTGTCAAGAAGTACCTTGCATCAGTTGTGCCGATAGGTGACAATTTCTACTCAGCACTCAATTCTGCAGTCTTTAGTGATGGGTCATTCTGTTATATTCCAAAGAATACCCGTTGCCCTATGGAGTTGAGCAGCTACTTTAGAATAAATGCAAAAGGTACAGGCCAGTTTGAACGTACCCTTATTGTGGCAGATGAGGGCTCTTATGTGAGCTATCTTGAGGGATGCACAGCCCCACAGCGAGATGAGAACCAGCTTCATGCTGCAGTGGTTGAAATTGTGGTGCATCAGGATGCAGAGGTTAAATATTCCACAGTACAGAACTGGTACCCTGGAGACAAGAACGGCAAGGGTGGTATCTATAACTTTGTAACCAAGCGAGGAATATGCAAAGGAGCCAACAGCAAATTATTCTGGGCGCAAGTTGAGACAGGCTCTGCAATTACATGGAAGTATCCCAGCACAATCCTTAAGGGCGACAACTCAATCTCGGAGTTCTATTCGGTAGCTGTAACAAACAATTACCAGCAGGCGGATACAGGAACAAAGATGATACATATTGGCAAGAATACCCGCAGCCGCATTGTGAGCAAAGGAATCTCTGCCGGTCATAGCCAGAACAGTTATCGTGGTCTTGTGAAGATCTCTCCGAATGCAGAGAATGCAAGAAACTTCTCGCAGTGTGACAGTCTTCTTTTGGGTGACAAATGCGGTGCTCACACCTTCCCTTACATAGAAAATGACAACCAAAGTGCCATTGTGGAGCACGAGGCCACCACTTCAAAGATTGGAGAGGACCAGCTCTTCTACTGTCAGCAGAGAGGCATAAAGGCAGAGGATGCAGTTGGACTTATTGTAAACGGTTATGCCAAGGATGTACTCAACAAATTGCCGATGGAGTTTGCCGTTGAGGCTCAAAAACTTTTGCAAGTATCGTTGGAGGGTAGTGTGGGATAGTTTTTTGCTCTTTTAACTTAATTTTCAGATCTAAAAACAGTAGTTGAATGTTTAGTATAGATAATATATTATTTACAATTGGAGGACAGAATGTTAGTCTGCTTGAGTTCATGTCTGTCTTCGCAGGGTTGAGTTGCGTGTTTTTGGCAACGAGAGGAAAGGTTGCAAACTTTTGGGTGGGTTATTTATACAATATTCTGCTCTTCTGTATGTTTATGCAGAAACATCTCTATTCCAGCATGTTGTTGCAACCTATATCGTTATGCATCAACTTTTTTGGACATTATAGGTGGACCCATCCGAAGAAGGAGGAGAAAGATAATAAGAACCAGTTGAAAGTAACCCTGCTTACAAATAGGCAGCGTGCGATTATCCTTTGTGCCATTGCGCTGTTTACATTGTGTTGGGGGGTTTTCCTGAGCAAGTTGAACGTATATTGGCCGGATCTTTTCCCAATGGCACGCCAACCTTATCTTGACGCCTTTGTGACATCGTTTATCCTTTTGGCCCAGACTCTGTCGGCCCAAAAGAAACTGGATTGCTGGGGTGCATGGTTTGTAGTAAATGTGATGAATGGAGTATTGTATGTGAGAGCAGGACTCGTCTTTATGCCAATAGTCGCTTTGGGCTATCTGGTTTTGGCCTTCTTCGGCTTTTCAATGTGGAGAAAACAGTGGATTGCAGAGAAATAGTTCATTTTGCAGTACCATTGATGTAATTATGAAATAATAAAGTACACGATATGGAGAATTTGATTGAGATTAAGGATTTGCATGCAAGTATCAATGGCAGAGAGATCTTAAAGGGTATAAATCTTGTAGTTAAGCCTGGTGAAGTGCATGCCATTATGGGTCCTAACGGTTCGGGAAAGAGTACATTGTCGGCAGTGCTTGCCGGCAAGGAGAGCTATGAGGTTACTCAGGGCAGTGTTACATTCTTGGGTAGAAACCTTCTTGAAATGAGTCCAGAGGAGCGCTCATGGGCAGGCCTTTTCCTCGGTTTCCAATATCCTATAGAGATACCTGGTGTGACCAATGTGAATTTTATGAAGACTGCAGTAAATGAGCATAGAAAGCAGAATAACCTTCCACCTTTGACTGCTGCAGAGTACCTTAAATTGATGAGGGAGAAACTTGCAATAGTGGAGATGGATCCTGCATTCTCTTCACGCGGTGTCAATGTAGGTTTTTCCGGAGGCGAGAAGAAGAGGAATGAGATCTTTCAGATGGCGATGCTCAATCCTAAATTGGCAATCCTCGATGAGACAGACAGTGGCCTGGATGTGGATGCTTTAAGAATTGTTGCAAATGGTGTGAACAAACTCAAAACTCCAGAGAATGCAACAATTGTAATTACTCACTATCAGAGACTTCTTGATTATATAGTTCCCGATATTATCCATGTCTTGTATAAGGGCCGCATCATCAAGACTGCTGGCAAGGAGTTGGCACTGCAGGTTGAGGAGAGGGGATATGATTGGCTTATTAACGAATCAAAATAATGACAAACTATATATACACACCAAATCAGAGCAGCAGTTTCAAGTGCAAGGTTCCATTGGAGAATGCTAGACAATTGTTTGTTGTAGACGGCAAGCTTCAGGACTCCCAATCGGCTGAGGGGGATATTGTGCTTGATTATATAATGCCTTTCCAGTCTGAGGGGGGCTATCTGTTCAAACTTGACAAGGGCCAATCTGTTGAAGAGCTGCTTCAGATAATATCTGTCCGCAGTTCAAAGAGACCGGGCGGTTTGAATTTTGCCAATAAAGTTGAGCTTGGGCAGTCATCTAATGCAAAGCTTCTGTTGTGTTCACATACATTGGGTGAGGTTGATTTTCAGACAGAAGAAGATTTCAATATTGAGATAGGGGAGAATGCCGGTCTTGATCTTGTCATAATGCAGAATGAGCACAACAACTCGCTTCACCGTACAAATTTTAAGATAGATATGGCTGCAAATGCGAGATTGAAACTTCATCTTGTGACCTTGCATGGTGGTGAGATCTCAAATAATGTGAGTGTCAATCTTAATGGCAAGGGGGCCGAATGTGAGGTTTATGGCCTTTACCTTGCAAGTGGGGAGCAGCGTATAACAAATGTTATGAATCTGGCTCATAATGTGCCCGAGTGCCATAGCAGGCAGCTTTTCAAAGGTATCCTTGACGGCCATTCGGTGACTCACTTCAGCGGAACCATTCTGGTTGCAAAAGATGCCCAGAAGACCGAGGCGTACCAGTCAAACAATAACTTGATTGTGTCAGATTTTGCAAAGGCCTATACCCAACCGCATCTTGAGATATATGCCGATGATGTGAAGTGTTCGCATGGGGCAACTGTCGGTAGTCTGAACGAAGATGAACTCTTTTATATGAGATCAAGGGGAATTTCGCTTTCAGAGGCAAAACTTCTTCAACAACAAGCTTTTGCATATGCCGCACTTGCACAAATATCAAACAATTCACTACTCGACAGATTGACAGATCTTGTTGAGCGCAGACTTCGTGGAGAGTTTGCAAATTGCAGGGACTGCAGCAGGCACAGCTGCTGAAAACGCGCCCCTCTGTATGTCTGTAGGGCATTGTTAAATTCTTGTTGATAAAGAGTTTTTGAATTACCCTAAAAAGGGAGAGAAATATATTTATTTTGCAAAGTGGAAACTTGTCGGAATTTCGACGGGTTTTCGCTTTCTCTTTTGTTATATAATGCATATTATCAAGAGATTAACCCGAATAAAACAAAAATAATATATTATGACAACCTATACTTACCAAGAAGCACTGGAAGAGAGCATCAAGTATTTCAAAGGCGATGAGCTTGCAGCCTCTGTATGGATTAACAAATATGCCATGAAGGATTCGTTCGGCAATCTGTATGAAAAGTCGCCGGATCAGATGCACAGACGTCTTGCCAAAGAATTTGCCAGAATTGAGGCAAAGTATTCAAATCCCATGAGTGAGGATGAGATTTATGACCTGTTGAAAGATTTTAAGTATGTAATTCCGCAGGGTGGTCCTATGACCGGAATCGGAAACAATTTCCAGGTTGCCTCCCTTTCAAACTGCTTTGTTATTGGCAATGAGGGTTCGTCAGACTCTTATGGAGGTATTCTCAAGATAGATGAGGAGCAGGTGCAGCTGATGAAGAGAAGGGGTGGTGTAGGCCATGACTTGTCACATATAAGGCCGTCGGGAAGCCCGGTATTGAACAGTGCCTTGACCTCTACCGGTATTGTTCCTTTCATGGAGAGATACTCAAACTCTACAAGAGAGGTTGCCCAGGATGGCAGAAGAGGTGCGCTAATGCTCTCTGTTTCCATCAAGCATCCGGATTCCGAGTCATTCATTGATGCCAAGATGGAGCAGGGCAAGGTTACCGGAGCAAATGTGTCTGTAAAGATTGATGATGATTTCATGAGGGCTGCCTTGAGTGGAGAGCAGTACAAGCAGCAGTATCCAATAGACAGCGAGAATCCTAAGGTTGAGAAGATGATAAGTGCAAAGCAGTTGTGGCAGAAAATTATCCACAATGCATGGAAATCTGCTGAACCTGGCGTGCTTTTCTGGGATACTGTAATCAGGGAGTCTGTTGCAGACTGCTATGCTGATTTGGGCTATAGGACAGTAAGTACAAACCCGTGTGGCGAGATTCCGCTTTGTCCTTATGATTCATGCCGCCTTATAGCAATGAACCTTTACTCATACGTGGAGAATCCGTTTACTCCGCTTGCAAGATTCAACTTTGAGCTTTTCAAGGAGCATACACAAAAGGCTATGCGTCTGAATGATGACCTTATTGATCTTGAGATGGAGAAGATTGAGGCTATTCTTGCAAAGATAGATTCAGATCCGGAGGGAGAGAGCATAAAGAGGACAGAGGTTGAGTTGTGGCAGAAGATCAAGGAGAAATCTTTGGGAGGCAGAAGAACAGGTTTGGGTATAACTGCAGAGGGTGACATGTTGGCCGCTTTGGGATATACTTATGGAAGCGACAAAGCAATAGCATTCTCTGTTGAGGTTCAGAAAACCCTTGCTGTTCAGGCTTATACATCTTCTGTTGTTATGGCAGGCGAGAGGGGTGCATTCCCTATCTACGACAGCAAGAGAGAGGAGCATAATCCAATGATTGACAGAATAAGGGAGGCTTCTCCGGAGTTGTATAAGGAGATGGTAAAGGTGGGAAGAAGAAACATCTCAATGCTTACAATTGCACCTACCGGAACAACCAGCCTAATGACCCAGACAACATCTGGCATCGAGCCGGTATTCCTTCCTTTCTATGTCAGAAGAAGAAAGGTAAATCCTAACGACAAGAATGTCAAGGTCTCAATAAAGGATGAGGTAGGCGACTGCTTTGAGGAGTTTTATGTATTCCACCATAAGTTTTTGACATGGTGTGATGTGCAGGGTTACGACCTTGAGCAGGTAAAATCAATGAATGTAGACCAGATCAATGAGCTTGTTACAAAATCACCATATCATAGGGCTACATCGGCAGATATTGATTGGGTGGCTAAAGTAAAGATGCAAGGCAGTATACAAAAATGGGTTGACCACTCTATCAGCGTTACCGTAAACTTGCCGAATTCGGTTACAGAACAACTTGTTGCAGAGGTTTATAAGACAGCTTGGGAGGTAGGATGCAAAGGTGTGACAGTATATAGGGACGGTTCAAGGACCGGTGTGCTTGTTGCTGCAAAAGATGAGAAGAAGCAGCCGGCTATAGCACCTAAGAAGCGTCCTAAAGCATTGGAGGCTGATGTCATCAGATTCCTGAACGGCCGTGAGCATTGGATTGCTCTTGTGGGCAAGATCAACGGTGTCCCTTATGAGATTTTTACAGGTCTTGTAGATGAGGATTCACGTTCAATTCCTAAGAGTGTGGATACTGGATATATCGTAAAAGAGAAGGATGTGAACACAGGAGTGAGCCGCTATGATTTCCACTTTGTTGACAAATATGGCTATACAAATATCATTGGAGGTATCTCCCACATGTTCAATAAAGAGTATTGGAACTACGCAAAATTGATATCAGGTGTGTTGCGCCACGGAATGCCTATCGTGGATGTAATAAACCTTATCAATGGCCTGCAGCTCGACAGCGAGGCAATCAATACCTGGAAAAATGGTGTGGAGCGCTCATTGAAGCGTTATATTCCAGACGGCACTAAGGATGAGACCGGCAAAAAGTGTCCTAAATGCCAGTCAAATGACCTTATATATCAGGAGGGATGTCTTGTTTGTACTAACTGCGGCTATTCTAAATGCGGTTGATGACAAGGCCTCCGCTTATGGATGGTGCGCTTAAAATGCTCTGGTTATGATACTATATCCAAATGCCAAGATAAATATAGGATTAAAGGTACTCAACAAAAGAGAAGATGGGTTTCACAATTTGGAGACCCTCTTCTATCCTGTAGAACTGGCCGATATTCTGGAGGTGGTGGAGTCCTCTGAATTGAAGATGGAGCAATATGGTATTGTGATACCTCAGGTAGCAGGCAGGGAGGGGCTGATGGCTCCGGAAGAGAACATATGCATCAAGGCCTACAAATTGCTCAAGGCTGATTTTGATATACCACCGGTGGAGATCTATCTTCACAAGAATATACCGGTAGGTGCGGGACTTGGTGGAGGATCATCAGATGCCGCCCACACAATATTGGCAATAGACAAGTTATACAATCTAAATCTTACAAATTCACAGATGGCGCAATATGCTTCCGTTCTTGGGAGCGATTGTGCCTTCTTTATCTACAACACACCTATGATGGGTCATGGCCGTGGTGAGATCCTCACACCGTTTGCACTTGATTCCCTTGCCGATTATACAATAAAATTGGTTCATCCGCCCGTGTTTGTTTCAACTGCCGATGCCTATAGGGGAATAGTGCCGAGGAATATTTTGCAACCACGGCTCGATGAAAGAGCTTTGGAGGAACTTTTGAGGCAACCTGTCGGGAAGTGGAAGGAGTCTGTTGTAAATGACTTTGAAACCACAGTTTTTGCAAAATATCCCATTTTGGAGCAGTATAAGAAGAGCCTTTATGAGGAGGGGGCTATATATGCCTCCATGAGTGGAAGCGGTTCTACTATGTTCGGCATTTTTGAGAAGTAACACTCCCTCTACAACTTTGCCATTAAGTCAGCTTTTATTATCTTTGTTAGTTCCAATGTAGAACCTATAAGAGAATCAGACCATGGCTTTTGTTCATTTGCACGTACATACATATTACTCAATTCTGGATGGCGCAGCCTCCATAGCGAGTCACTTCAAGAAGGCTAAGGAGGATAACCAGCCTGCATTGGCCATTACGGATCATGGCAATATGTTTGGTGTGAAGGAGTTTCTGAAGGTTGCCAAGGACTTTCCGGAGATAAAACCGATTATAGGATGCGAGGTCTATGTTAATCCGGAGGGAAGATTTTCAAAGAGAGGAAAAGAGGATCAGAGTGCACACCATCTTATATTATTGGCAAAGAATCTGCAGGGCTATTACAATCTTGTAAAACTTGTATCCCTTGGCTATACCGAGGGGTATTACTATAAACCGAAGATTGACAAGGAACTTCTTGAGAAGTACCATGAGAATCTGATCTGTTCATCTGCCTGTCTGGGAGGAGAGATTCCGCAAAAAATAAAACGTGGAGACATTGATGGTGCACGTGAGAGCATCATGTGGTACAAGAATCTTTTTGGAGAGGATTATTACCTTGAGGTACAGTTGCATAAGACCGAGATTCCCGGCTATGCCGAGGATGTGTATGAGCAGCAGGTAATTGTAAACAAGGCTATCTTTGAGCTTTCACAGGAGTGCGGAGTGAAGGTGATTGCAACAAATGATGTCCATTTTACACGCAAGGAAGATGGCCCGGCCCATGACCGTTTGATATGTCTTACAACTAATGCCAACTATGATGATGTTAAACGATTGAGATATACCCAGCAGGAGTATCTCAAGACCGAAGAGGAGATGCTGGCACTCTTTCCTGATCATCCGAAGGTAATTTCAAATACACTTGAGATAGCAGATAAAGTTGAAAAATACAAGATAGATTGCGATCATATACTCCCAATTTTTGAAATACCGGCGGAGTTCCCCGATTCCAATGAGTATTTGAGACATCTTACCTATAAGGGAGCAGAGAAAAACTATAAGGAGATAACAGAGGAGGTGCGCGAGAGAATTGACTTTGAACTTGCCACTATCAAGAGGATGGGATTCCCGGATTATTTTCTTATTGTGCAGGACTTTATCGCCGCTGCCCGCGCAATGGGTGTATGGGTTGGTCCGGGACGTGGTTCAGCTGCAGGATCAGTTGTTGCCTATTGTCTGGGAATTACCCATATAGACCCTATAAAATATGACCTCCTGTTTGAGCGTTTCCTCAATCCTGAGCGTATCTCAATGCCCGATATAGATATTGATTTTGATGATGACGGACGTGGCAAGGTGCTTCAATATGTTGAGGGTAAATATGGCAAAGACCATGTGTCTCATGTGGTTACATTTGGAACAATGGCAACGAAGAGTGCCATAAAGGATATTGCCCGCATACAGCAGGTGCCTCTTCAGGAGAGTGACCGTCTTGCCAAGCTTGTTCCCGACAAATTCCCTCCAGAAATCATAAAGGAGACAGGCGAAAACGGAGAGGAGATTGTAAAGGAGAAGAAGGTTAAGGTTAACATAGGCAACTGCATCAAGCTTGTTCCCGAGATGAAAGAGGCATTTGAGACCTCGCCCATACCTGGAGTCAAGGAGACCCTCCAGTATGCAGAGAAACTTGAGGGTACGGTAAGGAATACAGGTGTGCATGCCTGTGCTATCATTATCGGTCGTGATAATCTTACAGAGCATATTCCAATCTGTATAGCAAAAGACAAGGAGACGGGAGAAGATATGTGGGTGTCACAATACGAGGGATCTTTCATCGAGGATGTGGGAATGTTGAAGATGGACTTTCTAGGTCTGCGTACCCTCTCAATTCTTAAGGAGGCTGTTGCCAATATTAAGAAGCACAGAGGAATAGATGTGGATGTTGATACCATTCCAATTGACGATAAAGCCACATATGATCTCTTCAGCCGTGGCGACACCGTTGCAATCTTCCAGTTTGAGTCTCCCGGTATGCAAAAATGGTTGAGAGAGCTCAAGCCTACCAGATTTGAGGATCTTATTGCAATGAATGCCCTTTACCGGCCGGGCCCGATGGATTATATTCCTGATTTTGTTGACCGCAAGCAGGGACGCAAGAAGATTGAATATGACCTTCCGCAAATGGAGGATATACTTAAGGATACCTACGGAATTACTGTATATCAGGAGCAGGTTATGCTTTTGTCTCAAAAACTTGCAGATTTTACCAAAGGTCAGGCCGACGGTTTGCGTAAAGCCATGGGTAAAAAGCTCATTGACAAGATGATGGAGCTTAAGACCCTCTTCCTTGAAGGTGGTATACGCAACGGACATCCGGAGGAGACACTTGAAAAGATTTGGAAGGACTGGACAGCATTTGCTGCCTATGCGTTCAACAAATCGCATGCAACCTGCTATGCTTGGGTTGCCTACCAGACTGCTTACCTGAAGGCCAACTATCCGGCAGAGTTCATGGCCGCCAACTTGAGTAAAAACCTTAACAATATCGATGAGATTACAAAACTCATGGATGAGTGCAAACGTATGGGAATTGCCGTGCTTGGGCCGGATGTGAATGAGAGTGACCGTCGGTTTACAGTAAATAAGGAGGGCAATATACGCTTTGGAATGGCCGGTATCAAGGGTGTGGGAGGAGCTGTTGTAGATGGCATTGTTGAGGGACGTATGGAGAGACCGTACGAGAATATTTTTGACTTCATAGAGCGTGCGGCTGCGCATGGTGCTGTAAATAAAAAGACTATAGAGTCATTGGCCTATTCCGGCGGTTTTGATTCATTTGAAGGTATCAGGAGAGACCAGTTCTTCCTGCCAAACTCAAAAGGGGAGGTATTTATAGAGGCTTTGTGCCGTTATGGCTCAAAATTGCAGAGTGATACCATAAACAACGGAAATTCACTCTTTGGTGACGATGATGAGGGATTCAAACCTACACCACCTGATATTCCGGTTCCTGCACCTGAGTACAACAAACTGGAATTTCTAAAAAAAGAGAAGGAGCTGGTTGGCATGTATCTCTCTTCTCACCCTCTTGACATCTATAAGTTTGAGATGGTCAACTTTGTTGCAACAACACTTGCCGACGCACAACAGCTTGTTGCTGATGCATCAACAGACACTTCTCTTCACCGGAAAGAGATCTATATAGCAGGACTTGTAAGTGGTGTTGCAAAGAAAGTATCGCAGAAGAGCGGTAAACCTTGGGTAAGTTTCTCTATAGAAGATTTTGGTTCAAGCCTTAACTTTAGCCTGTTTGGGCGCGATTATGAGAATTTTATGCAGTTTGTTGAGAATGGGCAGGCTCTCTTTATGAAATGTGCTATAATGCCAAGAATCTACGGAAAACCGCAGGATGAGGAGAACAAGGAGAATACGACGCCAGTTGAATGTGATTTGAAGATCAGGAAGATAACTCTGTTGGCCAACACCAAGGAGGAGTTCATCAAATCATTTACAATAAACTTGCCGGTAACCAAAGTCGATAAAGAGTTCCGTAAAGAACTTCTTAAGACAATCAAGTCAAACAAAGGTAAAAAGGCACTCTCTATCAAGGCTCTCGATTATCAGAACCAGATTTCAGTGGAGTTCTTCTCCCGCAAATACAAGATAGATGTCAATCAGGATCTGATAGACTTCCTGGAGCATCACAATCTTGAATACGCACTTGAGACACAGATTGCATTATAAAACGAATCCCTGCCAGTACACTCCGGCAGGGATTCATCGTATGATAAGTAACTTTTTTGCTTCATGTCGCTCCAGACACGCCGCCGTGCGGTTAAACCAATGGAGTACCTGTCATGCATGCAGGCTGCTCGATTCCCATAAGTTTTAGGATTGTTGGAGCAATGTCTGCAAGAATACCATTGTCAACACTCTTGATGTCATTGTCAACAACGATGAATGGAACAGGATTCAATGAGTGTGCGGTATTTGGGGAACCATCGGCATTTACTGCATTGTCTGCATTGCCGTGGTCTGCTGTGATAAGTACGGTATAGCCGTTTGCCTGTGCACAATCAACGACCTTTTTGACAAGCTGGTCAATGGTCTTTACAGCAGCCATTATGGCATCATATACACCTGTATGGCCAACCATGTCACCATTTGCAAAGTTAAGGATGATCATATCCTCTTTCTGGCTGTTCAACACCTCTACAAGTGCGTCAGCAACCTCTGGAGCACTCATTTCAGGTTTAAGGTCATAAGTGGCCACTTTAGGTGAGTTTATAAGAACTCTCTCCTCATTGTCAAAAGCAGCCTCGCGACCGCCTGAGAAGAAGAATGTAACGTGGGCATACTTCTCTGTCTCGGCAATTCTCAACTGTTTTTTGCCTGCTTTTGCAACTACCTCTCCAAGGGTGTCCTGAACATTCTCCTTGTCAAAAAGAATGTGTACGCCTTTGAATTTGTCATCATATGGAGTAAGGCAGCAGTAGTACAACGGCATGGTCTTCATGCCCATTTCAGGCATATCTTCCTGTGTAAGTACACTTGTAATCTCTCTTGCACGGTCATTTCTGAAGTTGAAGAATACAATTGCATCATCAGCCTCGATAGTGGCTGTGCCCTCAACCTTTATAGGCTTGATGAACTCGTCTGTAACGCCTGCCTCGTATGAAGAGGCCACAGCTGCTACAGGGTCTGAACACTTCTCACCCTCGCCATTTACAAGGAGGTCATAGGCAACTTTAACCCTGTCCCATCTCTTGTCGCGGTCCATTGCGTAGAAACGGCCGATCACAGAGGCAATTTTGCCGGTCGAAGCTGCCATATGGGCTTGAAGCTGCTCAATGAAGCCTTTGCCGCTCTTGGGGTCGGTATCCCTGCCATCCATAAAGCAATGAACGTAAACCTTCTCAAGACCATACTCTTTGGCAACATCAAGGAATGCAAAAAGCTGCTCAATTGAGCTGTGTACACCTCCATTAGAAAGAAGGCCCATAAAGTGAAGAGCCTTTCCGCTCTCTTTGGCATAATCATATACAGCCTTTACCTCTTTGTTCTCCAATAAGGTCTTGTTCTGGCAAGCCTTGTTGATCTTTACAAGATCCTGATAAACGACTCTGCCGGCACCGATATTAAGGTGACCTACCTCAGAGTTTCCCATCTGGCCGTCTGGAAGACCAACATCCTCTCCGCTTGCTGAAAGCTGTGAATTGGGATATTTTGCCAAAAGGGCATCAATATTTGGTTGTCCGGCTGTAAAAATTGCATTTGTCTTGTCATGTTTTCCTATTCCCCAGCCGTCGAGAATCATTAAAAGTACCTTTTTATTCATATTTAATTGCTATTTTTGTTATCGTTTTATAATATTTTTCCCGACAGGTTTTCACCTGATTCGAGTGAAACAATTTTCAAGCCGCAAAGTTAACTATTATGAGCAAAAAAGGAAATAGAAAAAGGGTATCGCAAGCCAGAGGAAGCAGAAAAAAGAGTGGCGTTGGCGGTAGTGGCACTTCAAGAAGCGGAAGATCCAAAAAAGGCATTTCCACAAGAAAAAAGATTCTTGAAGAGGTTGTAGGAACTGTAATTATGGGACGTGAAGGCTACGGGTTCATTGATGTGCCTGAGAGGGAGGATGATGTGTTTGTTCCTGCCAGAAGGCTCAGGGGTGCTTTGCATGGTGATACTGTACGTGTGGCTGTTACAAAGCTCAAGGATGAGAACCATCGTATGGAGGGTGAGGTCCTTGAGGTCATAGAACGGTCAAAGAGACCATATATAGGTGTTCTTCAGATTATTGGTGCTCAAGCCTGGGTTATCATAGAAAACAAGTTTATGCCTTACGATATAGGGGTGCCAATGGGTCAGGTCAAGAGTGAGTGGCAGGGCTTGAAGGTCGCAGTTGTTGTTGAGCTGTGGCGTGACGGTATGGATGCTCCATTGGGCAGAATTGTGGATGTGCTCGGAGAACCGGGTGAAAATGATACAGAGATGCATGCAATTCTTGCTGAATATGGTCTGCCTTACAGGTTTGAAGAGAGAGTTGAGGCTGCAGCCGCGGCAATTCCGGTGAAGATTTCCAAGAAAGAGATTGATGCAAGGCGCGATTTCCGTAAGGTCTGCACATTTACCATAGACCCTGCAGATGCAAAGGATTTTGATGATGCGGTTTCATTCAGGGTACTTGACAACGGCAACTTTGAGGTGGGTGTGCATATTGCCGATGTGACCCACTACGTGAAATCCGGAGACATTGTAGACCAGGAGGCCATAGAGAGAGCAACATCTGTATATCTTGTTGACCGCACGGTGCCAATGTTGCCTGAGGCCCTTTCAAATAACCTCTGTTCGTTGAGGCCAAATGAGGAGAAACTTACATTCTCTGCGGTATTTGAGATGAACGCCAAGGCAAAAGTCATAAAGAGCTGGTTTGGCAGGACAATTATCAAATCCGACCGCAGGTATGCATACGAGGAGGCTCAGCTAATTCTTGAAGAGGCTGGCCTTGCTCCGGAGAGCGGTATGGATCCTGCAAAAATTCCAAACAACAGGCCGGCACGCAAACCGCGCGGAGCAGCTGGCGAGAAAGAGGTGGCACAGGCAGTTGTCGAGCTGCACAAATTGGCAGCAATTATGCGTAAACAGCGTTTTGCAAGCGGTTCTATAAGTTTTGAAAGACCCGAAATGAAGGTTATTGTAGATGAGAAGGGACGGCCTGTGGATGTGCAGCAACGTATTACCCGTGAGGCCAACTGGCTCATTGAAGAGTTTATGCTTCTTGCCAACAAGGAGGTTGCAAAATATGTGACCAAAGGCATGAGACTTAAAGAACCTACTTTCGTTTACCGAATACATGAGGAGCCTAATTACGAAAAGATTCAGAACCTCAGGGATTTTGTAAAGCATTTCGGTTATACGATGGGCCCTGCGGAGAATGGTCGTGAGGTGGCAAGGGAACTCAATATATTGCTTGACAAAGTAAAGGAAAAACCGGAGTGTGGGGCAATTGAAATTGTAGCATTGCGCTCAATGGCAAGGGCAAAATACTCTACCGACAATGTAGGCCACTATGGTCTGGGATTCCAGTATTATACCCATTTTACATCGCCGATCCGCCGCTATCCCGATATGATGGTACACAGGCTTCTGGCCCACTATCTCGACAAGGGCAAGAATGAAGACAAAAAGCGTTACGAAGAGCTCTGCAAGCACTCTTCAGCAAGAGAACAGCTGGCTACAGATGCGGAGCGTGCGAGCATAAAGTACAAACTTTCGGAGTTTATGCAAGATAAAGTGGGCAATGAGTATGATGGAACGGTTTCTGGTGTTACCGAATGGGGCTTGTATGTGGAGATTGAGCCTACAAAAGTTGAGGGAATGGTCTCCCTGCGTGATATAAAAGAGGATTACTTCATCTTTGACGAGAAGAACTATTGCGTCTATGGAAAGGCTACAAAAGCAAAGTTTACCCTTGGCGACAAGGTCAGAATCAAGGTGCTCAAGGTTAATCTGGAGCAAAAACTCATAGATTATGAACTTGTCTGGGATCCAAGTTATAGTGGAGCAGGCAAAACAAACCGCAAAAGCGGCATTACAAAGCAGGAGAAGGTGTCGGCCGGCAAAAGGTCGGCTACAAAGAAGAGTGGTGCTGTAAAGGCCAAAAATGCGGCAGGAAAAGGTGTAAAGAGTAAAGAGAAGAAGAGTGTTGCCAAAAGGAAAAAAGGAAAGGAATAATTGATAAAAGAGCAAAAAGGAGTTGGACAATGAAAGATAATTTGTTTGCCGTTGCAATGAAAAGAGGCAGATTCATATTGGCCTCAGCAGTTTTACTGGTATGCAGTTTCCAGCTTGGTGCTGCAGACAACAGCAGAGGCGAAAGCGCAAAAGAGGGCAATGCAGCCTCATATGCAGAGGGAGGTCATGACCGGGTGAATGATGCTTTGCAATTTTTTGATCTCTATTCAACAGATTATGCGAAGAGGGTTGTGGATTACCTTACACAAAGAGGTCTCAAGGGACGTGAGGCCGGGACCAAAGAGGCCGTAAAGGCAATGAAGTTCATTGTAAAAGAGTTCAGAAAGGCGGGATATGAGCCGTTGTTGCAGCCATTCAGCAAGGAGGAACTGGAGGCTGCTATAGGAAAACCTAAGGAGGGTAAGGCTGCCTATCCGCTCCAGCAGTGCAATGTGGTGGCAAAACTTGAGGGGAGTGAAAAAGACAAATTTATTGTAATTGGTGCCCATTATGACCATTTGGGGTATATAGAGGGGGTTGGAATACATCCTGGTGCAGACGATAATGCTTCGGGCATAGTGGCTCTTCTCTCTTTGGCAAGGATGATGAAGGCTGCAGATATTGTTCCACGCTATACCATTCTCTTCTGTGCCTGGGATGGCGAGGAGAAGGGCTTGCTGGGCTCAAAATTCTTTGTGAATACCTGGCCTTCAGAAACGGTTGTGCCGGGCTGTGAGGCCTCTTTGAAGGAGTCTGTTGTCCACTACATGAACTTTGATATGGTGGGCCGTACAATAACCCCCGAAAATCCGGGTGTCATGTTTGCATGGAACAACAATTACCCATATCTGCTCAAAATATGCCAGGCAGCCCAAAAGGAAATTGATCTGCCTTTCCAGGTTCTTTTGGACGAGCGTAGAGGTGACGGCCGCGGAGGCTCTGATTATGCCCCATTCTCGGCCCAGGACATACCTTTTATTGCATGGATGGAAGATTTCATGCACGTAGATTACCACAAACCTACAGATACTCCCGACAAACTCCATTGGGAAAAACTCCGCAAGACCACCCAACTGGCCTTTGCGATTCTCTATAATCTGTCAACTGTAGGGTGCGAGTGATCTTCGGGCTGCTGTCTCAAAACTCCATTATTATACAGTGAATCCCCGCCAGAATTCCATACTGGCGGGGATTCGCTATTCATAGAGATACCCTTTTGGTCATCCTCTTTATTGTTTGATTAGGAGCCTTCAGGGGTATCCTCCTTACGCTTGTATCAAGCTCTGCCACTGAGGGGCAGAGCGGGTTGTTGCAAATGTTGCTTTTGATTATAGTCTTTCAAGTTTTACTGTGAAGTGACGCATAAGTTCTGTCTCCCAGACAATCTTCACACCGCGTGTAATTTTGTCCCTGCGGTCATAAACGTTCTTTAGAGCAGCTGCAATTACATCCATGTGGTTGTTGGTGTAAACACGGCGTGCAATACATAGACGTAAAAGATCAAGTCCTCCAAAACGGTTCTCGCGGGTAACAGGGTCGCGGTCTGCAAGGATATATCCGATCTCGCAACCACGGATACCGGCCTCAATGTAAAGCTCAATTGCAAGAGTTTGTGCAGGGAACTCCTCTTTAGGGATGTTAGAGAGAACTTTGTCGGCATCTACAAAGATAGCATGGCCGCCAACAGGACGCTGGTAAGGAATACCATACTCGTCAAGTTTCGCTGCAAGATATTGAACCTGTCTGATACGGGTTTCAACAGTTTCGAACTCTGTGTTCTCGTCAAGACCAACAGCAAGGGCTGCCATATCCCTGCCGTTCATACCACCGTATGTCAAATAACCCTCAAAAGGAATACAGAATCTCTTTGCTCCCTCATACCAGTCCTCGTGACGTGTAGCGATGAAACCACCCATGTTTACAAGACCATCTTTCTTTGAAGACATTGTCATACCGTCAGCATAAGAGTACATCTCCTTAACGATCTCCTTGATAGTTTTATCTGCGTAACCCTCCTCGCGAGTCTTGATGAAGTATGCATTCTCAACAAAACGGGCAGAGTCAAAAATTACGCGTTTGCCATATTTGTCGGCGATTGCACGTACCTCACGCAAGTTCTGCATTGAAACAGGCTGTCCGCCGGCAGTATTGTTTGTAATTGTAACAACAATGAAAGGAGTCTTGTCTGCAAACTCTTCAAGAGCCTTCTCAAGCTTTTTAGGATCTACATTTCCTTTGAAAGGAACCTCAAGTTGGGTATCTTTTGCCTCATCAACTGTACAGTCAAGTGCAGTTGCCTTACGGCTCTCAATGTGGCCTTTTGTTGTATCAAAATGTGAGTTGCCGGGAACAACGTCACCGCCCTTTACAAGGTGGCTGAAAAGCACATTCTCCGCAGCACGGCCCTGGTGTGTAGGAATTACATACTCAAAACCTGTAAGTCGGGTAATTGTATCTTTAAGTTGGAAGAAAGATGAAGATCCGGCGTAGCTCTCATCTCCCATCATCATTGCTGCCCATTGGCGGTCACTCATTGCGCCAGTGCCTGAATCGGTAAGACAGTCAATATATACCTGATCCGATTTAAGTTTGAACAGGTTGTAATCAGCTTCTTTAATCCATTGTTCGCGCTCTTCGCGTGTGCTCTTTTTTAGAGGCTCAACCATCTTGATTTTCCAAGATTCTGCAAAAGGTAGTTCCATAATGTCAAATATTTTTCGTATTTCGATAGATATTTATAATAAAAAAATGAAATCAAATTACAATAATTCACAAGATACGGAGATTTATTTATATTTCATAATTTTTGTTCCGTAAATTGATTCAGATTGGTTGTATATTCGTTTGCATTCGTTGCGTGGTGGTGTGCGTGACATTGTTTACCTGTATGGCCGCAACTTGCATCGGAACTTGTTGCAATGATTGTATAAAAAAAGCTGCCGGTTTTGGCCGGCAGCTTTCCATTGTCTTTATTGTGAAAAATTATTTTTTCAACTCAGCTTTCTTTGCTCTTTTCATGTTAAGGTCGTATACAATTGGAGTACCTACGAAGATTGAAGAGTAAGCACCAACTATAATACCTACGATCAAAGCACATGCAAATCCTCTGATAACCTCACCACCGAAGATTGCAATGGCAACCATTACAACCAATGTTGAAACTGAAGTATTCACACAACGTGCAAGAGTGCTGTTCAAAGCCTCATTGATGTTGAGTTTGAGTTCGCGTTTTGGATACAATACATTGTACTCACGGATACGGTCAAAGATAACCACTGAGTCATTGATTGAGTATCCGATGATTGTAAGGATTGCAGCAATGAATGTCTGGTCAACGTCAAGGCTGAATGGAAGGATGCCTGAGAACAATGAGAAGAATCCGATTGTTATGATGGCATCGTGAGCCAATGAGATAAGACCACCTGTACCCCAAGTCCAGTTGCGGAAACGTGCTGCAATGTACAAGAAGATGGCAATCATTGACAATACAATAGCAACCACTGCATTTCTCTTGATGTCGTCTGCAATTGTAGGACCAACCTTATCTGAACTGATGATACCGTTAGGGTTGTTTACAGTTGAAGTGAAGTCCTCCAAACTCATCTCTGCATTGTAGAAGCCTTTCAATGCATTGTACAATTTGGCCTCAACCTCCTGGTCAACCTCTGTAGAGTTGTCAGCAATTTTATATTTGGTTGTAACCTTCATCTGGCTCTCGCCACCGAACTGTTTAACCTCAACAGTCTCACCGAACTCAGCATTTGCTGCACTTCTGATCTGCTCAGCTGTAACATCCTTGTCAAAACGAAGAACGTATGTTCTACCACCTGTAAAGTCAACACCGTAAGAGAATCCCTTGAATGTAATTGAAGCAAGGCTTATGATAACAAGGGCTGAAGACAAAACGTACGCGCTCTTACGAAGTTTAACAAAGTCAATATGTACATTCTGCAAGAAACCTCTTGAGAAGCTGTTGTCAAATGTAATGTTTTTGCCTTTGTCAAGTCTCGCCTCGAAGATAAGTCTTGAGATGAAGATTGAGCTCAACATTGAGGTGATGATACCAACTACCAATGTGGTTGCAAAACCTTGAACAGGACCTGAACCGAAGATGAACAATACGATACCGGTGATGATGGTTGTCAAGTTACCGTCAATGATAGCGGAGTATGCATTGTTGTAACCATCCTTGATGGCAGTTCTCAACTGTTTGCCGGCTCTCAACTCCTCTTTAATACGCTCATAGATGATAACGTTTGCATCCACTGCCATACCCATTGTCAATACCAAACCTGCAATACCAGGCAATGTAAGAACAGCGCCGAATGATGCCAAAGCACCAAACAAGAACAAAGCATTGCAAAGAAGGGCAATGTTTGCAACAATACCTGCACCATTGTAGAAGATGATCATATATACAAGTACAAGGCAGAATGCAAGGATGAATGAGATGAAACCTGCATTGATTGACTCAGAACCCAAGCTTGGTCCTACAACCTGCTCTTGAATGATAGTTGCAGGAGCTGGAAGCTTACCTGATTTCAATACGTTTGCCAAGTCCTCAGCCTCAGTAATTGTAAAGTTACCGGTAATCTGTGAGCGACCGCCTGTAATCTCTGACTGTACTGTAGGGAAAGAGTATACCATTCCGTCCAATACGATTGCAATCTGTTTCTGAAGGTTGTCAGCAGTAAGTCTTGCCCAGATGCGGCTACCCTCTGCATTCATAACCATATCAACCTGAGGAGCACCACCTGTGTTGCCGTATGCAACAGAAGCGTCGCTTACCATACCGCCATCAAGAGGAGCTTTGCCGTCACGTGTGTTGGCTTTGATTGCCACCAACTCGTAAAGTACTCCTGAAGGATCGAACTGACTTGGCTGTACAGTCCACATAGCTCTAAGCTCTGCAGGAAGAAGAGCCTGTACCTGAGGCATCTTCAAATATGTATTGATAAGAGCTGTATCTTTATAGTGTGCTCTACCGATGCAAGCGCCCGGAGCCAACTGGCCGTTGTAAACGCTTGGATTAAGAACTGCAAACAAAGGGTTCTCTTTTGCCCATGCAGCAGCATCTGTAGAGAGGCTGTCATTTGCCAAAAGCTCGCTTGCAGCATCTTTAGCTGTAGTGTCAGCCTCTGCTACCTCACTCTCTGTTGAAAGAAGATCTTTCAATGCTGCATTTGCCTCAGCCAAGAATGGGTAGATCTCTGAATTGTCGTATGTAGGCCAGAACTCCAATGAAGCTGTACCTTGAAGCAGTTTTCTTACACGCTCAGGCTCTTTTACACCTGGAAGCTCCACAAGGATTCTTCCTGAGTTGCCCAACTTCTGAATGTTTGGCTGGGTTACACCAAAGCGGTCAATACGGTTTCTCAATACGTTGAATGAGTTGGCAATTGCACTCTCAGCCTCCTCGCGGATAACTTTGATTACATCTGCATTGCTTGTCTCAGGGTTGATTTTGTCACGCATTTCGTATGTGCCGAATACGCTTGCCAATCTTTTGCCTGGAGCAACCTCATCCCAGCTCTCTGCAAATAGAGTGATGAAATCCTCACGTGAATTTGCCTCTTTCTGTGTTGCAAGAGCCAATGCCTGCTCAAATTCAGGTGACTGGTTTCCATCAGCCAATGCTTTGATAAGATCCTTTACCTGAACCTGAAGCATAACGTTCATACCGCCCTTCAAGTCAAGACCCAAGTTGATCTCTTTTGCTTTTACATCCTTGTAAGTGTAACCCAAGAACACTTTCTCAGAAGAGATTGAGTCAATGTAAAATCTGTTTTTCTCTTTAGCAATTGAGTCAAGATAAAAAGCTTTATCCACCTCTGCTACTTTTGCGAATTGGGCACTCTGCTTAACTGCTTCAACAGCAGCCTCTGCATACTTCTCTGCCTTCTTCTCCTGATGCGATGTAGCCCATGTAAACGATAATTGGTAAACGCAGGCCAACGCTACTAGAATTGCCACAAATTTAATGGCGCCTTTACTTTGCATTTTATATAGTTTTTATGATTTATAATTCAGGTTCAGCCAAAGCATAACTCTGATAAATTTAAAATAAGGCGCAAATTTACAATTTTTTCCTAATATATAAAGTATTTCATATCTTTGTTGATGCATTTTTGCATAAAATCCTAAAAAGACCATGAGATTTTTTACTTTTTTTTGCCTCATTCTTTCGGTGTCAGTATGTGTGTATGGACAGAATTTTACCGAAAATGAGAAAAAAGCAGCAAACCTTCATAATCAATATAAATTTGAGCAGGCTGTAGGTATATACAATGATATTCTGTCGAAAACAACTGATTCAGTAGCCAGAGCTGCTCTGGAGAGCAAGATTATACAGAGTGAAAACGGAAAGAGTCTACTGGATTTTGCATTCAAGCCGGATGTTGTGGCAAGGGAGACATTCGCAAGGGGAGATTTTTATCTGCACTATCCTGGTTTTAAGGATGGTTCTTGGGTCTTGACTCCAAAGTCATTGGTGGCGGATCCAATGGGTGGGGAGTTTCCGGTAATGAATTATCTGTCGGGAAGCGAAAAGTTGTATTTTTCAGCACCTGACAACAGCGGTTCCTGGAACATTTACTATACGGTAAAAATCAATGATACACTCTGGAGTGCGCCAATAATACTGAATGAAAATATTACTTCAGTAGGAAATGAACTCTTTCCAGTTGTGAGTCCTAACGGTAAATACCTCTATTTTTCGTCAAACGGACATTATGGGGTGGGTGGATATGATCTCTATGTAAGTGAGTGGAATGAGGAACTTTCCGATTGGGGTGTGCCACAAAACATGGGCTTCCCTTACTCGTCGCCTGCAAATGATTACCTTTTTTATAATACTCCCGACGGCCTCTACTCAATATTTGCCTCAGACAGGGAGTGTGCGGCGGATAAGATGACCATATATGCTGTCAAGTTTGAGAATATGCCGCTAAAGAAATCCATTACCTCCGAAGAGGCTGCAAAGATTGCGCGTCTGGAGTCTGCAGGAGTGGTGTCTGTTTCTGCAGATGGTCCCGATCAGGCAATGGGAGCGGCTGTAATTGATGACGACAGTGAATATTCCAACGCTGTTGATAGGGTTCGAAAGTTGCAGCAGCAAGTAGCTGATGCCATTGCAAAAGAGTCTGCAAGCAGGGATCTCTACAATAAACTTACCAATCCTGATGATCTTAAGGCTCTTGAGAGAACGATTGCCCAACAGGAGCTTGAGACCCTCTCATTGCAGAATGAGGTAAATGCAGCGGTAAGGGAGCTTCAGACCATAGAGCTTGAACTCCTTTCCAAGGGTATTTTTGTACCTGAGGTCAATTTGGGCAATGAGAAAAAAATAGAGGAGACCGAAAAGGTTCCAACCTTCGCCTTTGCAAATATGAGTATGGGAAAGACCCCTGAACTGAATGTTGAGATTCCGGAGCCGGAAGTTGACTTGTCTTTCAGAATTCTGGATACAGCACAGCTCATTGACATCAAGGAGTTTCCTGACGGACTTGTCTACCAGATACAGCTCTTTACACTTACACGCAAAGCTTCGGTCAAAGCCCTCAAGGGTTTGAGTCCTGTGTTTGAAAGAAGGACCTCAAGCGGAAAATATACATACTCTGTAGGAATATTTGACAACTATAAATCTGCGTTGTCAAACCTTAATAAAGTGCGCAAAAGAGGATTTTCATCTGCAGCCATTACCGCATATAGAGATGGTGCATACATGAATGTTACAAAGGCAAGGGCTTTGGAGAAGGAGATTGCAGAGTCTGCGGTATATCAGGTTGTTATAGTGGGGTATCCGGATTCTTTGCCTGGGGAGGTGCTGACTGTAATAAGAACTTCTACCGAGAAGGATATTGCAAAAATCACTGATGGCGGTGTTGTGAAATATGTAATAGGTCCGTTCGGAAAAGCAGACGAGGCCAATATTTTGGCAACTGCAATCAAAGCTGTGTCAGATAAACAGATAAATGTTGAAAGTTTAAAATAAGTTTTGTTCTTCAAGAAAATTTACATACATTTGCAGTCCCAATGAATGTTTGTGCAAACAAACCCATCCGTTGAGGGGATTTGGTGAGATGGGTGAGTGGCTTAAACCAACAGTTTGCTAAACTGTCGTACGGGTAACCGTACCGGGGGTTCGAATCCCCCTCTCACCGCAGAAAAGAGGTTGTAATGAGCTGGTTATCAGCAATTTACAACCTCTTTCTGATTTCTATCCACCCAATAAATCGCCCAAATCTGGGCGGTTTGTAACACCCCATATAAGGTAATGTGGACAAAAACGGTTGGTGATACCCTATATAACATATTGATAAATAGAAAGATGTAGTAAATTAGATGAAACGCGTTCATCTAATTTATTATTTTATGTCAAAAACAAGACGAGAAAGATGCCCGGTATGGACCTCACATTCAAAATAAATTACATTTGATTTCCGGATCAGATATTTCATATTTGATTGAATTATACTACCTTTACAGCAATAATTCCAAAACAAACACATATTAATATTCAGAACTATGGGAAAATTTGTAATTTCAACAAGAAAGAATGGAGAGTTCCAGTTCAATCTTAAAGCAACTAACGGTCAAGTGATTCTTACAAGTGAGGGTTATACAACAAAGGCTGCATGTTTGAATGGTGTTGAGTCTGTAAAGAAAAATGCGGCTGTAGAGGCAAGATATGAGAAGAAAACTGCTGCAAGCGGCAAGTTCCATTTTAATCTTAAGGCTACAAACGGTCAAGTTATCGGATCAAGCCAGATGTATGCTTCAGAGAAGACCAGAGACAATGGTATAGCTTCAGTTATGAGAAACGCTCCTGAGGCTGAAGTTGTGGAGATTGCTGGATAATTTTATTACAGAAGAGATTAGGAGGCTGGAACCCGGTTCCAGCCTTTTTTATTTCTGCAATGATGCTCCATTTGTGCAGAAGTATCTCCATAGCGGTGCTGCCATTAGAGCCTGTGATATAAGGTTGTTCTCAAGCAGGGCCTCTACCTCCTGACGGGAGAGCAGATGTACAGAGATGTCTTCTGTATGGTCAAGATGCTGGGTGCCAATCTTTTCAACACCTGTTGCCACAAAGCAATGGGTGTAGTTGTTGGTGGTTGAGGAGTTGCCGCTTATGGTCATTATCTCTTTCCACTGGCCGTTGCCGTATCCTGTCTCCTCGAGAAGTTCACGTTTGGCTGCATCAAGAGGTGTTTCACCCTTTTCAATTACACCGGCACATATCTCATAACAGGTGAGGCCAATGCCATGCCGGTACTGACGTTCCATAACGAATTCTCCATCCCTGGTTATGGCAATGACATTAACCCAATCGGGGTATTCAAGCACATAGAACTCATCATTGGTGCGTCCGTCGGGAAGCTCAACCTTATCTCTTCTTACGGTAAGCCAGGGCCTGTTGAAAAGATATTCGCTTTCAACTATTTTCCACTTTCTGTCTGTTCCAACTGCTTTTTCTGTAAACTCGTTTTTATCTGATCTGTTCATTGCCGGTTACATTTTAATTCTCTACTGCAGTGTGATTCTTTCCGATGATACGGTTGAAGTACTCAATTACCTCTCCGGTGCCGGCATCTTTAAGGAGAACCTCTTTATTGTTGTTGAGCAGATAGATGCTCGGGATGCCCCTTATGCCGTACAACTCATTTGTTTCAAATTGGTTGAGGTGGTCGCGTGCATAGATCCAATTTGAGGGGGTGGATTCATGGCGCTCCATCCATGCCGTCACATCTTTGTCTATGTACATTGAAAGAATCTTGAGCCTGCCGTTCTCCACCAAGTCATTTACTGCGGGGGTCTCTGCCAGCGCATTCTGAATCTCTTTACAGCTGGCACAGCCTGGATTGTTGAAATAAATGAGCAGATATTCTGCTTTTGTCCTATGTAGGGATGAGTATCCTCTCGCAGAATTTCCATCAACCATATATTCAAACTTGAAGTCGTTGGCCTTTTTGCCTTTCCGGTTAAGCATTACCATCTTTTGCTGGTAGTGGTACTGCATCTTATGAAGGGAATCGATGCTCTTAAGAGCAAGTATGGATTCAACAGCCGGTATATAGAGCTCCTCATTGAGGTAAGGGGAGTTCGGGTTATAGAGAAAAGTTTCACTCAATTCAATAAGTCCAAGAAGAGGCCGTCTGTATCCGGCAAGATAGAGTGAGTCTGCTATTGCAAATATCTTTTTATGGGAGGTCTCTATAATTTTTTTTGCGGCATCGCCTACTCTGTCGGGCTCTGTACGGTTGAGAGATTCAACAGAACCAAGCATCTGTATATATGTTGAGTATGCCTTTTTGAACTCATCCTTTCCAATAGAGACAAGTGATGTATCCTTTTGTGCATTCCTGATATATTTGTCCCAAAAGTGTTCTGACAAGTAGAGAAGCTCATCTACAGGGTCTGTAATGTAAAGTGGGGCGTTCATATATGGAAACTCTGTGGCGAAACCATCATCTTTAGTGATGTGCTTGTTGTTTTTATTGGAACTTCCGCAACCTTGGCAACAGATGACCGTCAATAAGGATAGTATGGCGGATGTTAAAAGTGAAGATCTCATAATAGTCAATGTATGTAGTGATGGTAACTCCACCGGTTCGGACAACCGGCATGTAAAGATAGGGTAAAAATTCCTTTGAGTATAAACCTTATACCAAAATAAATGTTAATGAGTATCAATTCCTGAATAATGATGCAGAGTGTAAAGTGCAATCAGAAACAGTAACAAATGGTAAAGCAACAGGATTGAATCAGCAAAGTAAACAATAACATAATATAAACTAATGGAGGTAAAGATGAAACATCTGAATCATATTGACAAGAGCCGCTTCCTTAATGAGATCTACAACTATGAATCCAGTCCCGAAAAATTTACATATATAGGCAAGATTCCAAGTATGGTGGTTTTTGCCTCCCCGCACAACAAGTTCTGTGTAGAGCTGGAGCCGGCATTGGAGATTATCGCAAAGAGGCGTAAGGATAGATACAAAGTCTACTATGTAAATACGGCAGAAGAGCCTGAAATGGCACGTAACTTCATAAAACAGAGAGTTCCGGTAATCTATATCTGCCCAATTGGAACTGCTCCTACAGTGGTCTCGGAGACAATAAATGTAAGGGATCTTTTCAGCCTCGCCGACAGATTATTGGCCAAGTAATGCAATTTTTTCACATTTTTTTTGGAAATAAAAAAAATAGTCATACCTTTGCATCCGCTTTGGGTTTCAAATCAAGGCGAGTTCTTAAAGGTAATCGGGATGTGGCGCAGTTGGTTAGCGCATCTGCTTTGGGAGCAGAGGGTCCTCCGTTCGAGTCGGAGTATCCCGACAGAAAAGCACTTACAAGAGATTGTGAGTGCTTTTTTTGTCTCCAATTCAGGTTTACATTGGGCGCACTACCACATTCCCAGATTGCCCCACATTACCCACATTACCACATTATCGTATATTGCGCGGCTGCAGGCTCCCAAAATAAAAGACCTGCAGGCTCCAGGAGTTGCAGGTCTTTGTACAATGTGGATCTGATTGCATTTCTGCCCACATGAAGGCAGGTTGCTCAGAACTATTTTATTTCAATGATTGCCTCGGATATGTTGATCATGAAGTCACCTACATGCTCATATTCAGAGATCAAATCCATATAGTAAACTCCAGTCAAATAAGAGTATACATTATTCTCAAGATTTAGAAGATGCTCTTCCTTAAGGTTGTTTCTATATTCATTGATGTCATGCTCCACATCCTGGGCATTTGAGATGTTTTCAATCTTGTCATAACCCAATGTAAGATTATTGATCATGGCATCAAAGCCTCTGCTGATAAGCTCGGTCATATAGTTGAGCTTCTTGATCATATTAGGATCAAACTCCTTGTTGTGGATGTTTCTGCGTTGAAGGATGCGTGCAATGTTGAATCCTGAGTCACCTACACTCTCAAGCTCACTGATAATCTTATACATGGCCTGAAGCCTGCGGCCTGACTCTTCGCTCAATTGGCCCTCTGCAATATTGTTGAGGTATTTTGCAATCTCAAGCTCGATACGGTCTGTGATCTGCTCATATTCCTCAAGCTTCTTGTAAAGTTTGTCAAATTTTTCCGCGTCACTGGTATTCAAAGCCTCCTGTGCGTATACGTACTGCCTGCGGCAGATTTGTGCGTAATGGATGATTTCTGCTTTTGCCTGTGCCAAAGAGAGCTCCGCAGTGTTCAACAGACCTCCATGAATATATTGCAAGCGGAATACCTCCTCCTCTTTCTTGCCTTTTACTATCTTGGTAACCAGTGTTGCAATCTGGTTGGTGAACCAAACAAGTATAAAGGTATTGCAGAGGTTGAAGAGTGTATGAACCATTGAAATGGCATACAATGTTGAGTTTGAAGAGGCTCCAGCTTGAAGAGGATTGTCAAGTCCCATTGCCATAATGATTTTTGACACGACAGTAAGGAACGGATGGAACAGTACAAGTACCCAGACTACACCAAATAGGTTAAAGACAGAGTGGGCCATTGCCGCTCTCCTGGCCGATACATTTGCAACAGAAGCCGCTATGTTTGCAGTGATGGTTGTTCCAATGTTCTCGCCAAGCACCATTGCAGCACCCATCTCAAACGGAATCCAGCCATTGTTGCACATAACAAGGGTCAAGGCCATTGTTGCACTTGAGGATTGCAATACTATTGTAAGGATTGTACCGATTGCAACGAACATCAATATTGAACCGAAACCATAATTTGTCCATTGTTGTAGAAATGAAAGAACCTCCGGGGTGCTTTGAAGATCAGGAACAGAACTTTTAAGGAAGCTCAAGCCGAGGAACAAAAGTGCAAATCCTATAATAAGTTCGCCGATAGATTTTTTCTTGTTGGATTTGAACATCATGAAAGCAAATCCAATACCGATAAGAGGAATTGCAAGAACGGCTATGTCTGCCTTGAATCCAAGCAAAGAGATTAGCCACGCGGTCATTGTGGTACCAATGTTGGCTCCCATGATTACACCAATGGATTGAACCAAAGAGAGCAGACCTGCGTTTACAAAGCTGACCACCATTACAGTAGTTGCGCTTGAAGACTGGATTACTGCAGTAATGAACAGACCTGTGAGAATTCTTGAAAATGAATTGGAAGTCATTGCTGCCAGGATATTCCTCAATTTGTCGCCGGCAACTTTCTGTAGGGCCTCGCTCATAAGGGTCATACCGTAAAGAAAGAGACCCAATGAACCGAGCAAGGTGAAAATCTTAAATACTACGTCCATCTTATTAAAGAATATTTTGCGCAAATATAATTGATAAATCTCAAGAATTAAAAACTAACAATACATTTATTATATTTGCAAAGAAGATTTTAACATTTAGGTAACAAAAACTTAACAACTCCCAATATGGGGCCAGATCATATATGTCAAGTGATTTCTTTAAAAAGGTTGTAGCTACTTTTGCTATACTGCTGGTGGCGGCCAATGCCCTAATGGGGCAGTTTTACCTTACTGGAGAGGATCCGTCGGGAGTAAAGTGGAAAAGGGTCAATAGCGGCAACTATAAGGTTATATATCCCGTGGGGGCCGACTCTATGGCCTTCAGGTACATCACCCTTTTGGAGCAATACAGGCCTTTTGTAATGGCAGGATTGAAGGCCAATCCAAAGCCTGTTCCTGTGATTTTGCACCCCTTTACAACAAGGAGCAACGGAATGGTGACATGGGCTCCGAAGAGAATGGAACTCTATACAACACCCCCTGCAGGTGGGGGGTATCCGCAAAGGTGGGATGAACAGCTGGCTGTTCATGAGAGCCGTCATGTGGGGCAGATGAGCATCTTTACAAAGGGCATATACAAGCCGCTCGGCTGGCTTTTGGGAGAGCAGATTACAGGTTTGGGCATAGGAGTATATACTTCAAAATGGCTGCTGGAGGGCGATGCCGTAATTGCTGAAACAGAGCTTACTGCCAGTGGTAGGGGAAGAAGTGCAGCATTCCTTGAATATTACCGGACTTCGTTTTTGAATGGAGACTACAGGAGCTGGAGCAGATGGCGTTTCGGATCAAACAAATATTATACGCCAGACCATTATGCTCTGGGCTATATGGTCATATCTGCGGGTAGGGCAAAATCTGAATCCTATACCTATACAGGCGATCTTATGGGATATTATGTGCGGAGATTCTATAATCCTGACATAAAGAATTATGCGCATAAAAAGATTACTGGTTTGAGTCTCAAACAACTGGCTAAAGAGAGTTTTAAATACCATACGGAGTTGTGGAAAGATGAGTATAATGCCAGGGGCAATTATGATTCTTCCCGACAGATCGTAGGCAAAAGAAGCCGCTACTATACACAATTCATCTCTACCGCCCCCGTCAATGCAGACACGCTTCTCTCTGTACGCAGAGCCTATGACAGAGCCTCAGAACTGGTAATGTTGGGAACCGACTCACTCTTTCTGGCCAGGCATCCATCCGGAGTAAAGAGATTGAGACCGTTCAGCTCTTCGGCCGGCCGGCTTGAGGTTGTGGGGAATAAAGTCTATTACATTGAGACGGTAGGGGACAAACGATGGGATTTGGCGGCATACAATGATCTCTTTGTGTATGATTTGGAAAGTGGAAAGATTAAGAGGCTTACCCATAAAAGGGCATACTATGACCCATCCGCAAATTCAACATCCGATAAATTGGCAGTTGTAGAGTATCCCAATTTTGGAGGCTCCCGCATTGTGATACTTGACATGGCAGGGAGTGAACTCCACTCATTGCCGGCTCCCGAAAACGGACAATTGACCGAAGTGGAGTGGTCAGGGAACGGACTTTACGCTCTTGCAATTACAGAGAGGGGAATGGGCATTTACCATATAAGTTTATGCGGCAAGGAGAGTGAATGGGTCTCCGTTTTGAATTCAGGTTACAGAAATATCTCAAATTTGGGTGTTGAAGGTGATGTTATCTATTTTGACTCCGACGTATCCGGTGTAAACAGCCTATATGCCTATGATGTGGAGATGCAGCAGCTCTCATCCATAGCCAAAGCTCCATTTTCCGCTACTAATCCACAATTGTACGGCGATCGTCTCTTCTATTCAAACCTGGATCTTGGTGGTTATTATCCGGTATATGCTCCATACAAACCCACATCCGCCTCTGGTGAAGATGCCGGACTGTCGGGAACAATCAATGTTGAGGTAAGTGAAGGGATACTGAAGAGCAATTATGACTATCCGGTTGCGCAGATGCTCTCCAGTCAGGCAAAGAGCTATTTCAAAAGCCGGGATCTCCTTCCGGACAGCTGCTCATCCATTGTGCTGGACTCCCTTGAATATCAGCGGAAATACCACTCCAGACCATATCGTAAAGGACTCCATCTGTTCAGAATACACTCGTGGGCACCAGTTTACTACAATGTTGACAAAATTACGCAGGGCAGTTACGACAAGTGGTATGATGCGGTCTCTTT
The DNA here is from genome assembly GCA_017398125.1 of Bacteroidales bacterium. GTDB lineage: Bacteria > Bacteroidota > Bacteroidia > Bacteroidales > UBA932 > Egerieousia. The sequence goes on from JAFQHE010000010.1 coordinate 40,244, forward strand.
GGGTGCAACAATCTATTCCCAAAATACTCAAGGAACGGCGGTATCAATGTTGGGCTACTCATACAGGAGCGGATTTCATGCAGCTCATGCTTCATTTGAATATAGCGGTTGGATGCCTGTATTTAAAGTGGAGGCCCATTTTAACCATGATCACCGTATAAGATGCAAGGTGGTTGAAGCCGGTGATACCAAACTTGTAGATGCCAAGGAGAGCAGTGATCCTCTGTTTGAACTCAAGGTCAGGAGCCATTTGCCTCTCTATTTCAACAGCCGCGGATGGCAGAGAGGATTCATACCCCAGTTACTCTGGAAATATGACAACCATAAGTTTTACACTGCTAAAAAGAATGACTACAAATCCCGTAACCAGCTCTCCTTTTCTGCACAGTACTATCAGATGCGCCCTGTTGCAACTGCCGCAATCTTTCCAAGATGGGGCTTCAACGTAGCTTTTAGCGGAGCTGTTTCTCCGGCAGGAGCAGAAAACTTCGGGTCGGTATATGCTGCCAATGCATATTTTTACTTGCCGGGCCTTGATGTCAAGCAGGGATTGAGACTTTCGGCTGCATATCAGTATCAGGATACCGACGGCAAGTACTATTATCTTGACAATCTTGTTGGTATGCCACGGGGATTTGAGGACCAATATGCCCCAAATTACTTTAAGGTATCGGCGGATTATGCGATACCTGTAAATTTCAAGGGAGCAGATCTCGGCTTCCTCGGTTACTACAAACGTTTGCAGATAATACCATTTGCGGACTATGCGAGATTGAAGGATGATAAAGGTTCCATAGCTTTAAAGTCATTCGGTGCAGATCTGCTGGTGGATGGTTATCTCTTCAAGATTGGAGTTCCTCTAAGCATTGGCGTAAGGTATGCAAGGACGAACAATCCGCAAGAGCGCAATCATGTGGCACTTCTGTTCAGTGCTTCGTTATATTAGTATCTCTATTTCAATGTATTGCCGTTAGGACTCCATTCGGGTAAAACTGATGGAGTGCCTCATTCCATTGGAATTTCGAAACGTCTGTAGAGTTCATCCCTGTTGCTGTACTCTTTTGAGAGACTATCTATTTCACTGCGGGGCACCTCATTAAGTGCCAGTATTATAAGGCCGTCTACGCAGTAGTTGAAGTCGGGATCAACATTGTAGTCAATGATACGTGCGTTTATTTTCAGGTATTTCTTCAGCAATGTAGGCATGCGGTATTTGCCGTCGCTCAGTTTTATCAGAAAACGGTCAAATTTCTCAATGGATGAGACTTTGTGCTGTAGCAGGGCACGTGGATCAACTTTACAATAGTTTGGCTTGAATGGCCTTCTTGGCATAACCATCTTGCTGTATTGTGGTGCGGAGTGCTGCAGCTTGAGGTAATGGATAATCAGGCTTCTGTAGAAGAGAGGGTATGAAGAACTGATGCTTACCGGACCAATAAGGTATCTCGCCTCCTTATGTTTTATTACGGTGTAAAATATTCCTTTTATGAGCAGCATTAGGGCCAGAGGGTCTTTCTGGTATTCAAGAGCAACAAAGGAGCGTCCAAGTTCAATCGCCCTTGTCATCTGGTATCTGAATTCCGGCTTGTATCTGAACAGTGTGTTGCTGTAAAATCCTTTGAGTCCATATTTTTCAATGATTTCACTGCCGATTCCAAGCCTGTATGCTCCTATCAATGCACAGCTCTCCCTGTCCCATAAAATCAGATGTCTGTAGTAAGTGTCGTAAATGTCTGTATCATACTCTTTGCCGGATCCCTCTCCAATAGCTCTGAAGGCAATCTCCCTTCTCACTCCAATCTCTTTCATTAGGTTGGGAATGCGTTCATAGTAAGTGAGATAGCATTGGTATTTGCCTATTTCAAAAAGCTTGCAGTCGCTGATTGTGGAGATTTCCTCTGCCAAAATACCGCTCCCAACAGGAGGACAGATTTCCCTCTCTCCATATAGGGATGATATGCCGGAGGCAACAAGATTCCTTCCGGCCGCCCCAATGCTCCTTATCTGTTCCTGTCCGGCCTTTACTATATTGCGCAGGGTGGGCTGGAACGGGAAGCTGTCGTAGTCAATCTCCCCTTCAAGGGCATATGTCCTATTATAGAGATATTCTCCGAGCCCTTTAATCGTATCATACTCCTTGATGGCTGCTACAGTAACCGGGGCTCCAATCTTCATTATGATATTTTTGTTTTTCTTGTTGGAGAGCTCATGAGGCAACCTTACCGTACGCAGCATCGGATGTATCTTTCCCATAAAGTGGAAAAGTGCAGAGTTCTGGCCACTGAAAAATACCGGCAATACAGGAACCTCGGCTTTCTGTATCAGTTTTATTATGGAACTCTGCCATTCAATATCTTTGACAACCCTCTCCTTATTGTTATTGGAAGAGACCTCTCCCGACGGGAACAGGACAAGTACACCTCCATCCTGCAAATGTTCCATGGACATCTTGAGGCCGGCTATACTGCTCTTCAGTCCGGGCTTGTTGGTAAAGGGATTTACCGGGAAGAACTCCTCTTCGAGGTTTGGAATATAGGAGAGAAGGAAGTTTGTGAGCACTTTTACATCTTTTCGAATTTTTCCAATCAGCGAGAGCATTATAAGTCCGTCAATGGCTCCAAAGGGATGGTTGGCTACAACAATCAGCGGACCGCTCCTGGGAATGTAATCCAAATCTGCCGGATTGTAGCAACACTGTATGTTCAGGTGGGCAATTAGTTTGTCGGCGAAGGTAATGCCTTTAAAATCAGATATATGAGAATATATGCGGTTGATTCTGTTAAAACCTGTCACACTCATTGCCAAAGAGGCAATAAGGGATCCTGCAACTCCTTTTACTTTGAGGACACTCTTAACTTGCGAATTATTGATTAATTTTGTGCTCATCCGGAAGGCTTTTTGTTTATAAACAAACTTCCACAGAATTGTACAAAGATAGGAAATTATGGGACTAAAAGATAAAATATCTACACTTCCTTCTGACCCAGGTGTATATAGATTCCTCAATGAAGAGGGTGTCATTATATATATAGGAAAGGCTAAAAATTTGAAGAAGAGGGTAATGCAGTATTTTGTGGATCCCGACAGACTTACCCGTAAAACAAGGGTTCTGGTATCAAAAATTGCAGATCTTGAACATACAGTAGTGGAGAGCGAACAGGATGCACTTCTTCTTGAAAACAACCTTATAAAACAGTATCAGCCTCGCTATAACATTTTGCTCAAGGACAGCAAGACCTATCCCTGGATATGTGTAAAAAGGGAACCCTTTCCCAGAGTATTCCTTACAAGACGTTTTGTAAAAGATGGGTCACTCTATTTTGGTCCATACAGTTCAGTTCAGCATGCTCATCATCTGCTTGATTTGATCAATACGCTCTACAGGCTCAGGACCTGCACATTAAATCTTTCAGCTCAGGCAATAGAGAGTGGAAAGTACAAGGAGTGTCTGAACTATCATATAAAGAAATGTGATGCCCCATGCATTGGAAATATATCAAACGAAGAGTATTCTGCACAGATTGAGGGTATAACCAATCTTCTTAAGGGAAATACAGGCACTTTGATAAGGGAGTTCAAGTCAAAGATGCAGGCGGCTGCAAAGGAGCTTGATTTTGAACAGGCGCAGCTATACAAGAACAGTCTTGATATGTTGCAGCAGCATTACAGCAAATCTTTGATAGTGCATCCGAGCATAACAAATATCGATGTCTTTTCACTTGTCTTTGAAGATTACAAGGTATATGGAAATTTCTTGCGCCTGAACAATGGTTGTATAGTCAAGGCCCTAAACCTGGAGTTCAAGATGAACATTGAGGAGGAGAGGGAGGCTATGCTGAGCTATTTTATGCAGGAGATATATAATATTGCAGGGGAGGATATTGAAAAGGATGATGGCGGAAAGGCCCTTGTGAAGGAGGTTCTTGTGCCATTTTTGCCTGACCAGGAGTTTTATGGCAAGCATGTGCATATTCCATTGAAAGGTGACAAACTGAATCTTCTTGAACTTAGTACAAAAAATGCCAATGCCTTCAAATTCCAGCGTCTTAAACAGGATGCTCTCAAGTATGAGGAGGATTCAAGTGTAACGGCTGTGGACATTTTGCAGAATGATCTGCACATGAGTGTAGCTCCAACCCACATAGAGTGTTTTGACAATTCAAATATCCAGGGAACAAATCCGGTGGCGGCATGCGTTGTTTTCAAGAATGGCCATCCAAGCAAAAGGGATTACAGGCACTTCAACATAAAGACGGTGGTTGGTGCCAATGATTATGCCTCAATGCAAGAGGTGGTATACAGACGCTATTCAAGATTGCTGGCAGAGAATGCGCCACTTCCGCAACTTATTCTGATTGATGGTGGCAAGGGCCAGCTCCATTTTGCCCATAAGGCCCTTGTGGAGTTGGGACTGCATGATAAAATCAAGCTGATAAGCATAGCAGAGCGTCTTGAAGAGCTGTATGTTCCAGGAGACCCCACACCTCTTTTCCTTGACAAGAACTCACCATCATTGAAACTCCTTATGCATTTGAGGGATGAAGCACACCGATTTGGTATAACATTCCACAGGAACAAACGCAGCAAGAGCCAGATAAATTCACGTTTGCGTGAGATTGAGGGTATTGGTGAGGTTACAGAAGAAAAGCTTCTGAAACATTTCAGAAGCTATAAACGTGTTATGGAGGCCCCATTTGATGAACTTGTAGCTGTTGCAGGCAAAAAGGTGGCCTTGACCATTGACAAAAGCAGGAACAGTTTATTTTAGTTCAAATGGAACTTTCAGAGCTTTGTGAAGTTGTATGTCATTTCTTATGATTGACTCAATACTGCCCGGTGTATAGTAGAATTTCTGGACAATCTCCTCCTCAACAAGGGGTTTGATTTCGCTTTTCTTAATTCGCAGCATCTCCTCTTTTGAGACCGACAACTTGCTGTTGAGGGCTTCAAACTCAGCTTTGTTCATCTCATACAAATCCTCTGTTTTAGCAGATTTTATCATCCTTTCAAGCTCAACCTGTGCGCCGCTGCGACTGTCGAACTTACGTGAGGCGGCATATTGTACAAACTCCTCATACTCCTGGTCTGTGAGTTCAAACTCTCCGGCTGGAGCTATGGATTTGTTTGACGCGTAGTATTGTAAAGCATAATCATTTACAATATCATTCATTACCAGTGACAATGCTATGCGGCTGTATTGTGGAGCTGCAATTGTTGAGTCCGGTGTGATACCACCTCCATCATATACGGTACGTCCTGTTTTGGTATGGAACGCCTTTTTCAATGAATCAGGAACTGTTCCTACGCTGCCGTCTGAGTTTCTGTTTGAATAGTCAATGGCCTGAACGCAACGTCCGCTTGGGGTATAGTATTTTGCGATTGTAAGTTTTACAAACCCGTCGTATCCTACGGAGCGCATTGACTGTACAAGACCCTTGCCAAATGTACGTGTTCCAACAATGGTGCCTCTGTCAAGATCCTGAATGGCCCCTGCGACAATCTCGGATGATGATGCACTGCCTGAATTTACCATAACCATAAGAGGTATCAGTGTGTCAACAGGTTCATCCATAGTCCTGTACTCTGCATTTACAGCTGTATTACGCCCCTTTTGGGAGACAACAAGTGTCCCTTTGGGTACAAATAATGAGACTATCTTTATGGCTTCATCCATCAGACCGCCACCGTTGCTTCTCAAATCAAGTACAATTTTCTCTGCCCCTTCATTCTTGAGTGATATAAGGGCATTCTTAACATCCTTTGAGCCGTTTACGGTGAAGCCGTCAAGTTTTATATAACCGATTTTCTCTCCATCGGTATACTTTTCATTCAGCAAACCGCTGAAGGAGATGTCTGGTATATGTATTCTCTCTCTTGTGATCGTATAATCCTTTATTTCGCCTCCGCGGGCCTTTTTTACAGTAAAGAGAACATCTGTGCCTGGCTGACCCTTCATTTTTGCACTGCACTGGTCTGCAGTAAGCGGGGTAACATCCTCTCCATTGATCTTGAGAATCACATCTCCTGGTTCGAGACCGAATTTTACGGCAGGAGATCCAAGGTATGGCTGGGAGATGATCACTCCAACAGTATCAACCTTCTTGATGATTGACCCAATTCCACCGTATGTGGCTGTTGTCATAAGTTCAAGTTCTTCATCATCTTCTGCCGGTATATACTCTGTATATGGATCAAGAGACTCAAGCATGGCTGCTATGCCCGTATTTATAAGTTTTTGTGTATCAATGCTGTCAACAAATCCTACCCTCAGTTCATTAAGGATGTTGTATTGGGTTTCAAGAGATTGTGCTGTCTTGAAATCTTTGGACTGTGCGCACATGACAAACGGAAGTAGCAGTGCTGCAGCTAAAAAAATACCTCTTCTCATATTCTTTCCTATGTTTAATAACTTTACAAAAGTAAACTTTTACTACCTTTGGTGCAATTAAAATCATATTGTATGGAGATAATTTTTGCTACAGGCAATGCACATAAGGTAGTTGAGGCGCAAAAGGCGCTTGGCGATAATGTAACATTAATTATGCCAAAAGATCTTGGCATAACAGAAGATATACCAGAAACCGGCAATACCTTGGAGGCCAATGCTATCCAAAAGTGCCAATATTTGTGGAACAAACTTCACAGGGCCTGTTTTGCAGATGATACAGGTCTTGAGGTCGAGGCTCTTGATGGAGCACCCGGTGTGCATACCGCCAGATATGCCGGTGAGAGCAAGGATCCGTCGGCCAATATGGATAAGCTTCTTAAAGAGTTGTGCGGTAAGGAGAACCGCAGGGCACGTTTCAGAACAGCTGTAGCCTATATAGATCAAAACGGTACACAGCATCTGTTTGAAGGCGTCTTGAATGGAGAGATAGCCCACAGCAAGAGCGGCTCGGAGGGCTTTGGCTATGACCCTGTATTTGTTCCCGACGGTTATGCAGGCAAGACTCTTGCGGAGGTTTCGCTCGAGCAGAAGAATGCGATTTCGCACAGGGGAAGGGCGATGCGTGCCCTTATGGAGTTCCTACAAAAATCCTAAGTCATGCTTACAAAGTCGCAGGTTATAGTGCTACATACGATAAAGCATGGAGACAATGGACTTGTGTTGCAATGTTACTCCAATACAGTTGGCCGTACGGCTCTCTATATTCGTGTTTCAGCAAAGAATAAAGTAACATTGTCAAACCTGCACAGACTTAATATATTGGACGTAGTTACCTATAATGGCGGAGCATCAATGCCATCTGTCAGGGAGATGACGCCGGTATTGAGACTGGAGTCACTGAGAACAAATATTTTCAAGAATACGATAGCCATTTTTCTGAGCGAACTGCTTGTCAAATGCATAAGGGAGAGTGAGGCAAACATGCAGCTATACAATTTTCTCGTCTCCTCAATAAGTGTATTGGAGCATCTTGATGCAGGAACTGCCAATTTCCATATCCACTTCATGACCCATCTTACAAAGATGATGGGATTCATGCCAACAGACAATTATTCAGACGAGACACCTCTCTTTGATTTGGAGAGTGCGCTTTTCCGTGAGCCTCTCTTTACCTATGACAAACGTGCTGGAACTTTGCAGGAGATTGCACAGGAGAGGTTTTTTTCAATTCAGGAATCAATGTTGCTTCACACACTGTTGAACACACGTGCCATTGAAATTGTAAATATAAAATGTAGCGGTGACTTGAGGCTCTCGTATGCAAAGCAGATGATAAAATACCTCTCCCATCACTTGGGTAGCGCATTTGAGATAAAATCTCTTGATGTTTTGCACGAAGTATTCAATTGAATGACTAACTTTGTAGCTATTGAATCCTGGTTTTACATACATAATTTTGTATCATGTCTCTAATAAACAATATATTTACACGTTTCAATAAGGAACTTATTGAAGAGATAGAAATGAGCCACTTGTGCCCTGTAGATTATCAGATTGATTGGTTCAACAGACTGACTTGGGCAGGTTCGGATACCGCTTTTGGCAAAGAGCATAATTTCAGTTCAATTTGTGTTGCTGGAGCTGGAATTGACTCGGCTTTGAGTACAAAGGGATTCAATCACAGATTAAAGGCATTCCAGCATGAAGTGCCAATTAGGTGCTACGATGATTTTGTTCCGTATATAGAGAGGGTTAGAAAAGGCGAAGATTATGTATTGTGGAACCAGAAGGTCCAGTGGTTCGCAAGGTCAAGTGGAACCAGTTCAGACAGGAGCAAATATATTCCAATTACGCCGGATTCATTAAAAATTAACCATTATGGAGGATTCACTCGCATGCTCTCGTGGTATGTGGCGCAAAATCCTAAAAGCCATATATTTAAAGGGAAGGCACTTACTGTTGGAGGAAGTGTGCAGCCCGATGAGATGGGGAGCGGTGGCACAATGTACGGAGACCTTTCGGCAGTCCTGTTGATGAACTCGCCATTTCTGGCAGAGATTTTCAGGGCTCCTGAAAAGGATATTGCACTTATGTCCAATTTCTCTGAGAAGGTTGAGATGATATGCCGGGAGTGCAGTTCGCAGAACATTACAAATTTCAGCGGAGTTCCAAGCTGGAATCTTATCCTTCTTCAAAGAGTACTTGAATATACCGGAAAGAGCAATATCAGGGAGGTATGGCCGTCAATGGAGCTGTTTATGCACGGAGGAATAGGGTTTGAACCATATAGGGAGACATTCAATAGGATAATTCCGGGAGATGGTATGCACTATCTTGAAAATTACAATGCATCAGAGGGCTATTTTGCATTTCAGGATGACCTTGACAAAAAATCGATGTTGCTCACTGTCAACAATGGTGTCTTCTACGAATTTATACCAATGCCAATGCTTGATGATGTCTTGAGTGGAAAAGTAAGGGAGATACCGACATTGGCAGATGTCCAGACCGGGGTCAACTATGCAATTGTGATTACAACCTGTGGAGGATTGTGGCGTTACCTGATTGGTGATTGTGTGCAGTTTGAATCATTATATCCGCACAGAATAAAAATTACAGGACGCACGCAGCTATACATAAATGCCTTTGGCGAGGAGTTGATGATATCCAATGCCGAGAATGCCCTGGCCCAGACATGTGCGGATTGTGGGTGTGTTGTGTCGGAGTTCACCGTAGCACCCGTCTTTATGGAGCTGGGCAGGAAAGGTTATCACAAGTGGGCAATAGAATTCTCAAATCCTCCAAAGGATATGGAGTTCTTTACCAACCTTCTCGACAGGAATGTAGCCCATTTCAACTCTGACTATGCTGCCAAACGTCTGGGCAGTGCGACTATGGAGCGTCTGGAGGTGATTACATTGCCTCATGGAACATTCTATAAATGGATGGAGAGCCGTGGCAAGTCTGGAGGGCAGAATAAAGTCCCAAGACTACATGGAAATCTCAAGTTTATAGATGAGCTGACTGCTTTGTAGAGAATATTTGCCTGTTCTCAAGGAACAGGATCATAACCGCTTCCTCCCCATGGATGACAGCGGAGAATACGGCGTACAGTAAGGTAGAGCCCTTTGATTGGGCTATGTTTGCGAAGTGCCTCAATGGCATACTGTGAGCATGTTGGTGTAAATCTGCATGTAGGCGGTTTCAGTGGTGATATGCAGATCTGATAGAAGCGTACAAGAAGCAGTAACGGAAAGCTAGCACTCCTTTTCAACAGCTTTAGAAATTTTTCCCAATATATCTCTGATTTTTGTCTCAATGTATGTGTATTCCAGAATGTCTTTGCTTACATATACAAACATGATATTTGCCCTGGCTCCTTCAGGCAAATGCATAAGATCTTTATTCTTTCTGTAGCCCTCTCTTGTTCTGCGTTTGAGAAGATTTCTGTGTACTGCCCTTTTAAAATTCTTTTTGGGTACAGATACAAGTATCTTATTGCAACAGTGGCAGCTGTTGTCATCACTCTTGTCATCAAATGTGAGGTAGGAGACTCTGAAAGGATAGTGAAAGAGGACCTGGCCATCTTTTACAAGGGCATTGATCTCCTTTAGGGAGCAAATTCTTTCTTGTTTTGTAAAAGTCTGTGCCATAGGCCTCCTTGTCTCTCCGTAAACCTACTTCTTGTCGAAGAAGAGGGTTAGCGCCTTGGCAATAGAAGGTGCCTCTGGGGTTGGCGCTGTAATTGTTGTGTTAAGTTTGGCAGCTTTCATCGCTTTGGCTGTAGCCGGACCAAATGTGGCAAACATGAGGTCTTTCTGCTCAAACTCAGGGAAATTCTCCTGCAAAGAGTTTATGTCGGATGGACTATAGAATACAAGCATCTGATATTTTGCAAGATCAAGTTCCGACAAATCACTGTTGATAGTCTTGATGAATACTGCAGATTCATGTTTGAGTTTGGCCTTTACAAACAGTTTGTGAAGATCAGCCTTGTTGGAATCTGCTGTGGCAAGGAGAAAATTCTCATCCTTGTGTTTGGTGCCGATGCTGTCAACTATTGAAGCTGCGGTTCCGTTGCCAAAAAATATTTTTCTCTTCCTGTAAACAATATGTTTCTGAAGGTATAATGCAATCGCCTCAGAAACGCAGAAGTACTTCATTGTTTCAGGAACGGTAATCCTCAACTCCTCGCACAAACGGAAGAAAGCATCAATTGTGGTTCTTGCTGTAAAGACAATTGCCGTATAGTCAAGGATGTTTATCTTTTGAGCTCTGAATTCTTTAGCTGTCAGGGGTTCAACTCTAAAAAACGGATGAAAATCAATATTTACACCGTATTTTGCAATAATCTCTGAATACGGCGACGAATTCTGAGGTGCCGGTTGAGAGATTAAAATATTTGTAACTTTCATATTATGAGAGTATTAAATGCGCTAAAACCGCTTGCGGTAAAATTTCGAGGGTGCAAAGATACAAAATCAAAAAAAAATGTGAAAATCCATTTGAAATTATTATTTGACTGCAGCGGATATAATAGAGCAGATTGGTCAGAAAGACGGTTGTCAGAATGGAAATGGCAACATGTCTGAAAGTTATGGATTCAAATGCAACCAATGCAAGAAAACTTATTATGATGAGGCTTATCATGATTATGCAATAGGTGCTGTAGAACCTGTTGAGCATTTTGAAGAGGGAGGCCCTGTTTACCCAATCCATAATATTTGCAGCAATTGCCCTGAACAGAAGGTAGAGCGACAATGTACCAAAGGCAAAAAGGAAATTTATGCCGGTTGAGAAGCTGTTCTCCACTATTGCGTGGTTGGCATTATAGTTTGAGAACATGAAGGCCAGGATTATTGCAAGAAACGTGATTGTAATGTTCCTGCTGTTCTGCAGATGGTTCTGCTGCTCTATTTCAATCACTCTTTTTGCATTGAATATAGATTTTGCAGAGAGAATGAGTCCCTCCGCTATGCGCATGAATGTAACTGTAAAGAGGGATAGTATTATAACTACTATAATCAGGTTTGATATATTGTCAACAAGCGACAACGGAGTTGAACTTGCCTGTCCGGCAAATTCTTCCACTGCAATATAGCTGTCGGGCCACGCCTGGGATACAGGCAGGCTGGCAACTTTGGTGCAACTTGTTGTATCAATGCTAATTACCGCGTTTGGCATTATATCCTGCTGTTACAAGGTAGTCCACAACTTTATCACGCATGTCGCCCTGGATAAGGATGGCTCCATCTTTGGCAGATCCGCCTGTCCCGCATTTTGTCTTGAGCTTTTTGCATAGCTCTTCAAGCTCTTCCTGCGGCCCGACAAATCCGTCGACAAGGGTTACCTGTTTGCCCGCCCTCTTTTTGCGGTCTATTGTTACAATAAGCTTCTGTTTGTGTGGGGGCAGCAGCTCAATCTCAGGCTGCTCGTCATCTGTGGAGTAGTTGAAGTCGGGGTTGGTAGAGAATACCACACCAAGTCTGCTTTTCCAATCGTTGTTAGCCATAACTATTTAGCACAAAATTTGCTGCAAAGGTAATTATAAAAAAGTAAAATGTTATATTTGCCGTTTAATATGGATAACATCTCTAATCAGAAACAAAATTTATCATAAATATGGAGTTAACAAAGTTCAAGAGGATAAACAATATTATAGCCATAGCGGTACTGTTTATTGCATCCTTTACCTATTTGTCAACCATTGAGCCCACTGTAAGTTTTTGGGACTGTGGTGAGTTTATTGCGTCATCATATAAACTTGAGGTCGGCCACCCGCCGGGAAACCCGGTTTTCCAGCTTATAGCACGTTTCTTTACCCTCTTTGGTGACAATACAAAGGCTGCAATGCTCGTCAATGCAATGAGTGCGTTGTGCTCTGCCTTCACAATTTTCTTCCTCTACCTGACAATTGTCCATCTTGGAAGGAGAATCATCGAGAAGGCGGGAAAAAGTCTGGATTTGGGAAATTCAATTGCAGTTTTTGGCGCCGGTGCAGTCGGCTCATTGGCATATTGCTGGTCTGATACATTCTGGTTCTCTGCTGTTGAGGCTGAGGTTTATGCAATGTCATCACTCTTTACTGCCGTAGTTTTTTGGGCTATGCTAAAATGGGAAGAGGAGGCCGACAAACCATTTGCAAACAGGTGGATTGTGCTCATAGCCTTCCTTATGGGTGTCTCAATAGGTGTGCACCTGTTGAACCTGCTTACAATTCCGGCACTTGTATTCATTTACTATTATAAGAAGTATGAAGTTACCAGAAAGAGAACATTTTGGGTGTTGGCTCTGTCGGGAGTGATATTGGCGGTAATATTGTATGGAATCATTCCTTATGTTCCAAAGATGGCTGCTTATGTTGACCTCTTCTTTGTAAATGTTTTGGGATTGACCTACAACATAGGTGCTACCCTATTTGTTCTTGCACTTATAGCTGCATGTTTCTGGGGCATCTACTATACATACAGGAAGCACAAGATTCTGTTGAATACAATACTGCTTTGTATAACAGTGATAATAATAGGTTATACATCATTTGCAGTGGTGGTCATAAGGTCATCGGTTGATACACCAACCAATGAGAACCAGCCTGACAACCCTTTCAATCTTGTGCGCTATCTTGGCCGTGAGCAGTATGGAAGCAACCCTCTTGTTTATGGTGAGACATTTGCGGCAGTTTTGAAGGATATCAAGACTCCTGAATACTATAATGTGCATAACGGCAAGTATGTAAAGGTCAGCGGTCCTGCTGTACCTGTATACTCTTCTGATTCAAAAATGCTCTTCCCAAGAATGTACACATCTGGTGCGGGAGATTCGTATGTTCCTTTCTATGAGATGTATACAGAAGGTAAAGGCCGTAACATAGGTGGCAAGCACAGAAAACCTTCATTTGGAGCCAACCTCAAATATTTTTGGGATTATCAGGTAGATTTCATGTATTTGAGATATTTCATGTGGAACTTTGCCGGCCGTCAGAATGATCTGCAGCCAAGCTATCCGGGTGAGATGTTCAAGGGCAACTGGGAGAGCGGAATCAAATTCATTGATCAGATCAGATTGGGTGACCAGAGTGAGGGCCCCGATTATATAGTGGACAGCAAGGCTCGTAACCACTTCTATTTCCTTCCATTGATTCTTGGCCTTATAGGACTCTTCTACCAATTGAGGAGAGACCAGAAAAACTGGATGGTTACGATGTTGCTTTTCGTGCTTACAGGTATTGCCATTGTGGTCTATCTGAACCAGCCACCAATGCAGCCAAGGGAGCGTGATTATGCGTATGCCGGCTCCTTCTATACATTTGCCATCTGGATTGGTCTGGGTGTAATGTGGATTGCAGAACTTTTGAGAAAGATCTCCTCTCCTGCAGCAGCATCTGCGGTTGCCTCAATCATAGGTATTCTGATTCCGTTGCAAATGGTATCGCAGACATGGGATGACCATGACAGAAGCGGCAGATATTTCGTAAGGGATATGGGATATAACTATCTGGCACCTCTTGGCAAGAATGCCATGATAATCACTCATGGAGATAACGATACATTCCCATTATGGTATGCTCAGGAGGTTGAAGGCACAAGAACAGATGTGAGAATTGTAAACACATCTCTTCTTGGTACAGACTGGTATATTGATCAGATGAAGCTCAAAATGTATGAGTCTGACCCTCTTCCTGTTACAATCGACAAGTCGCAGTACTTCTTTGGCACAAATGACTTTGTGCAGATTTATGAGCGTTTTAACAGACCTATTTTGGCCAAAGAGGCGATAGATATATTCAAGAATCCAAAGATAAGGATTGCAATGTCTGACGGTAAGGATCATGATTACCTCCCTGCAAGGAAACTGATTATTCCGGTGAACAAGGAGAATGTCATAAAGAACGGTATTGTAGCGGAAAAGGATTACGGTAAAATTCTTGATTCGCTTGTTCTTGAGATTCCTGAGGGTAAAGGCTCCCTTGACAAGGTGGAGCTTATCATACTTGATATTCTTGCCCATTACAATTGGGACAGACCTATCTATATGGCCCAGAGAGGCGGTGATCTTCAGATCGGTTTGAAGGATTATCTTCAGTACGACGGTTTTGTTTACAAATTTGTGCCTATAAAGAGTGCCACAGGACGTGAAAACGGCAATCTTGACCAGGTGGATGAAGATGAAATGTACAACAGGGTGATGAATGTTTACAAATGGGATAACTTCAAGGATACCACCCTCAATATAGACTATCAGCATCTGTTGACTTTCAATAGTCTTGTTTCACCGAGAGACATTATGGTACAGACTGCGAAGGCCCTTTATACAAGAGGAAAAGAGGAGAAGGCTGTTGAGGTGCTTGACAGAATGCAGGAGCTTATACCGGCTGCAACGCTTCCGTTGAACAACTCAATAATCTCAGGTTTGAATGACAAGGCGGTGCTTGATGCGATAAGTGTTTATTGTGCTGCAGGAGAGAAGAAAAAGGCCTACAAACTTGCCGATGAGTTTGCGGCGGAGACACTGAAGGCCATTGACCTTTTTGCCAAACCTTATGCCGACGGATATTTGTCGTATGAGTATACAAATCAGGCCTTCTCATACCTGTTGTTGCTTCAGGAGGTATTCAAAGGGAATGATGATATGAAAAAGGCAAACCAGATTGGCAAACTTATAAATGAGCGTCTGGAGCGTGTCCAGAAAGCCATATAGTCTGCATGATGCAATAAAAGAGAGAGGTGGCCGGAAATTACCGGTCACCTCTCTTTATTTGTAGCAGTTTTGTTCCAGAACTACTCAAACAGGTAAACCTTGTCTGACCTGCGGAGTCTTTCAGGGATAGGAATCGAGCAATATACCCCTTTTGTGGCCACCTCTGACGGTTTGAGATCTACCCGTATCTCAGGTATCTTCATCTCTATTACCCCTGTGGACGGGCCTATTATAAGAATATTGTTCCCAATTTCAAGCTGGCCGGTTTCAACAAGTATTTCGGCAACACCGATATTGGAGAAGTAGTTTGTGACCTTTCCGATATATGTCTTCTTGCGGGTAGCCTTGTTGCCGTAAACGGTGCTCCATTCGCCAAGTTTTGCACCCTGATAGTAGCCGTCCCAGAAACCTCGGTTGAAGACCTCTTTAAGAGCTCCCTCTTTAAGCGATGAGGCCAGTTCCGGAGTAAATCTTCCCTCAATTACAGCATCAGCAGCAGCGCGGTATGCTGCGGTAACTTTTCTGACATATTCAGCACTGCGGGCACGTCCTTCAATCTTGAAGACAGAGACTCCCGCATCAATCATTTTGTCCATGAACTCTATGGTGCACAGATCTTTAGGCGACATGATATATTTGTTGTCAATCTCCAGTTTGTCACCTGTCTCCAGATCTGTTACCTCATAGCCCCTACGGCACAACTGGTAGCATGAACCTCTGTTGGCCGATGCATTGTAGTGGTGCAAACTCAGATAACATTTGCCCGATACCGCCATACATAGTGCGCCGTGACAGAACATCTCGATCTGAACCTCCTTTCCGCCCGGTCCTTTGATTCCCTCTTCTGCAATCTTTTGGCTGACCTCTTTTACCTGGTTCATGTTAAGCTCCCTTGCGAGCACAACCACGTCGGCAAACTGGGCATAGAATTTTACCGCCTCATAGTTTGACACATTGAGCTGTGTAGAGATATGCACTTCAAGTCCAATGGATCTGGCGTATGATATTGCAGCCATATCTGATGCAATCACAGCAGTGATGCCTGCCCTTTTGGCTGCATCAAGAGCCTCTTTCATCGGTTCTATGTCTTCATTGTACAACACAATGTTGAGTGTGAGATATGACCGTACTCCATGCTCGTTGCACAACTCGACAATCTTCTCTATATCCTCCGGATTGAAGTTGTTTGCAGAGTGTGAGCGCATGTTAAGGTTGCCTACACCAAAATAGATGGAATTTGCACCTCCCTGTATGGCAGCCATAAGGCACTCAAAGTTGCCTGCAGGGGCCATTATTTCAATACTCTTGTTCTGTTTAGTCTTTTCCATTGTATTACTCTGGTAATGTCAAAATGAATTGGAGTTTGTTGGCATTAATTTGAATTTGCTATCGGGCCGTAACGGAGATGATTTTATTTATTACCTGCTCTGGTGTAACAGCTTTAAGGCAGGCATAATCACCTCTTGCACACTCCTTGTCTCCAAAAATGGAGCATGGACGGCATGGCAGGTCTGCTTGCAAGGCATCCTGAGGATTTTGTCCCCATCCGTAAAAACCGGCATAAGGATGTGTAGCACCCCATATTGAAACTACCGGGGTCTGCACAAGAGACGCCAGGTGCATGTTGGCGGAGTCCATGGTAAGCATAACATCGAGGCTCTTCATGAAACCAACCTCATCCCCCAGCCTGTATTTGCCGGCAACCGATTCGGTGTTAGGATATTTTGATGCGAATGATTCGAGCATCTCAATCTCCTTTTTCCCACCGCCAAAGAGAAAAATTCTGTTATTGTTGTCGGCAGACAATCTGCTTATTACCTCTTCAATACATTCAATAGGCCATGCTTTGCCGGGATGCTTTGCAAAAGGGGCTATGCCAATCCTCCTATACATACTCTCACCGGCTTTGCGTGCCGGCACCGGCCTTTTTGCAAAACCGAGATCCTTGAGGTTAAGGGAGGTAAGCACATCTTCATATTTCTGCATGCTGCTCTTTTGCGGAACCATGACTTTATTACGGCTCCTGACAAGTTTTTTGCGTGACTTGCGGTCTTTGAAGATTACCTTGTTGGGAATGCCATGAAGCTGCAGCCAGTATCGTATTATCCTGCTTCTATGAACGTTGTGTATATCAGCTACCTCAGTAAAGTTATATTTGAGCAGAGTGGATGCAAACTTTATTACAGACATTACACCATCTTTTCCCTTCTGAAGCTCAAAAGGTATGAAACTGAGGTTCTCCACACCTTCAAACAGTGGTGCAATGAACTTTTGTGACAGCACAGAAAACCGGATAGAGGGATTCTGTCTGGCATATTCTTTAATAAGGGGGACAGATATGGCAACGTCCCCCAATGCTGACAATCTGATTATTAGTATGTGTCTCTTTCTGCTGGCCATTATTACTGCTGTTTGGCATAAAGGACAGGGTTGAGGGCCGGATCGTTGTACATCTTCATCTGTTTGTACACCTTCATATATTTGTTGCCCGCTTCGATATCTGCCAAGAGCTGGTCTATTGCTGAAGAAAGGTCTTTCCTCTGCTCAAGAAGTACATCCAGTTTCTTCTGGCACTCAGCCTTATGCTCAGGATTGGCATCTTCCCTGTTTGCCTCAATTGACATATGGTATATTTTCAAGGCAAGAATTGACAATCTGTCAATGGCCCAAGCCGGACTCTCGGTGTTTATTGTGGCATCACCCTTAACTGCAACATCCTTGTATTTGTCAAGCATGTAGCTGTCAATCAATTCAACGAGGTCTGTCCTGTCCTGATTTGACTTGTCAATCCTTCTTTTGATTTTAAGAGCCTCAACCGGCTCGATCTCAGGGTTGCGGATTATATCCTCAAGATGCCATTGGACAGTATCGATCCAATTTTTCAAATATAGATAAAACTCAATGGTTCTTAGTTCATATGGGTTTTTGATAGGAGCATCAACATCATCAACAAGATGATAATTTTCAATGCATTTGTCAAAAATCTGATTGCTTAGTTGGCTGAAATTCATATTTGTATAGTTTATTTGTTTCTGTTAATGAGATAACCTGCATAGGTAACAAGCTGCTCTTTCTGTGCAGCGTTCAGATCCATCTGTGCGACAATGCCCAGAGCCTTTTCGTGGTATCCGGCAATGGCCTCTTCTGCGGCCTGCTTGATGCCGGCCTCAATATAGAGCTGCTGCATGCCTTCAATCTTTTGCGCCGCATCCTCTTCGGTCATAGCCATCAGTTGGTTAAGTCTCTCTTTTTGGAGACCGCTGGTGCGGCGGAAAGTCTCAACGAGCAGCCATGTCTTCTTGTTGTTGATGATGTCTCCGCCAATGTTTTTGCCAAAGATGCTGCTCTGCCCAAATGTGTCAAAGTAGTCATCTTGTATCTGGAACGCTATTCCAAGTGTATATGCAAAGTCATATAGGGCATTGGCTGTTTTGGCATCGGCTCCAGCAATGATGGCACCCATCTTTGCAGAGCATGCTATCAGAACTGCTGTCTTGAGCCCGATCATTGAAATGTAGTCCTCCATTGTTATGAACGGTAAGTGCTCAAAATTCATGTCATACTGTTGACCCTCACAGACTTGTGCTGCAGTCCTTGTGAAGAGTGCAAGAGCCTCAGGTAGCCTCTCTGCAGGGCATGAGGCAAGAAGATCGTATGACATTATTGACATTACATCTCCCGACAATATGGCTATATTGTTGTTCCACTTTTTGTGTACGGTAGGCTGTCCTCTGCGGATGTCGGCCTTGTCCATAATGTCATCATGTATAAGTGTGAATCCGTGGAAGACCTCAAGTGCCATTGCCGGATAGAGGATGGATTTTTCAATTCTGTCGGAGAAGAGATTGTAGGTCATAAGACAGGTGACAGGTCTCAACCTTTTTCCTCCAATGGAAATCATATATCCCAAAGGATTGTACAAATCAGAGGGTTCCCTGTTGAAGTCCAGAGAAGAGAGCCCTTTGGTAACAATATCTTTTAGCTCTTGAATGGTATACATTACTGGTAAATTTGCTAATATTTGTATTACAAAGGTAATGTTTTTTGTACAATTTTGTATATTCGCACCTATGGATAAGATTAAAACTGATACAGCTTTTGTAGTAAAACATACCGGAAGTCACTATCTGCTCTCAAAATTGCCGGAATGGGATCTCTTTCCTGCTGTTATAAAGGGAAAATTGAGGCTCAAAGGGTCAAGTTCAACCAATCCGGTTGCTGTGGGGGATATTGTGGAATTTGATGCTGGAGAGGCCAATGGTCCGGCAACAATCAAGGCCATACAGCCACGCAGGAACTGCATTGTGAGAAAGTCAACGAATCTGAGCCGCCAGTCGCATGTGATAGCGGCAAATATTGATATGGCTTTTCTGATTGTAACAATAAATTTTCCGGAGGTCAAGCTGCCATTCATTGACCGGTTTCTTGTTACCTGTGAGGCATACAACGTACCTGTTACCATAGTACTCAACAAAATGGATCTTTATGACCAGGATGCATTGCAGATGGTTGAGGCATTCAAGTCCATATACAATGGCGCCGGATACAATGTGATTGAGACATCGGTGGAAAGCGGTTTGGGAATGGAGAGCCTGAAGGATATGTGCAAGGATAAGATTGTTCTCTTTTCGGGGCAATCGGGAGTGGGCAAGTCATCAATAATTTCAGCCCTTGATCCGGAACTTGATCTGAGAATAGGGGAGATCTCTGCGTATCATCTTCAGGGAAAGCACACTACAACATTTTATGAGATGCACAAACTTGAATCTGGCGGGTTTGTGGTTGATACACCTGGTATCAGGGGATTTGGACTTGTAGATGTAAAACCTGAGGAGCTTAGTACATATTTCCCTGAAATGCTGCGTGTTGAGGACAATTGCAGATTTGTTCCGTGTACACATACGCATGAACCGGGATGTGCTGTAAAGGAGGCTCTTGAGAGCGGTGAAATATCTGTTGAAAGGTATGAGTCCTATCTCGGTATGCTTGATGAGGAGGGCAAGTACAGATAAACCGACAGCAGGCTGCTGTCAGATGAGGATATGAACAGACAGGTACTTAAACTGGCAATACCGAGCATCTTTGCAAATATAACTGTGCCGTTGGTCGGCATGGTTGATGTTGCCATTGCCGGAAGGCTGGGAGAGGCTGCCCTTATTGGTGCTGTTGCAGTTGCAACCATGCTTTTTGACCTGCTCTACTGGAATATGGGATTTCTCAGGGTCGGAACCAGTGGTATGGTTGCCCAGGCTTATGGTAAGGGGGATTTTGAGGAGGCAATGAGGGTTTTTGTTCAGGGAATCTTTACGTCTGTCATAATAACGCTTATAATCTGGTCAATACAATATTTGTATGTAGACTTGGCATTTAAGTTCATAGAGGCCTCTCCCCAGGTGGAGAAGCTGGCGAGGGAGTACTATTTCATAAGGATATGGGCCGCTCCGGCAACCCTTTCGCTGTATGTGTTCAAGGGCTTTTTCATTGGAATGCAGAATGCCGTAAGACCGATGGCTGTTGATGTTACAATCAACCTGACCAATCTTGCTGCAAGCATCTTCTTTTCACTCTATGCCGGTATGGGATTCAAAGGTATTGCTGCTGGAACTGTAGTTGCGCAATATACAGGACTTGTATTGAGCATAATCTTCATGTTTACAGGCTACAGGAGGTATTTCAAATATATAAACCTAAAGTCAAGCATTGCTTTAAGCAGCATCAAGAGGTTTTTTGTGCTCAACTCAAATCTCTTCATCCGTTCAATCTGTTTTCTGTTCATATACACCGGATTCACTTCACTCTCCGCACAATATGGAGATGTCCTCTTGGCTGTATGTACCATAATGATGAAGCTGATGATGCTCTTCTCATACTTTATTGACGGGTTCGCCTATGCCGGAGAGGCTCTTGCGGGGCGGTATATAGGAGCAAAAGAGAGGGACTCATTGGTCAGATCAGTTAAGGTGATTTTTGTTTGGAGTCTTTCAATAGGTGTGGTTTCAACATTGGTTTATCTTGTGGCAGGAGAGCCTCTTGTGAGAATGCTTACAGATAATCAGCAGGTTATTGATGCCTCCCGCCCGTTTTTGCCATGGTTGCTTGTAATGCCTGTTGTGAGTTGTGCGGCCTTTACGTGGGACGGAATCTTTATTGGCGCAACGGCTTCTATAGCCATCCGCAACTCCATGATATATGCTGTTGTGGCCTTCTATATATGCTATTTTGCCTTGAACGGATCAATCGGCGTCCAGTCCCTATGGGTGGCATATATGGCCCACCTTGTGGTGAGGACTGCCTATCTGTCGGGAACGGCAAAAAAAGAGGTGTTTCAATTTTAATTGCAATTTTGTATAAACATGGTATAAAGAGGAGCAATTTTTCGTATCTTTAACTTCTGTAATTAAAAATTTAAAGTATGAAAAGATTCCTTTTACTCTTTCTTATGGCGGTGCCCTTCTTGGCGGCTGCAAACACATTATATTTCCCTTATAACCCATCTCTTTCTCCCGACGGAAAAACAGTATACTTCTCCTATGACGGAGATATTTTCAAGGTGCCTGCGGAGGGTGGGCTTGCAATGAGATTTGTCTCTTTGGGTGCCAATGAGACGATGCCCAAGGTCTCTCCCGACGGCAAGTATGTAGCTTTTGCTTCAGATATTCAGGGCAACAGGGATCTCTATGTTGTGCCTGTAGAGGGTGGAGAGGTGAGAAGGCTTACATGGCATGAGGGCAATGATTACCCAACAGGCTGGAGTGCAGATTCAAAGATGGTCTTTTTTGAGACCAACAGGGCAAATGACCGTACCACATATAGTGTTGCAGTTTCAGGAGGAACACCTGTAAGGCTGTTTGACAACTATTTCAATACTATTGTAAATGTTGCCCAGAACCCTAAAACAGGCGAAATATACTTCAATGAATCGGGTGAGAGCATAAGTTTTCCTACCCGAAAAAGATATGTGGGCGAGCACAACCCGAACATCAAATCATGGAATCCGGCAAAAAAGGAGTATAAGGAGCTTACCTCGTATGAGGGCAAGGATACATGGCCGATGGTTGATATGAATGGCAACCTCTATTACGTGACAGACAAGTTCAACAAGGAATCCAACATTGTAAAATATACCAAAAACGGAGAGGAGGTGCAACTGACCTCTTTTGACAAATCGTTGCAGTATCCGTCTATAAGTTTTGATGGAAGCAAGATTGCCTTTATTCTTGAGTACAAGTTGCATATTCTTGATGTGAAGAGCGGAAAGGTTTCACAGCCGCAGATCTCAATTGCAGACAATAATGTTGTGGTAGAACGCAATTATGAAAATGAGGTGCCTACAACTGTGGCAGTTTCTCCCGACGGAAAGAAATTTGCTTTGGCAATCAGAGGTCTTCTGTATATAAGTGACGTCAAAGGCAAATATCAGATGCCGTTGAATACCCCTATGAATGAAAGGGTTGATGAGATTGTTTGGGCAAAGGACAATAATACCCTATATTACACCCGGACAAACAGAGGCTTCACAAACATCTACAAGATAAAGGCTGACGGCTCCGCTGCAGAGCAGCCTATCTTTACAGCAGCCTGCAATGTGCGCAATCTGACCTCATCTGCAAAACGTGACAAGATTGCCTTTATCAGCGGCAATCATGACGTAATGATCCTCAATACGGCAACAGATGTGGCTGAGAAGATAGCTGATGCCCAATTCTGGTCATACGCAACATATAACCTCAACTTCTCTCCAGATGACAGCTATCTTGCTTTTGAGGCTGTGAATATGTTTGAGGGTGAGATTTACATCTATTCATTTAAAGAGAAAAAGTTACGTAATCTTACAAATTCCACATGTTCCGAGGGAAATCCTTGTTTCTCCCCTGACGGCAAGTATCTCTTCATGATAGCGGATTATTATGAGACAACATTCCCAAGGGGCGGAGGTGGATACCCCGATTTGTACAAGCTTCCGTTGGACAGATATAATGTAACACCATTCCAGTCTGATGTATATGATGAACTGTTCAAGAAGGAGGAGGCATCAGAGAAGGCGGATAGTGCAAAGAAGGAGGACAAGAGTGGGGATGTGAAGAAACCGTCGGCGAAGAAGGAGGAGATGGAGGTCAAGATAAACTTTGACAATATACTCAGAAGGGCCGTTGAGGTCAAATTGGGGGCAAAGGGTGTATATACATTCAAGAGCAAGGACAAATCTTGGCTGTTGTATCTCTCTGAAGGAAAAATTTTCAGTCTTGAGCTCTCTGATCCGTTTGCAAAGGCAAAGGAGGTTAAGGATTTGAAGAGAGGCCATTTCATCTCTTCTGACAATGACTTGTACTTTGTTTCGGGTGCCGACATTTCAAAAGTGGATCTTGCAAGCGGTAGAACAACCAAGATCACCATCAAGAAATCGGTCGAGAAGGATGTGAAGAATGAGTTTGAACAGATGTTTTATGAGGCGTGGGGTAAAATAGACCAGAATTTCTATGATGTGAATTTCCATGGCGTGAACTGGGCAGAGAAGAGAGATTACTATGCAACCTTCCTTCCTTATGTGAGAAGCCGTACTAATTTGATGACACTTGTTACAGATATGTTGGGCGAGTTGAATTCATCACATTTGGGATTCAGAACAGGTGGTGATGATATGGAATCTCCGCTTACAAAGACCTACACCATGGAGACCGGTATTCTATGGAACAGGACAAAACCATATACTGTAGCAGGTGTACTGACAGATTCTCCAGCCAATACTATTGAGGCCGGTCTGCAGGCGGGTGACATCCTTGTGGCAGTCAATGGCGAGCGCGTAGATGCCGCACGCAACAGGGAGTCTTATTTTGCTGTAACCGTAAAGGTTCCGGAGCTTAAACTCAGATTCAGCCGTTCAGGTAAGGAGTTTGATGTAAAGATGCATACTGTATCATACAGGGATGTCAAAAACTGGCTCTACAATGAGTGGGAAGATACCAACAGGGCTCTTGTTGACAAATTGGGAAAAGGCAAGATAATGTATACCCATATGCGCGATATGGTAGATGAGGAGTTGAAGGAATTCTTGAAGGATATGCATACCCGCTCAATCGGAAAGGAGGCGATAATTCTTGATTTGCGTTTCAACAATGGTGGAAATGTCCATAAGGAGGTTCTTGATTTCTTGGCACAGAAGGCTCACTTCAATTGGGCTTACAGGGATTTCCCTGGCAATCCTCATCCTAATGTGACCCCTGGAGACATGCCTGTAATTGCTTTGGTAAATGAGCGAAGCTTGAGTGATGCAGAGGTGACCTCAAATGGAATAAAGACTTTGGGCCTTGCAACAATTGTGGGTACTGAGACTTACCGCTGGATTATCTTTACAACTGGAACAAGACTTATTGACGGTTCTCTTGTAAGGTTGCCTGCATGGGGATGTTACTCTCTTGACGGCAAGGATCTTGAGTCAACAGGTGTCAAACCTGACATATATGTGAAAAACACATTTGAAGATAGGCTTAAAGGCAAGGATCCTCAATTGGAAAGGGCTATTGAGGAGGCATTGAAACAGTTGCAGAAAAGATAATCTGCGAAAAATTTGAACTGAACAAAAATCACAACTATGAAAAGGGACTTGAAATATCTGCAGCTGTTGGCTAAGAGTTTTCCTACCATACAGGCTGCCAGTACCGAGATTATAAATCTTGAGGCTATATTGAACCTTCCAAAGGGAACGGAGCACTTTGTTACAGACCTGCATGGTGAGCATGAGGCTTTCCAGCATGTCTTGAGAAATGCTTCAGGAACGGTTAAGCGTAAGGTTGAAGAGATATTCGGACATACATTGAGAGACTCTGAAAAGAGGGATTTGTGTACTCTTATATACTACCCTGAAGGGAAATTGAAGATAGTGAAGCAGAAGGAGACTGATATTGAAGAGTGGTACAAAGTTGAGCTTATGAGACTTGTGAGAGTCTGTTCCAATGTCTCGTCCAAATATACACGTTCAAAAGTGAGAAAAGCTCTCCCTAAAGAGTATGCATATATAATTGAGGAGCTTTTGCATGAATCAAAAGGAGAGGAGGCCAACAAGCACCACTATATAATGGCTATTGTGGAGACCATTGTCTCTACCGGCAGGGCAGATCACTTCATTATAGCGATATGTAAGCTCATACAGCGCCTGACAATTGATTCTCTCCATATAATAGGAGATATTTACGACAGAGGCCCGGGTGCGCATATCATTATGGATACTTTGTGTGAGTACCATGATTTCGATATCCAATGGGGAAACCATGACCTTGTTTGGATGGGTGCTGCCGCGGGTAGCCCCTCTTGTGTTGCCAATGTGTTAAGGATGTGTTTCAGATATGCCAACTTTGTAACGCTTGAGGAGGGTTATGGAATCAATCTGCTTCCGTTGGCCACCTATGTGATGGAGGCATACAAGGATGATCCTTGTACTATTTTCTATCCGAAGAATTCGGATGAGGGTATTGTAGATCCAAAGCAACTTAATTTGTGTGCCAAAATGCATAAGGCAATAACCATTATGCAGTTCAAACTTGAGCATCAGATTATTGAGCGTAGGAAGGAGTTTGGTATGGAGGATAGGAATTTGCTGCACCTGATTGATTTTGAGAAGGGTACAGTGAGGATAGATGGCAAGGATTACGAGTTGAGGGACAAACTCTTCCCAACAGTTGATCCAAAAGATCCGTATAAGCTTACTCCTGAGGAGGCCAATATTATTGAGCAGCTTACAAAGAGTTTTACATCAAGTGCGAGATTGGCGCGTCACATGGATTGCATCTATTCCCATGGAGCTCTCTATCTGGTAAGAAACAACAATCTGCTCTATCACGGGTCGGTTCCTTTGAATGAGGACGGGTCGTTCAAGTCATTGACCATAAATGGAAAAGCATACTCCGGAAAAGAACTTTTTGATAGGGTAGACCAGCTTGTGAGAAATGCATATTACAGTGAGTTGAATTCGGCCAGCAAACTATACGGCCAGGACTTCATATGGTATTTGTGGTGTGGCCCAGTATCTCCTCCGTTTGACAAGAACAGGATGGCAACTTTTGAACGCTATCTGTTGAGCGACAAAGAGGTACAAAAGGAGCACAAGGGCAGTTACTATGTTCTGAAAAACAGGAAGGATATATGTGAGATGATATTGCGTGAATTTGGCATTGAAGATACAGAGCATGCGCATATCATTAATGGACACATACCTGTAAAGACAACCCAAGGAGAAAATCCTATTAAGGCAGAGGGCAAACTCCTTGTTATTGATGGCGGATATTCAAAAGCCTACCAAAAGGAGACAGGTATTGGAGGATATACTTTAGTTTATAACTCATATGGTTTGAAACTTGTTCAGCATGAGCCGTTTGAGTCAAGACAAAAGGCTATAGAGCAGGGCATTGACATTATATCAGAAACAAAAGTTGTAGAGTCCCTTGACCAGCGCATACTTGTAAGGGATACCGACAACGGCAAGAGACTTATTGAGCAGATTGAAGATCTCAAGGAGCTTCTTGTAGCTTATAGGAAAGGTGTTATAAGGTAACGCAGTTGGGCTTTGTTCATGGGTGCGGTATACCTGAAATGCTGATACATGAGGATGACAGCACTCTCAGCTGAAGATGCAGGGGTGCTGTTTCTTTTTATTTATATGAAATTATGAGTATTTTTGCGGTCTGAATTAAAAGTATAAAGATATGAATTGGTTGGAGAGCCTGTTTTTTGGAGATACAATAGCCCATGCTGTGCTTATCTTTTCATTGGTGGTTACCATTGGAGTGCTTTTGGGCAGAATCAAGTTTGGAAGTGTTTCATTAGGAGTGACCTGGGTGCTTTTTGTTGGCATTGTTTTCGGTCATTTCAACATGGGTGTAAATGATACCATAATTCAGTTTGTAAAGGAGTTCGGCCTAATACTCTTTGTCTTTTCTGTAGGATTGCAAGTTGGTCCGGGCTTCTTCTCATCATTCAAGAAGGGTGGTGTTACGCTTAATGTGCTGGCAGCAATAATTGTGCTTCTGGCTTGTGCTGTCGCCTATATTATCCATCTTGTAACCGGACTCAATATGGTTACCATGGTGGGTATTCTTTTTGGAGCTGTAACAAATACTCCAGGACTTGGAGCGGCCCAGCAGACTTATGCCGATACTATGGGGCAGGCCGATCCGTCAATTGCCATGGGATACGCCATGGCATATCCTTTGGGTGTGGTATTCATCACATTGTCTATTGTGGCAATAAAGTTCCTCTTTGGAATGAAGATAGAGAGGGAGAACGAACAGGCCAAGGCTGAGGAGTCTGATGGCACAAAGGCTGCGGTTAAGTTTTCGGTTGTAGTAAAGAATGAAGCGATTGTCGGGAAGTCAATTGAGCAGATGCATGATCTGCTTGACAAGGATTATGTCGTTAGCCGACTCTGCAGGGTAGACGGCAAGATAGAGATACCTACCGGAACAACAAAAGTGCAGAGCGGAGACAAGTTGCTGCTTATTACAGATGAGCAGAACAGGGATACCATAGTTGCCTTTATAGGCGAGCAGATAGAGATGGAGACAAAGGAGTGGAGGGAACTTGACCAGCAGCTTGTAAGCCGCAAGATTGTCATTACAAAGGAGAAAGTGAGCGGCAAGACCCTCGGACAGCTCAATGTAAGGGCTCTTTATGGAGTGAATGTTACCAGGGTTACCAGAGCAGGTGTAGATCTTGTAGCGGCTGGAGATCTTCAGTTGCAGTTTGGAGACAGGGTGCTTGTGGTGGGAGCAGAGGAGAATATTGATGCTCTTGCAAGCGTTCTTGGAAACTCTGCCAAGGATTTGAGACATCCTAATCTTATGGGTATTTTCCTCGGAATAGCTGTGGGTGTCATTTTTGGATCAATCCCTTTTGCAATACCGGGAATGCCACAGGCAGTGAAGTTAGGTTTGGCTGGAGGTCCGCTTATTGTTGCAATCCTTATAAGCAGCTTTGGTTACAAGTTCAAGGTGGTCACCTATACGACCCAGAGTGCCAATATGATGTTGAGGGAGATTGGTATATCCCTTTTCCTTGCTGCGGTTGGTTTGAGTGCTGGCGAAGGATTCATTGATACCATTGTAAACGACGGCGGTTATATGTGGGTTCTGTATGGCGTTATAATAACCGTTGTTCCTTTACTTATTGGAGCTGCCATTGGCAGATTCGGTTGGAAGCTCAACTATTATACACTGATGGGAGTTATGGCTGCGAGCTGTACAAACCCATCGGCATTGGCCTACTCAAATTCTGTTTCACCAAATAACAGACAGGCTATATCGTACGCGACAGTCTATCCGTTGTGTATGTTTTTGAGGGTGCTTACTGCCCAGATAATGATGCTCATAGCTCTGTAGCTCTCCTCTTGCGCTGAAATAAAATTTTACGGCACATCCCGGCTCTGACAAACAGAAACGGAGTGTGCCGTTTAAAATTGAAGTGCAGCTCATGACCGTAAATCAAGCATACATACCGACCGCAAACCGGATGCAACCCGGCCGAATCAGAATATCTCTGCTATCATGCATCTGGCTGAACCACCGCCATTCTTCTCAATGCAGTCAAGGTCGGGAGCAACAATTGTTGCGTAGTTCTGGAGCAGATGCAGTTGCTCGCTGTCGAGAGACTCTTTTGCAGTTTTTGACATTACAAGTACCGGTCTTGACTTGCCCATAGCATCTTTTCCCTGTAGCTCCAGCATATTGCCTGCAAATGACTCCATCTGCTCAAGGGTTATTTCAAAAATCTCCTTGCCGCTCTCTTCAACCACTTCAATCAGGGTCATCCGCTCTTCAATATTCTCTATTGCATCCAGACATACTATTGCATATCTGCTTCCAATACACATCATTACATTTGTATGGTATATTGGAGTGCCGTCATCATCTGTTGCCTCAAAAGAGCAGTAGTCATAGCCCAATCTGTCGGCCCACTCATCAAGCAGATCCTCATCTGTTCTTGGCGAAATGCAGGCATAGGCTATCTTGTTCTCCCTGTCAAGGATAAGACTTCCTGTGCCCTCAAGAAATGCCCCCTCCTTTTCAGATTCTGTGAAATCTACAAGATTATAGCTGTTGCCATAATGCTCTTTCAGCCGTTCCATAACATTTTTGCCTCTCTCTTCCCTTCTGTTTGGGGCAAACATCGGGTAAAGGACAATGGTACTCTTACCATCGGCACCATCTTGAGTATCATCAGAAGAGAGCTCCTCGGCACTATGGGTAGAGAACCAGTTGTTTGGGAAGATTGAATCAGGAGTGTGCGGTTCAGGGGTATCTTCAACGACCAGAACCTCAATGCCGGCCTCCCTCAGCTCTTTTACATAATTGTCAAACTCTTCAAGAGCCTTCTGTTGGGCCCCCTCTTCAAAGCCGTTCTGCTGGAATTTGTTGTTTTCGGCAGTCTGGCTGTTGTACCCGAAGGCAACCGGTCTGACCATAAGCACTTTATTGGTAAAGTATCCTTTCATTTCTCTCTGTTTGACTGTTGTTCAATTTAATGGAATGTACTGTTTTGTCTATTCAGGAAGATTACTCAAGTGAGGTGATAGACTCCTTTATAATTCCAATAGCCACCCTGAGTTCATCTTCTGTTATTACCAATGGCGGTGCAAATCTGATGATGTGTTTATGGGTAGGTTTTGCCAAAAGTCCGTTTTCTGCCATTTTCAGACAGACATCCCAGGCCTCCTTGCCGTTGTGCGGTTTTATTACAATGGCATTCAGAAGACCCTTTCCTCTGATCTGTTCGATGAATGGGGAGTTGAGTTTGCTCATCTCTTCCCTGAAAATCTTGCCGAGACGTTCTGCGTTTTCAGTCAGTTTCTCATCTTTGATAACACTGAGAGCCGCAACAGCAACACGAGCTGCAAGAGGGAATCCACCGTATGTAGAACCATGCTCTCCAGGCTTGATTGTGAGCATTATCTCATCATCTGCAAGACATGCGGATACCGGCAATACTCCTCCTGAAATGGCCTTGCCGAGTATTACAATATCAGGTCTTATACCTTCGTGGTCACAGCAGAGCATCTTTCCTGTTCGGGCAATTCCAGTCTGAACCTCATCTGCTACAAAGAGTACATTATGAGCCTTGCATAAATCATAGCACTCTTTAAGGTACCCGTCGTCGGGAACAAATACTCCGGCCTCACCCTGTATAGGCTCTACAAGAAATGCTGCCGTTTGGGCACCGCACTCTTCAAGTACCGCCTTGAGGGCTCCTGGATCATTGTACGGAATCTTTACAAAACCAGGAGTAAAAGGGCCATACTGTGAATATGAATCGGGGTCGCAACTCATGGATACTATAGATATGGTTCGGCCGTGGAAATTGCCGTTACAGCAGATGATTATTGCCTGATCTTCGGGAATGCCCTTCTCTACGTAACCCCATCTGCGGGCAAGTTTCAGTGCTGTTTCAACAGCCTCCGCTCCAGAGTTCATAGGGAGCATCTTGTCATATCCGAAGAACTTTGATACAAACTCTTCATACGGGCCAAGACAATCATTGTAGAATGCTCTTGATGTAAGGCAAAGGGTGTGTGCCTGATCACAGAGCGCCTCTATGATTTTAGGATGACAATGCCCTTGGTTTACAGCTGAGTATGCTGAGAGAAAGTCAAAATATCTCTTGCCGTCAACATCCCAGACAAAGGCTCCTTCTCCTTTTGACAATACAACCGGAAGCGGGTGGTAGTTATGTGCACCATATTTCTCTTCCTGATCTATATATTTTTGAGCATTGGCAGATACAATGTTGTTTTGAGTTCCCATAATGAAGAATTTTAAGTTAAAAAATGAATATATTGCGTATTGGGGCTAATATACCTCCACTTTAGCTGCGGCAGCTTTACATTTGTCCCTTAGGGCGTCAAGGTCGCTCCCGACAGGTGCATAAGAGACAACAACTCCCATTCTGCGGTTAACCCTTGTAAATGGTTTGCCAAAGATTCTCAGATATGTGTTTGTCTCTTTGCAAACCTCCTCTTCGCCTCTGTAGCGAGGGGCCTCCTGGCTGGCAATTGTAGAGAGGATAACAGCACTGGCTCCGTAACGCTCCTGAGTAATCTCCGGAATAGGAAGACCAAGGACAGCGCGGCAGTGAAGTTCAAACTCTGAAAGATTCTGAGTTCCGGCAAGAGTGACCATTCCTGTATCGTGAGGTCGTGGTGAGAGCTCTGAGAAGTAAACTCCGTTCTCATTGCTCAAGAAGAACTCGACACCCCATATTCCGGCACCTGTAAGGGCCTCTGTAACTTTTGCAGCCATCTCCTGTGCCTGGGCAAGGTGGTCAGGTCTGATTGGGGCAGGCTGGAAACTCTCCCTGTAGTCACCGCTGATCTGCACATGGCCGATTGGCGGACAGAAGAGTGTAGGACCATTCTGCTGGGTAACTGTAAGCAGTGTAATTTCGCTGTCAAATTTTATGAACTCTTCAATAATAAGCTCCTTGATGTCTCCCCTGCTGCCTTCGCAACCATAAATCCAGGCCTTCTCAATATCATCTGCACTCTTTACAACAGACTGGCCTTTACCCGAAGAAGACATCAAAGGTTTTACAACACAAGGGAAGCCAACCTTTTCAGCCGCCTCCTTCAACTCTTCAAGTGATTTGGCATAGAAGTATTTGGCTGTCTTTAGACCCAATTCTTTAGCAGCAAGGTCACGGATGGCTTTGCGGTTCATTGTGTAGTTTACAGCCTTTGCGCTTGGAACCACCTGAATTCCGCGTTTCTCAAAATCATAAAGTCTCTCTGTGCGTATAGCCTCAATTTCAGGAACTATAATGTCGGGGTTGTGCTTTGCAACAGCGGCCTCAAGGGCATCACCGTCCAACATACTGAATACTTCAAATTCATCTGCTACCTGCATGGCCGGAGCCCCGGCGTATGAGTCACAAGCAATAACATATTGTCCTTTGCGTTTGGCTGCAATAACAAACTCCTTTCCCAATTCTCCGGAGCCTAATAAAAGAATTTTTCTGGTCATGATATTCACGTTTAAATTTATGAATACAAATATAATTGATAATCTCCAAAAAATGGACTTATGGAGTCAAATATGAATAAAGCTCTAATTTATTATCTTTGCGGCGGATCAAAAAGATGATGACATGTCACAAACAAATAATCAAAAAAAGAAGAGGGAGTTCCCGAATACCTACGTAATAATCTTCGGAATCATACTTATATGCGCACTTGCCACATGGCTTGTGCCGGGAGGCAAGTATGTTGAGGTTGCCACACAGGAGTGTCAGGATTCGGTTGCTGTGCAGAGCGGTCACTCTGCAGCAAAAGAGGGGGCAGGTGTGCTCTTTACAGATGTGCCGGCTGTCGGACAGAGCTGGCAGGTGCTCTCTGCCTTTTACAGCGGATTTACCAGGCAGGCAGGAATAATAGTCTTTATACTTATAATTGGAGCATCATTCTGGGTGGTAAACAAAAGCCGTGCTGTTGATGCGGGAATATTCTCCTTTCTCGGATATGTCACAAAACTTGAAAAGAACAGGATGCTGGCCAGGATAGGCGTGAACAATATTGTAATTACTCTTGTAATGCTTATGTTCAGTCTCTTTGGCGCGGTGTTCGGGATGAGTGAGGAGACCATAGCCTTTGTTGTCATTATAATACCTTTGGCAATTTCAATGGGCTACGACTCCATTGTAGGCGTATGTATGGTATATGTGGCCGCCCATGTGGGTTTTGCAGGGGCCATTCTGAATCCATTTACAATAGGCATTGCACAGGACATTGCAGGACTGCCGCTGTTTTCAGGCATAGAGTACCGTCTCTTCTGTTGGGTGGTACTTAACGTAATAATGATAACTGTGGTACTGTGGTATGCCAATCGTATAAAGAAAAATCCGCAAAAGTCTATAATGTATGAACTTGATGCCAATTGGAGGGAGCAGGTGACCCGGGATGGCGGCAAGCTTGAATATTATACCAATGCGGCATCAAAGGTGTCGTACGCAATTGCCCTTTTGGCGGTTATTGGATTTACAGCTGTCTACAGCGGAAGCTGCAGCATTTCAATAGGAGCAACCTCTTATCATACACCATGGCTTTTGCCTGTTTGTGCGTTGCTTTTTGCCGGAGTATGCGGCTATGCACTATTCAAGTCGGTACATTTTTATATATTGTCATTGCTGGGCTTCACAATCCTGTATCTCGTTGTAGGTGTCTTGGGATACCAATGGTATATAGGTGAAATTTCTGCGCTGTTCCTCGCTTTGGGCATATTGAGCGGCATAGCGATGGGCTTGAGCGCAAACAAGATCGTCAATGAACTGATGGCAGGTGCAAAGGATATTTTGAGTGCCGCACTTATCGTGGGTCTTGCGGCAGGTATCGTGTATATCCTTGAAGAGGGACACATAATTGATACCATTCTCAATGCAATGGCTTCAGGCTTGGGCAAGGCAGGAGAGCTTGCCTCTATTGGCATGATGTACGCAATACAGACCGTAATAAACCTTGTAATACCTTCGGCAAGTGCAAAGGCTGCCATAACAATGCCTATAATGGCTCCATTTTCAGATATAATTGGGGTGAGCCGACAGGCTACCGTGCTTGCATTCCAGTTCGGCGACGGCTTTACAAACATGATTACCCCAACATCCGGTGTGCTTATTGCCGTATTGGGAATAGCCCGCATACCATACAACAAGTGGTTCAAATGGATGCTGCCGTTTGTGCTGCTGCTCGTTCTGGCGGGTTTCCTTCTGCTTGTGCCTACCATATATATGACACTGCCCGGCTTCTGATCCTGCAGTATCCCTTGATGTATGCAGCTGCGCTCCTGTTTTGACTGTCGGGCGGGGGTTTTGTACCACTCGTATGCTGTTGATAATTTGGGGATAATTTTGTGCCGTCGGGAGAAAAAGTTTTATAAATCTTTGTAGTTTAAGAAATTAATTCTATCTTTGCAACCCGTTTTATACTCGGGTTTTAGTATAAAGTAAAGATTAACAATTAATTATGCCAACAATTCAACAGTTAGTTCGCAACGGTCGCGAGGTTATTGTAGAGAAATCAAAATCTCGTGCACTTGATGCTTGTCCTCAAAGACGTGGAGTTTGTGTTCGTGTATACACTACAACTCCTAAGAAACCTAACTCAGCTATGCGTAAGGTAGCTCGTGTAAGGTTGACAAATCAAAAAGAGGTGAATGCCTACATCCCTGGAGAGGGCCATAACTTGCAGGAGCACTCAATCGTGCTAGTAAGAGGTGGTCGTGTTAAAGACCTTCCAGGAGTACGTTATCACATTCTTAGAGGTGCTTTGGATACTGCTGGTGTAGACGGACGTAAACAATCACGTTCTCTATACGGCGCTAAGAGACCAAAAGCAGCTAAGAAGTAAGTCATTAATCATTTAAAAGTTTAAGAAAAAATGAGAAAATCGAAGCCTAAAAAGAGGATTCTACTTCCTGATCCGAAGTTTCACGATGTAATGGTAACCCGTTTCGTGAATAATTTGATGTTGCAGGGTAAGAAGAGTATCGCTTATGCTATTTTTTACGATTCAATCGACATGATTGGCGAGAAGATGAAAGATTCTGACAAGGCTCCAATAGA